>JAWLDZ010000064.1:0-14264 GCA_041686355.1 Spirochaetaceae bacterium
TCGGCTTTCTTACACCTATAGACCAGGGCGCAATGGGGATTTTTGAGTGGGACATGTATCTGGATCATGCGGACCCTGAAGAGGTAGCGAAGATGCAGATAGCCATGGAGAAAGCAGTAACTATGATAGAAGGGTTTTCGCAGCAGGATCCCCGGGTGCTCTGGATTGGGGATGTGCTAAACAAGGGATTCTCCAGGAAGGAAGCCTATTTGTATCACGGAGCAAGTTTCAGTTGAGTATGAGCAGTTCACCGATTCTTATTACAGGCGCAACCGGTTTTCTCGGGGGGTTTTTAGCCGGAGAACTGATAAAACAGGGCCGAAAAACCATCCTCACAGTGCGGCCGAAGGGTAGTGATACTGCCCGGCAGCGGGTAGAGAACCTTCTAAAGTTTCTTAATATAGAAGCGAAGCATATGCCGGTAGTTATTCCGGCAGAAATTGATAAACCAGGCCTGGGTCTCTCGGAAGAGCACCGGCGGATACTCCGAAATGTGCCGGAGGTACTCCACTGTGCTGCGGACACCTCCTTTGCAGAGAGAAGAAAACAGCAGGTTGAAGCAACGAATTTACGAGGGCTGCGGAATGTTTTTGAACTTGTCCCTAACTGTGAACGGTTTTTCCACATGAGCTCAGCCTATTCTGCCGGAAGGCAGGAAGGTCTCATTAAGGAAGAAATATTGCATCCCCCGGGTTTCCATAACCCCTACGAACGGTCAAAAAATGAAGCTGAGAAGCTGATAACAGAACTGTGCCGGGAAAAGGGAGCCGATCTTATTATTTTTCGCCCCTCCATTACCTATGGGGATGCAGACACAGGGGAAAGCCTTCGGTTTAATGCACTGTATTTTCCAGTACGGACGCTGCTTTTTTTCAGAGATTCACTGAAAAAAGATATTTTAGAAAAATCCGGCACACGGGCGGCCGGCCTCGGTGTCTCGATAAAAAAAAACGGGAGTATGCACCTTCCGCTTACATTTCCCGGAAGCGGCCGGTTGAACCTTGTGCCGATAAACTTTTTGGTGAAGGCGGTTACCGCAATAATGGACAGCAGTGAAACCGGTATTTTCCATATTGTGAACCCCAAATCCGACAGCATCGGGCAGCTTATACAGCATATCGAGAGTCACTATTCCATTTCCGGCTTGCAGGTGGCCGACGAAGCGGTGCAGGACGGCCCTTTGCAGACCCTTATTAACAGCTATATGGATGTGTACTATCCCTATTTTTGCGACAAAAGAAAATTTTCCGAATACCGAACAAGGCAGGTGCTTGAGCCTTTGGGGATTGAATGCCCTGAGTTAACCCCGGCGGTATTTAAAAGATGCATGGACTTTGCCGTAGAAGCAGGCTGGGGTTCGAAGATAAAAGTGTAGGTGAGCAGTAATGATGCCGATCGTGAACAATATCCTTGTCCCCCTCCGTACTATAATAGAATGTTAATCGTTTCCGATAACTATCTATAACATACGAAGAGTTTGAATCTGCATCTGTGTGGCAGCACACGTTGTGGCTTAATTAATTCGTGATCTATGGACTAATCTGTCATGAGAAAAAGTAAATGTGAATTCCACATAACAACTAATTTGATTGGTGCGGTTCACCACCACGGGAGTGGATGACGCGCAGTCGATTTCCCTTGAGCTGGTAATATTCCAGTACTCCCCCAATGTGGGGAGTAAAAACAATTCGATTCATTACCAAACCCCTCCTCGACAATCAACCCTCTCAGTTGCGCTCTTTGCCCATGAGGTAGTCACGCATGTCCTTCAGCTTGACCTCGTGTTCCTGCTCGAAGCCTGCGAGGTCCTCTAAGAGCTCCGCCAAATTACCGAAGACCTGTCCCGCGGTGTTATGATAAATCTTTCTCGAGACTACCTCCCGTTCAATTGCCACATCAAGAAGCTCACGCAATCCGGGATTATCTGATTCTATTTCGGGAAGGGAGATGCTAAAGGAGGGCCCGTATTGGAGCAGGGGGTAGGCCCTGTCCTCAAGCTCGAAATTTTTTAGGGTATCCCTGTGCTCTATCTCTTGTTTCTCGAGAGTTTTCAGCAGGGCGCGGGAGTCGGTATCCTCCACCCATTTCTGCAGATCACGGTAATAGTCGGCCGACTCTTGTTCGAAATCGACTGCAAGCTCGATGAGCTCTTCCACCTTAAGAAAGTTCTTATTCCTGTTCACACTTCACTCCTTCCACGCACCGCACAGGCCTCACTGACGGGCTTTGATTTTTTTATAGTCGCACTCCGTGTATATCTAGATTCTAACAAATAATAGACGTAACGCAAATTGAGCGTGCATTCTTAGAAAAATAAACTCTCTACAGCCTATAGGTGAACAATCGATTGGGAGTACTAAATTTAGCATTAACATTTTAGCCATCGCTTTTATATTTTAGCTTTTGGTGCTATTATACTTTCAATGCAACTAATAGGAGAAGTACATGCTTGATCCGGTTTTGATAAACGACATAACCGAAATGCTGACTAAACACTTAAAGCCGAATCAAATTGATGCGATCGGCCGTATGTTATTCAAACGCTACAATTCTCATGAGAAGCTTGGTATCGATGATCATATTACCATTCCACGTCGAAGAGCTGCTGAGGCTTTGATAGATGACTGCCTAGATGGGAAGAAAGAGGAGGACCTTATTAAGTGTCTCATCGAATTGGACGGAAGCGATTTGCTAGGAAAACCCGTTACTTTCGATAATATCGAGTCTTTCATGAAAGACATGGTCTCATCCGGTTATCTTTATGACTATAAAAAGAGAAAGATAAAGATACTAAAAACAGACCCGAATGAACTGCCGAACTGGGGGGCACTTAGGGAAGGTAAAAATTATGAGGTAACTGTTGTAAGTATCGATATAGTCGGTAATTCAGTTCTTGTAAAGAAGTATGGCATGAAAAAGATAGAAAGGATGTACGCAAAATTCTGGAACCTGCTGCGCCGTGTTTTATCAGTGTATGACGGCCGCATCTGGAGTTGGTCTGGGGATGGAGGGCTGGTCGCCTTTGCTTTCAAGGACCATCAAACCCGTGCAGTTTTGTTTGCTCTGGAACTACAGAGCGTGCTGTCGGTTTTCAATGTTGATCCCAGTCTACCAATCGATGAAGCAATTTCACTACGAATTGGACTCGATACAGGCAATATGAAATTCTCCCAGAATACCGGTCAGATAGTATCGGAGACCATTAATTATGCCGCTCATCTGGAAAAATCTTTTACCTCTCCAGGGAAAGTATCTATTTCGAAGGAACTATATAATCGGATTTCCGAGAATTTGCAATCAATCTTTGATTGTGAGGGTGAGTTCGAAGGGCGAACTGCATTTTGCACCAATACTCAAGTATCTATGCTGGCCCAGGCGAGAAACTGAAACTGATGTGAAACTGAACGCGAAAGCAGATTTGGTGGTAGTAGGTAAAAACGGGTTTGTTCAATAGACTTGAATAGCTGCACCATCGATCTTTATATAAATTGCTTTCCCATGTAAGGCTTACTACACTTAAAGATGTGACTATACTGGAACAACGCAAGGAGCAACTATTAACTACTCTCCTAAGGGCTGTGGTCATATTGGGTGCAATTGCCTATGTTCCGAGTATGTTTGCGGCCTTGAGAGAAGAGCTTTATACCCTCGCAATTATTGATACTCTGGCTTACATAATCATTGCTCTGGCAGTCTTTTATCCAAAAACTTCATACCAAGTACGTTTATTTCTCACTATATTTGTCTTGCTTCTTATGGGCGGAGCGGTTTTTATATATACAGGAACCGAAGGGGCCGGTTTTATCTGGCTGCTCTGCGCAGTGGTTATTTCCGCCCTGTTCGGTAAAGTTGCCGGTATTGTTATATCAATCGCCGTGTCGGAAGGAATCATGATCTTATACGGTGTCTTTGTATATTATGATATTATAGATCAAAACACTACTATGATAGGACTCTTTGCGATATCCGCGAATTTCCTGCTTATAGCTATTACATTATCTCTGATTACTTATCAGCTGCTAAAGGTCCTGAAAGAAGAGCTTAACATCAGAGAAGAACTGTTACAATTTATGGACCATCGTGTAAAAAACAATTTGCAAACAATAGAAAGCCTGATCGCTCTTGAAGGGAGCACGTCTTCCGATTGTGAGAGACTCTCAAGAAGAGTAGCGGCAATATCTGCGGCTAATGAGCTGTTTATGGCCGATCCTTCAGATCCTGAAGTTGATTTGTTTGATTTAATAAAGGGAATGCTGCGGGCAGGTATAGATTCAGTAGAAGGTGAAGGCAAGATTTTCTTGTCTTCAGAAAGGATTACTGAAATCGCGGTTGGTCTATCGGATATAATCCGTGGACTTACACCCTACGGTCCGATAAAAGTTTCGCTGAAAGCATTGCAAAGTTCAGAAAGCACCGAGAATAGTGGAACGGTAGAGCTTGATATTCAGCTCAACCATTTTTCAACTACTCCCGAATCGCCTGATGAGTTATTCGAAAATGAACTCATACCGGAGGAATGGATACGTATAAATCCAGAAAAAAAACGAGTGGCCATTCTAATCCCATCCGAAAAGCTGTAATGGGCACCAGGCTAAAGGGTGTTTACTCCAGGTTCCTGGAGGAGGTACTTCATACTAGAGGAGGATACAGTGATCAAGAAGCTTGTGCTGCTGATCTTATTTCTGTTGACAATTGCCTCGGTGACTGGTTATTTATATCTCGATAAAATGATCATAGCCGGGGAAAGACAAATTGTCGATGGTCAAAGACAGCTGGAAAAAGGGCAGGCAGCTATAGAGGAAGGCGAGGCAGAATTGGAAGCCGGCAAACAAGAGTTGTCAGAGGGGAAAGATGATTACGCTCAAGCAGAGGACAACCTGTTTTTACTGTTAGCAGATAAATTGCTGCAAGGCGGAAAGGGCTTTCAGGAAGGCAGAGAGAAGATCGCCGAAGGGACCAGACAGGTTGCCGAAGGGGAGCGTGAGCTTAGTGTTGGAGAGAAGCAAATTAATGAAGGCAAACTGGAGCTGAGCCGCGGGCGGGAACAGTTGAGGCTTGCCAAGGTCGCACGCCTTGCCTGTGCGATCGGAGGCGGCGTTTTTGCCCTTTTAACGATCGTATTCGGGTTTTTCTACTGGAAACATACTAAGACTAAAACTCGCTGAAAGCAAGTAATTAGGGATGAAATCTGCACCCTAGTTAAACTACAAAAATGTTGTAAAGGAAAAATTCCAGTTTATATTTTGAATTCTCATCTCCTTGACGTTCACTATACTGATAATATTTTAATAAACTGAAAATTTCCCTTGCCATCAGTATATTTTCTGATAAAATAGTTTTTGCTCAAAAATTATTTTAAATTGTGGAGGTATGTATGAGCGATGCTACAGTACAGGGCAATGTCTCCGGTGAAGAGTATAAACCCTTTATACCCGCCGGAAAGGTAATGCCAGAGCTGACGGTCCTCGCGATTATTATCGGTGGACTGATGGCGGTTGTTTTCGGAGCCGCCAATGCGTACATTGGGCTGATTGTTGGTATGACTATCAGTGCCTCGATTCCTGCGGCAGTTATATCTATGGGAATTATTCGAGGTATTCTGCGTCGGGAGTCGATTCTAGAGAACAACATGGTGCAGACCATCGGGTCCGCCGGTGAGTCGCTTGCCGCCGGTGCAATTTTTACTCTTCCGGCTCTTTTCGTGTGGGCTAACGAGCTTCCGGGCTACGATACGCCGAATCTAGTGAACATCACGGGGATTGCGGCGATCGCCGGGCTTCTCGGTGTATTTCTAATGGTACCGCTGCGACGAGCTTTGATTGTGAAAGAGCATGGAACTCTTCCTTACCCGGAAGGTACTGCTTGTTCGGAGGTTCTGATTGCTGGTGAGAAGGGCGGCACATCCGCCAAAATGGTGTTTACCGGTCTAGGTATGGGTTCCGCCTACAAGTTTATTGCCGACGGCCTGAACCTCTTTCGGGGCAGTATAGAGTGGGAGATCCCGGGCTACAAGGATGCAGCCATTGGGGCCGATACCTATCCAGCCCTGCTTGGTGTCGGCTATATTGTCGGCCTCAGGATTGCTTCTCTGATCTTCTCCGGAGGTTTGCTTGGCTGGCTGGTGATTATTCCGTTGATCAGTCACTTCGGCAGTGGTCTGGAAAGTGCGATCTACCCCGCCTCAGGGCTCATCAGCGAACTCGGCTACTGGGGCATCTGGGATAACTATATCCGCTATGTGGGCGCCGGTGCGGTAGCCTTCGGCGGTATTTTCTCCCTGATCAAAAACCTACCGCTTATTTGGAGCACCTTTAAGCAGGCTCTGGGTGGTTTCTCCACCAAGTCCCAGGAAGACTCAGAGCGAACCGATCAGGACATGTCAATTAAAATCGTGCTGATCGGAGTAGTCATTATCGTGGTCTTTATAATGACCACCAACTTCATTCCCGTGGGCTTCATTGGGGCTATAATCATCGCCATCTTCGGCTTTTTCTTTGCCACCGTCTCTGCCCGTTTGGTTGGCTTGGTAGGTTCCTCCTCAAATCCTGTTTCGGGTATGACCATCGCTACTTTGTTGATTACCACCGCTATTTTCAAAGGGATAGGCTTTGACGGCGTCCCCGGTATGATAGGCGCACTTTCGGTGGGAACGGTAATCGCCATTATCGCCGCTTTGGCGGGCGACACATCCCAGGACCTAAAGACCGGGTTTCTGGTTGGTGCGACTCCCAAAAAACAGCAGATTGGTGAAATCATTGGTGTAATCGCCTCCGCCCTTATAATCGGTGTGGTGCTCTATCTGCTTTCCAATGCCTACGGCTTTGGTTCTAAGGAGTTACCTGCTCCGCAGGCAACTCTCATGCGTTTGGTAATTGAAGGAGTGATGGAGGGCGATCTTCCCTGGACTCTCGTTTATGTGGGCATTGGTATCGGTGTTATGCTGGAACTCCTTAAGCTACCGGTACTGCCGATTGCGGTCGGTCTGTACCTACCTATCCACCTCTCTACTCCGATTATGATCGGTGGTATTGTGAAGGGGCTTCTGGAACGAAAGAAGAACCTGGATGAGAAAGAGAAGGAGCATAAGGTACGTAGCGGCGTACTCTACGCTTCCGGGCTAGTCGCTGGTGAAGGATTGATCGGTATTTTGTTGGCAATCTTTGCCGTTATTCCGGTGGCCGATGGTATGCTGGGTGACAGTATCAATATTTTCGGCGGCGTCCTAGGACAGGTCGGGGGGCTAATATTCTTTGCCCTGTTGGTGCTTAGCTTAGTGGCTGCCTCCTTCTGGAACAAACGAAAGATCGAATAACTAAAAACGAAATACGGGGAGCGGCTGCGGGTCGCTTCCTGTTTTATTAATCCTGAAGTAGAGGAGAGAGTTACATATGGTGCGAACTAAAAAAAACGATGGCAACCTGCTTGATTACGTACCACGCCGCAATCCACTGTTGGAATGGCGTCAGACAGAGGAGGGAGCCGTGCAAATAACTGTGTGTCGCACCGGCGTGTTGAATTGGATTTCCCAAGCTCTGTTCAAGGCCCCTAAAAAATCTACTGTGAACCTGGACAAGTATGGAAGCTTCATCTGGCTATACATCGACGGCGAGCGAACAGTGGAACAGCTGGCCCGACAGCTGAAGGAACAGTACGGTGAAGAGGCCGAGCCGCTATACGAGCGCCTAGTGCAGTACATGAGAATCCTAAAGAACAACAAGTTTATCGAACTCTAATCGTTCTGAACTTTTTTATTTAGAGGGATACCTGATGAGAGTATCGTCTATGTTATAATCTTTGTCATAAAATAGAATATGTACGCTGACGAACAGACGGAGACTGGGGAATTAGGTAGTTTGGTTAAGGAAGATTGTAAAGGATATTATTTATGCTCGAGTTGCGCGGAGTCTGTAAAAGCTTTTCTGCAAAAAAAGAGATGGTTCTGTCGGATATATCTTTTATGATAAGACAGGGTGAAGTTGTAGCACTTGTAGGAGAAAACGGCGCCGGGAAAAGCACCCTGGTCAGGATTTTGTCGCAGATTCTGCGACCCGATGCAGGTTCAATCTCGCTTGATACTGTGAGCCTACATGAAGATCCGGGGTACATGAAGAACAGAACCGGTACCTTGTTTTCCGGAGAAAGCTCTCTGTATGACCGCTTGAGTGCCAGAGAGAATATTATCTATCATGCACGCTTAAACGGAATACCCAAACAAAAATATGAAAAACACCTCAAGCTGCTTACCGAGGAACTTTCACTTTCGCATTATATCGATGACAGGGCATCAACCTTCTCACGAGGGATGAAACAGCGTGCTGCAATCGCAAGGGCTTTAATTACGGATCCGGAGTTTGTTATCCTCGATGAACCCTCTTCAGGGCTGGATATTATTGCAAAAGATTCTGTGAAAGCGATTATTTCACGGCTTAAGAGTAGTGGAAAGACGGTGTTATTCTCAAGTCATTCGCTTGACGAAATCTTAAGTTGTGCCGAAAGGATCATTATTCTGCATTCCGGACAGATCGTATGTGATGCTCCTATCGCACTATTTCAGTCCGGGGGAGGAAAAGATATAACCTCCTATTTGAGAGACTAAATGAAACTACTAATTGTTATAAAGAAAGAACTGCTTGATCAGCTTCGTGACAGGAGAATGATTATCGCAGCGCTGCTTATGCCGGCGGTAATTGTTCCCTTGCTGCTTTTTTTTATGACCCTGGAACCGGATAAAGGGGATCTGCGCTCAAGCGTTAGAATTATTATTGAAAAGGAAGCACATGGGCTCAAGGATATCCTACGCGAATCCATCAAAGACGTTCAGTTTATTCAATCAAATTCCCCCGCAGAGACAATTCGGGACGGTGGTGCCGAGCTGGGGATAGAATTCGCACGAAAAGCAGATGAATACAAAGAGTTTACACTTTATTATGATCCCGCCAGAAAAATTTCCAGCTTCATGTATGAGCATATCCATTCGCTGCTCCAATCCTCTTTCCTCGATTCGGATACTCGCCCTGATGCACAGTTGATTCAGCGCATTCCGATTAGAAGTGAACAGAAAAACAGCTCCCTTCTTACACTGTCTATCATTCTTCCAGTGTTTCTCATGGTGTTTTCCGCCTCTACGGCTATGTCAAGCGTGATCGATATGAGTGCCGGAGAGAAGGAGCGTTCAACTATAGAGACTCTCTTAAGCTCCAATATTTCCCGTAGAGCCATCATCATGGGGAAAATACTTGCCGCCTCCCTAGTCGGAATTACCGCAGTTGCAGCCTTGCTGGTGGGGTTGATGCTAAGTTCATGGTTCTTTCCGAGTATTACTGGGGGCATGTCGCTGCTACGCATTATCAGCTTGTCGGCTATTAGTTTGATTGGAATAATTATGTTGTTTTGTGTTCTACTGTTTTCGGCTGTCGGTATGTCGCTCGGCCTTTACGCTAAATCCATCAAGGAAGGGACCATACTCACCCTACCGATTATCGTCCTGGCATCAGCTTTATCCAGCGGTCTAATCGCCGGCGACCCTTACTTGATTGATACTTTTTTTCTGACAATACCCATAGCCAATTCCTCATTTGTAATTCGATCAATTCTATATGGTAATTGTGATCCAGGGGCGTTTATGGCATCGATACTTACCAATTCAATATACGCAGGACTGTTTTTCATGATAAGCATGTATTTAATAAAAAAAGAGACCGTTATCAACAGAAGCTGACAGAGCGTACTGCCTCCGAGGCTATCTAGAGTTTTTTCGGTTACCGAGTGAACCCATGTCAAAGGCGATAAAGGGGTGAAACTCTTTTTCAAAGCCATAAGTTCCTCCGACACGGAATAAGGCCCCAAAGCCATCGTTGAGACGCACGCCTACTCCGATATTTCCCGTCCAATGGGTGAAGTCGGATGCCCGGTCAATATCTTCTACATTCGGCAGTACGGTTCCCTGTGATGCCTGCAGCAATAGGAAAAAAGGGAAACCGGTTGCCCAAGAAGCCCCCTTCAGTTGATACTTTATCTCAGTTCCAAAGCCCGCGATGTGGCTGCCCATTCGCTCTTTGACTCCCAGGGGTCCGGGAAAGAATTGGCGGTTAGATAGATTTGGTTTGTGGTACAGCGGTGCCGCCCCAGCTTCGTCGGCGTATTCGCTGAAATCGGTTCCCCCATTAGCCCACAGCGCGAAGGAGAGCGGCATGTTGAACTCCGGAATGAAAAGGCCTTCAATATCCACAACGCGGAAAAGAGAGGAAGAATCGAACTGAGACAGAGATTGATTGTAGCGGGACAGGATTGAAAAACCTGTAGTAGGCAATATCGGTGAATCCAATTTATAGGCCGAAAAGAAAATATTCCCTATAAAGACTGATTCCATTGCATCCCCTGCGGGAATAATAGGATCCTGTGCTGCCAGTACCCATTGATAGCGAAGTCCTGCTGCGAATTCTGCCCAGGAAACCGGGTTTGAACCTAGGTTAATACCCATTTCCATGATCCGTGTCTGCTGTAGAGAAATACTGGAAGAATCAGTAAAAAAAGAATCTGTTTCCTGGACTGCTAATAAAAAACTTTCGACGAAAAGGGTTTCTCCAAAGGGCTGGAGCATAATAAGCTCGAGAGCCGGAGAATCCATAATTTTTACGTTGAAGGTCAATCTGGAATTTTCCGTGAGCAGACTGCGGAATACCAGACTGAAGGATATACCTGCATTGCTAATGTTGGAGCTTGAGTAGGTAGAATTATAATTGATTCCCAGTCGAAGTGAGTGACCAGGTGCCTCCCGTTTCTTTAGTGTCACCGTTAAAGTTGGTTTCGAGTCCTCTGTAGTTCGCCGCAGACGTATGTATTCATATCTTCCCATAGCTTCGAGGACGGCCACTGCTTCTTCCAGTTCCGAGGGAACAAGTATTTTTCCGGCAAAGGGAGCAAATAATAAACGAGCTCTATCACGATCCTGCTTGTCGCCACCTTCTATACGTACCCTCATGATCGGAGTCTGGTCTATCCGGTGCATATCGGCAGTGTAGTCCGGCAGTGGTCCGAGGTTCGACTTTAAGATAGCAAACTCCGCATGCACTTCATCCGCCGCTTTTTTGCCCAGGACGATAATTTCCGATGCTTTCCGGTAATCACCTGTATCATATACACCTACACCCACTTTAACAGCCAGATCGGCATCACGCAGTTGCCGCTGGACATTGGAACGAATCATGATATCAATAGAGCGGGACATTGTTTCCAAGGGGGTGCGATTCATCGATTTCGGATCAAAGGGCATTCTCCTATCTAGATTGACCGCAATGATAAAATCCGCACCAAGATCTCTGGCCACGTTGACCGCAAGGTTATCCACAATAGCTCCATCGACGAGGTATCTGTCGCCGATACGGTAAGGTGCAAGGATGCCGGGAACCCCCATGCTGGCTCGCATCGCATCGGCCAGTGATCCATGATCAATAACAACCCGTTCACCCGTATCAAGATCCGTCGCAACAGCGCGAAATTGTCGTGGTAAGGAATCGAAATCGGTAGGAGAGGACACTCCAATGGTCAATCGGTCAAGGTAGTAGAGCATCTTTCTGCCGGTAAGCAGGCTGCTGGGAACCTTGAATCCGTGGCGATCAAAATTTATGTGTGCAAAATAACGAGAGTGGTCGATTCTGTCCAGGTACCGTTCCTCGATAAAGGAGCCCTGTTCAGAGAAGATATCATCCCAGTCCATGCTCAGAATAACCTCTTCCAGGCGTGCTGAATCGTAGCCTAGTGCATAAAAGCCGCCGACAGCGGCCCCCATACTTGTTCCAACGATTAGGTCGATGGGGATGCCGTGTTCTTCAATAACCTTTATGACTCCTATGTGTGCAAAGCCTAGGGCGCCCCCTCCCTCAAGTACCAGGGCGACAGAGGGCCGTTCCGTCACGGAAGATTCCTGGGCCCACAGATGCCCGGAAAAAAATACCGAAATAATAATCGTAATAAGTACCATCACGATAAAGTGTCTTTTCATGGTTTTCTCCACATGATATAAAAAGGGAATACGGTATAGCTAAATGATATGTGAAGAGACGGTTTTATCTGTAGGGTAGTTCGAAGTCCGATCGTTTTTTGTTCATCTTAAAGAGTTTTCCCAGGTATTCTATCCGGCTCTCTGCTATCTTGGTCCGCCAGACAGATTCCAACGCATTCATCCTGGCATACCATCTTTCTTCGCTGTTAGTTTCTTTTTTTTGACTCTCATTTCTTTTCATATTGCTATTGTACTATGCCAAGCCTCTCCTGTCTGTTCGCTTCCGTACATAATAAAAGCGACCATCCGCAAATAACACGGTACTACAACCTGTATTTTCGAATGTTTTGATAAGAGCTACTGTTCCTGGAAACGCTTAACTTTCTGCCCCGTACTGTAACAGCACGAGGCAGAATACATCTTGTTTACTTTTTGCTATCAAATTATTGATACAATAACAATTACCAGAATTACTGCAACTAATACACTTATAAGGCCCATATCATTCCTCCTTTCCTATAATATAAATAAAAAATCATGCAAATGCCATTGCCGGTAAAATCATCATAAGAGCAAAAATAACTATTACTCTCTTCATCTTTTTTTCTCCTTGAATCAAGTTAATGTTAAGTTACCTATACTCATGATCTGTCGTCTGTTCGCCGGCGCACATAGCGTTATTATTTGACGCGGGAGGGGAAGATTATTATAATAT
This sequence comes from Spirochaetaceae bacterium, assembly GCA_041686355.1. Classification (GTDB taxonomy): domain Bacteria; phylum Spirochaetota; class Spirochaetia; order DSM-16054; family Sediminispirochaetaceae; genus DSBN01. The sequence goes on from JAWLDZ010000064.1 coordinate 12,717, forward strand.
TTTTATTGGAGGGTGAATTGTCTGATCTGAACAAATTTAATAAAACTAACCCCCGTGATAATCATTTGCTTTCGGTCCTGAAAGACTCCGATTTTGAGCGAATTGCCCCTCATCTAGAGCTGGTGCCTATGCCGCTGGGCGATGTATTGTACGAGTCAGGGGGAAAACTCGATTGGGTCTACTTTCCCACCGACTCTATTGTATCGCTTTTGTATGTTATGGAGGATGGTTCTTCCGCGGAGATCGCGGTGGTCGGCAAAGAGGGGGTGGTAGGTATCGCCTTGTTTCTTGGCGGGAATACTATGCCCAATCGTGCGGTAGTGCAAAGCGCCGGCCAAGCGTACCGTTTGAAAGGATCGATATTGACACAGGAGTTTAACCGATCAGGGGCGGTGCAGCATCTGCTGCTGCGTTACACCCTGGCGCTGCTCACCCAGATGGCGCAGACAGCTGTCTGCAACCGGCATCACACGGTAGATCAACAGCTCTGCCGCTGGCTGCTGCTTAGCCTGGACCGCCTGCCGAGCAACGAGCTGAGTATGACCCAGGAGCTTATTGCCAATATGCTCGGTGTCCGGCGAGAAGGGGTAACCGAAGCAGCTGGAAAACTGCAGAAGGCGGGCTTAATCGCTTACCATCGAGGCCGAATCACAGTTCTTGACCGACCAGGCCTCGAGGAGAGGGTGTGTGAGTGCTACGAGGTTGTCAGAGATGAGTTTAAGCGCTTGTTACCCGACGTACCTGCAACCTGAACATCGGCCTCCTCCAGAGCAGGGTTCCTGCCATCAGCCTATACGGAAATTCGTGGACGAACCCAGGATTCCGAAAGCGTTCAGTACAAACAGAATCACTACGATCACAACAACCACATTTAAGATCTTTTTAATGTTTGCCTGCATCGGAATGTAGTTATTGATTAGCCATAGAACTACCCCCACGACAACCAATATTATCAATAATTCAATCAACGGCATATTATCTGCCTCCCATTCATAAGATGGATCAAACTTACGCTTTATTAGGCAGTACCGTCTGTACGCTAACGTACACAGAACAGAGGAGTGTTACATATCGAACTCTAAAACACTTATCGTCCCGCTGGAATCTTCCCGATTCTCAATTGTATAGTTTCCTTGTAGTTGGTCGCTAAGCATTTTTACCAGGGTGAGACCAAAACCCTTTGCCCCATTGAGGGTAAAATCTTTGGGAAGCCCGAAGCCGTTGTCCTGTATGGTGAGCGTTATATGATTTTCCTTCTTCGTCAGTAACACTTCTATTAAACCGTCGGTTTTACCGTCAAAGGCATATTTCATCGTATTGGTAATAAGCTCGTTAATAATGATCCCGAGGGGAAACAGGGTTCTTGAGGGGAGATTGAAATCAGTTATCCGGGTATCAATTGAATGTTTTGTTTTGTCGAAAAATAGTTCACTCAATGAATCGATAAGGCCCTCAACGTATCTCTTCACCGAACTTTCTGAATAATCATTCTGGATCAGGAGTTTGTCGTAAAGGGCACTCATGCTGTGTACGCGACCAACTGCATCC
>JAWLDZ010000065.1:0-14165 GCA_041686355.1 Spirochaetaceae bacterium
ATCTCTAAACATATTCAAGGAATGTCACATAACTCCCATTATCTCAATCAATGTATTTCACCTAGCATCCTCCATGCTGTTTTATCCGGCACTTTTCATAACCTTTTTCCTCCCGGGAGGGTGTCAAAGGGACTGGTGATATTTTTTACACTGAGAGTACTTATATGGGTGTAGATTTCGGTTGTTCGCGAGCTTTTGTGACCGAGGAGTTCTTGTATGTAGCGCAGGTCGGTGCCATTCTCCAGAAGGTGGGTGGCAAAGGCGTGACGGATATGGAGGAGGCCGCCGGGATGATAAGGCGTATTTACGATTAAGTGTCCCCTGTCGTCTCCTCTGATTGAGAGCCGCATGCTACCACCTTTTTAATTGTTCCACTATAATCCGGCCTGGGAGTGGAGTCAAGCAAAGGGACTAACGAATTAAGCGAGGAATTAAGCAGTCCAATTATACGTGTTCAGACATCCTTGCCGGGGACTGCCGCGATTGCCTCGATTTCTACCTGATAGCCGAAATGGAGCTCCCTGGTAGGCACTACCGCTCTGGCCGGGCGGTGGCTGCCAAAGAACTGAGTATAGACCTCGTTGACTCTGTTCCATAGGGAGATATCTGCTATGTACACGGTTGTCTTTATTACATCCTCTTTCCTGCATCCGGCCTCCGAGAGTATGGCCTGGACATTTGCCAGCACCTGCCTGGTCTGAGTCTCGATGCTGCCAATCTCCCCTACTCCCTTTTTGGGGTCTACCGGCAGCTGTCCGGATACAAATACCAGGCCCATATGTTCGACTGCCTGGGCGTAGTGCCCTGCCGGTTTGGGCCCAGCCTGCGAATTAATCTCCTCCATAAAACACACCTCCTGTGGCTGTGGATCCCTTCATTGCATAATTATAATTATACTATGGCCGGGGTCATCTCCACCACCTTTAGCTGCTACGCTTTTCGGGCTGTGGCAGTGTGGCGGTACAGTTCCCAGCCCAGGTAGCGGCCGGCGGCCTCTTCGATGATATCCGCGGTCAGACCGCGGGCCATGGCCACATGGTGTTCAAAGCCATTGCGGGTCAAATGCTGCAGCAGGCTGTTCAGTCGGTCTACCTTACACACGGCGATACCGCCGTCCATTCCGTACTCATCGTCGGTAAACTCCCCTTCCCCCAGGTAAGACTTGATGGTACCGCGGCGGTCATCGGTAGAAATGCGGAAAAAGGTGAAGGGACCCGGGGCCACTTTACCTTTGATAGCACCAAAGCAGCGTTCCGCACCAATAGTGTTGCCCAGAATATCCAGGTTCGATATCTCCAGCTCCGTTCCCATAAAGCTCTGCGGGTAATTGGAACAGTGAGTACACACACATTTGTTTTGGCTATAGTCAAAATTGTTGTTCCAGTCGAGAAAGCCCGGGGATGTTCCGGAGGCGAGCATAAGCGTATACATTGACACTGCGCCGGCTACATCCATTTCACAGGCCGAAGGCTGCAGCTGCTCGCCCATCATGCTCATGGTCAGACAGGCGGCACAGCCGTAGTTATATTCCAGGCTGTCCCAGCATTGGATCGCACTGGCGTCGAGCTCGTTTTCTTGCATAAACTGTTGAACGACTACCGAAAAGCGACTCTGTGTAAGTACGTGTTCCTCCGGGATATCAGCCGGTATCCGGCCATACTCACCTATCTGCCTACGCTTTTGCTTCACCTCGGCAGCCTGATTGTCGAGGGCCCGGGCTTTGGCAATAATCTCCGAAAGATCGATCGGCACTACGGTAATACCGGTGGCCTGCAGTAGTTTTTCGGAGAAGCGCACGGTCTGAAAAGCCGCCGGCCGGGCCCCGATTGCCCCGATGCGGGCATGTCGCAGCCCGCCCACGGTGCGGCAGATACGGGCAAAGCGATCAATATCTGCTTTGAAGAGAGCGCTGTCGACATCGCAGGTATGCTGACTGGTGTTGGTAAACTCTATTCCGTACTGATACAGGTTATTACAGACCGACAGTTTTCCGCAGAAGGCATCCCGGCGCTCGTGCACCCCGACCTTGTCGTTTTGATCGTTGGCCGCATGTACCAGCACCGGCACCTTGAGATCGGCTAAGGCCAGAGTATTTACCACGCCAAGCTCATCACCAAAGTTCGGCAGGGTGACAATTACTCCGTCAATAGAACTGCGATGTTCATCAAACAGCTTCGCACAGAGCTTTGCATCCTGATAGGTTTCTATACAGCCCGAGGGGGTTGCCGATTCATCGAGCACCACGTAGCTGTAGCCGGCCTTATCCAAGAGGCTCAAGAGGTCCCGGCGTCCCTGCCGGGCAACGTCGGCATTAAATATATTTCTCGTAGCCGGAATCACTCCAAAGGTCATTTTCCTATGTGCATAGTTCATATCGCTTCACTCCCGTACAAATTGTTTTATGCCGATTCTTTTTCTGCAGTAATAGTCGCTACCGCAGCTTTTGCCTTCATGCGCTGCTGCAGTTGATCAAAGATGACCGCAGCGATGATAACCACACCCTTGATGACATTCTGCCAGAATTCGGAAACTCCCATCATAACTAAGCCGTCGGCCAACACTCCGATTACAAAGGCTCCGATAATAGTGCCCCCGACAGTTCCGATACCTCCCGAAAGGCTGGTTCCACCCAGCACGACTGCGGCAATTGCCGAGAGTTCGTAGGTTTCTCCGGTTGCCGGATGGGCGGCTACCAGCTGCGATGCGATGATAATCCCCACCAGGGCCGAACAGAAGCCCGAAAATGCATACACCAAAGTGGTAATTTTTTTCACCCGTATACCCGACAGTTTGGCGGCATCTTCATTCCCGCCTATGGCGTACACATAACGCCCGAGAGGTGTCTTTTTGGCTACATAAATTGAAATTAGCAGGATTACTAACAGTATCCAGATGGAAACCGGAATGTGAAGAATTTTCCCAGCTCCGATAAACTGGAATCCGGTATTGTTAAAAGCCTCTTTTCCCTGGAGGTTGGGAAAGGTTGACCCGCCGGAGAGAATATTGGCGAAGCCCCGGGCAATGTACATCATGCCGAGAGTTCCTATGAAGGGCGCCACATTGAAACGCGTTATGACGATTCCGTTTATCAGTCCGATAAGCATACCGATTACAGCAGTAATAAGCATGATTACCCATACATTGTAGTAAATGGTTACGCCGAACATCGGCAATACCAGTCCTTTATGAATCAGCCCACCGGCTACCATCCCGCAAATTCCCACAATCGAGCCGACCGACAGATCAATTCCTCCGGTGAGTATAACAAAAGTCATTCCGATACCCAGCAGTGCGGTAATGGCTACGTGCTTGGTAATGGTGACCAAGTTAATCGGCGATAAAAAATTTATTCCCTTGTCGGAAAGCAGAAGAGTAAAAGCGATAGTCAGAACAAACAGGGCTATAAAGGTTCTGGCCTGCATCAATACCATTCCCAGAGAAACATTTTTATCCTTTACCAGTTTTAGCTTTGCTTTCTTTGTTTTCATTATGCTCCTCGCTGATTCCTTACTTAGTCCTTTGATTTGTGCTCAGATGGCCGACTGCCGATGCTTTCACCAGAGCCTCTTCGCTTGCCTCGTGTTTTAAGAAGCTGCCGGTGAGACAGCCTTTCGACATAACTAAAATACGGTCTGAAATGGCCCGCAGCTCCATTAGTTCCGAGGTCACAAAAATAATGGAAAAGCCTTTCTGCACCAGTTTGTTCATGATCGAGAATACCTCCCCCTTTGCCGCCACATCTATACCGCGGGTTGGTTCGTCCATCAGCAGTATCTTCGGCTGGGTCAGCAAGCTCTTCCCAATTACCACCTTCTGCTGGTTTCCTCCGCTGAGGCTGGAGACGAGCACCTCGGTTCCGGCGGTTTTCAGGGACATTTCCCGGATAAGCTGTTGGACTTCAGCTTCTTCTGTGCTTCGCTTGAGGTGCACTCCCTTTATGGCTAAGCGGAACAGACTGGCCAGGGTCATGTTTTGAATAACACTCATGGTTTTTACCAGTCCCTCCCGCTGCCGGTCTTCCGGAATTAATGCAAATCCGTCACGGATACGTTCGCCAATTCTGGTACTCTTGATCATTTTACCGTTGATGTAGATCTCGCCGATCGCTTCGGGGTGCACTCCCATGAGCGTTTCCAGTAGTTCCGACCGGCCGGCCCCCATCAAACCGTAAATTCCCAGAATCTCCCCCTGCCGCAAGGTGAAGGAGACATCGTTGACCGCAAACAGCCCGCTCTCATGCGGCAGGGTTATATGTTTGCACTCGAGGACAACATCTCCGATGGTATGATTTTCATCGTAGAAAACCTCTTTTTCATCACCCCCCACCATCTGCCGAACAATCCACTCCAGGCTGATCGATTCAATGCCATCTTCAGCCACCTTTTTCCCATCCCGGAGGATGGTGATGTAATCTCCGATTTGCAGCAGCTCCTCGAGGCGATGCGAAATATAGATAATCGCAACCCCATGGGTCTTTAATTCATCGATAATATCGAAGAGGATATCCACTTCAGCCGTAGAAAGCGCCGAAGTAGGCTCGTCCATAATTAAAATCTCCGTCTCTTGTGAAAGGGCTTTGGCAATTTCCACAATCTGCTGCTGGCCTATTCGTAATGAGCTCACCAGCGCCTGGGGATCAATATTCTGGTGGAGTTTTTCCATCAATCCTCGGGTATAGTTATCCTGATAGGTGCTGTCAATTCTCCCGGTTTTATCGGTTTTTTCCCGGGTGATAAAGATATTTTCGCTGACATTGAGGTTGGGAAACAGGTTCATCTCTTGATAGATAATACCAATGCCGTTCTCCGCCGCCTCAGTAGGTGAGGTAATGTGGATCTCTTTCCCGTTGAGATAGATTTTTCCGGAGCTCGGGTCTTCTACTCCTGCAAGTATCTTCATTAGGGTGGATTTCCCGGCTCCGTTTTCCCCCACCAGTACATTTACTTTGCCTTTGTATATTTTGAAATCAACGTTGTTCAGCGCCAGGGTTCCCGGATATTGTTTGTAGATTCCTTCGGCGCTGAGGATCACCTCATCTGTACGTGTCACCGGCATAGTTACTCCTCCACCACTAAATCGACCGGTGTGATAAGCACGCCTTCTCCCTCTACCCACTGAAAGGCACCTAAGTACCGAATCTTCGCCCCGACCAGCTCTTCACGCTTGAGCGACGCCAGTATAGTGGCTTTTATGTGGTTATTCATTTCCCGGGAAATATTTGCAAACTCCAGCTGGTTAGTAAAATCTTCAAAGTGGATAAAATCCATCGAGTCGCGCACCGCGGTTCCCTTTATTACCGGACCGATTTGGATTTCAACCGGCTTGCCGTCGGGACCGTTCGCATCGATTGAGATGGTAGCTGCAGCTGACTTCACATTGGCCTGGGTTATGATGGCACTTCCCTTAACCATAAAATTGTACGGTGCGGTTACTTCAATTCTGTATCCATACTTCTCAATTGCTGTCGAGGGATCAGAATTGAGGGATTCAAACAGCACCTCAGCTTCAACTGCCTCTTCTTTGATACGCGGAAGCACAGCCTCTTCCCACACAGACTCCACATAGAGCTTGGCATCGAACTCGCCGTTGTCGAAGTATATCGAAAGCTCATCCTCCTCCGACTCTGTCTGCTGATCGTGCCTTACGACAGTGCAGCTGCCGGCTATCAACAGGCATATCATCAAAATAAAGGTGTGAATAATATAGCTTAGTGCCTTATGTACCATTGTTGCTCTCCTGTATGCATTTAAAGGCAGGAGGAGAAAAAGATCTCCTCCGGCCTCGTGAACATTATTTCACATAAATTATTCGCTGAGTACAAAATTATCCAGTTTATCGGCGTTGGCCTTATCAATCAGTACACAGTCGGTAAGCTGTTTCTCCGGTGCACCAGTAGAACCGGTTTTAATATATTTGTCAGCCTGCTGAACTGCCAGACGAGCATTGTAGGCACAGGTCTGCAGAACGGTTGCTTTGATATCACCAGCCAGTATGGAATCGCGGACATCATTTGATCCGTCGAATCCGACCACAATTACATCACCCATGTCGGCGGTTTTCAGAGCGGCCATAGCACCCATTGCCATGGTATCGTTTCCACAGATAACTCCCTTGATATCAGGATTAGCCTGAATGATCGATTCCATCTTGGAATAAGCTTCGGTCTGACTCCAGTTGGCACTCTGGCGAGCTACCATCTCTAAATCCGGATATTGGTCGATTACCTCGTGATATCCCTTCGACCGGATACCTGCATTCGTATCGGATTCTTTCCCTACCAGCTCGACATACTTGCCTGATTCGCCCATTAGCTCAACAAACTTCTCTCCACCGATAACAGCGCCCTGATAGTTGTTGGAAACAATCTGGCTTACAGCAAGACCGGTTTCATTTATCTCACGATCAATCAGGAAAGTGGGAATTCCCGCCTCTTTCGCACGTCGGATCGGTCCGATAGATGCATCGGCACCAGCGTTGTCACAGATAATTGCTGCCGCACCGGCTGCAATTGCGTTTCCGAATTGCTGATCCTGCAAATTGGCATCATCGTCATGACTGAGCACACGGGTCTGGTAGCCAAGCTTTTCGGCTTCATCCTCTGCGGCAACTGCTTCGGTCTTAAAAAAAGGATTGTCGTGGGAAGGAGTAATGATGTAGATCAGATTACTTTGCTCATCTTCCGATTCAGCATCCTGCTGCCCCCCAGCCCACACTCCAGCTGCAGCAAATACAAACGAAAATAAAACTAAAAGAAACAATGTTTTTTTCACCTTTTTTCCTCCTAAGGTATTTTTTATTGAACATATCTTTTGTATTAACACGATTATTTTCTGATGTCAAATTATTTTTTCTTATTTTTTCAATATTTCCTACTTTTCGAAAATTTTAAGCAATTTTTCGTTAATAAAACAAAATATCTACAAGTAAAAATTGACATATATTTTCGTTAATGCTATCTTTGATGCATATGCAGGTGAATATTATGGAGGATACATGGAAAATAGTCATTTACTCTCACCGGACAATATTAAAGAAAAAGCGCGTAACATCCGTAAAAAGATAATTGAGATGAACTCCCATGCCGGCGAAGGACATACCGGAGCCGATCTTTCCGAAACAGATATCCTTGCGGTGCTCTATTTTCATGTATTAGGCGTAACCCCAAAGCGCATCGACGCCCCCGATCGTGACCGCTTTGTATTGAGCAAGGGACATGGAGCCGGAGGCTTATACTGCACTCTTTCCGAGGCCGGTTTCTTTGATGAAAGCTGGCTAAAGACGTATTTAAAGCCCGATTCCCGTCTGCCGGGACATCCGGTGCGACAAAAAACTCCAGGGGTCGAGTTTAACACCGGTGCGCTGGGACATGGGCTGCCGGTAGCCTTCGGTTTGGCCCTCTCTGCCAAAAAGCAAAACTTGCCCTGGAAAACCTATGTCCTGTTGGGCGACGGCGAACTGGCCGAGGGTTCGAACTGGGAAGCGGCGATGGCTGCTGCACATTATAAGCTGGATAATCTTATTGTAATAATAGACCGTAACACACTACAACTAGCCGATAGAACCGAAACCATTATGCAGCTGGAACCCCTCCAGAAAAAGTGGGAAGCCTTCGGCTTCGAAGTTCACTGTGCCAACGGAAACGAACCGGAAGATCTTCTGAATGTATTTCACAGTCTGCAGGCGGGAAACAAACAACCGAAACTGATCTTGGCCCGCACAATTAAGGGCAAGGGTATTTCATTCATAGAGGATAAGGCTGCCTGGCACCATCGCATACCGGTTGGCGATGAAGTCTTTGCAGCAATTAAGGAGCTTGAGTAGCATGAAAAAGGGAATGCGTGAGGCTATGGTCGATGTTATGATAGATGAAGCCCAAGCCGGAACCAACTTAGTCGTTCTGGTAAGTGATTCAACCTCGACATCGAAAATCAAACCGTTTCAGGAAAAGTTTGGAGGCAAAGTGGTAAATGTAGGGATTGCGGAGCAGAATCTGGTAGGCGCCGCCGCGGGAATGGCTCTCGGAGGAATGATTCCGATAACCGCCAACGCAGCCCCCTTCCTGCTCGGCCGTTCAAATGAGCAAGTGAAAAACGATATCTGTTATTCCGAAACCAATGTAAAGCTGGTCGGTCTGAATCCGGGTTTTGCATATGGAGCTCTTGGGCCAACACATCACTCAATTGACGATATTTCGATTATGCGAGGTTTCGGCTCTATTTCGATTTTCTCTCCACAGGACCCCAGAGAGGCAGCCCTCTTATTCCGGCACGTTCTGCACACCGAGGGGCCGGTATATATCCGACTCGATTCAATTTCCGCTGAGAATTTGGCGGCCACTGCAGTAGGCTTTCTGCCCGGAAAGCTGACCATCCATCGGCAGGGAGAACAGCTTGTCATACTAGCGCTGGGAACCTCGGTTCACCATTGCATTGCCGCCGCTGAAATCTTACAGGATGCAGGGATACACATTTCGGTAGTCGGAGTGTCCTCTATTCGGCCGATGGATTACGATCAACTAGAACAAATTTTGAACGCCCATGAGACCGTGCTGACCGTGGAAGAGCATTCGGTGCACGGAGGGCTCGGCAGCCTGGTAGCGGAAGTAATTGCAGAAAGACAGTTGGGTACGCGCTTGAAAAGGTCTGGAATAGATGAAGGCACGTTCGCACCTGCCAGTCCTGGCAATGCAATCCGCACTCACTACCGTCTGGATACAGATGGCATCGTCGCCTCCGTCAAAGAGCTCGCCGGAAAGGTACAGGTATAATGGGACAGGTTATTCTTGCCATCGATCAGGGAACCAGCGGTTCTAAGGCTGTACTCTTCAGCCCTCAGGGTAAAATCCATTCTAAGGCCACCGCCGTGCTGAACTCTGCATACCCGGCCTCGGGTTATGTGGAGCAGGATCCGGAAGAAATTTATACAACAGTTCTGCAGGCAACGGGTGATGCGGTAACCGCCTACGAGAAGCAGGGCGGACAGCGGGAAGATATCGTCTGTTGCGGAATATCAAATCAGCGGGAAACCTTCCTGCTATGGGATGCAGAAGGACGACCCCTGCGCCCGGCGGTGGTGTGGCAGTGTAAACGCTCGGTTCCGGTGTGTGAACGGCTGCAGAGGGAAGGAGCGGCTGCGGAACTAAAACAGCGTACGGGATTGATGGTCGACCCCTATTTTTCCGGTACCAAGCTTACCTGGATTATTGAAAACGAGCCTGAGATCGCCACAGCCATCGGCCGGGGAGAGGTCCTGTTCGGCACGGTGGACACCTGGCTGTTGTACCGGCTTACCGGCGGCGACGCCTATGCCAGCGATTATACCAACGCCTCCCGCACCCTGTTCATGAACCTAGACACCCTCGAGTGGGATCCCGCCATGCTGCAGATGCTCGCGGTCGAAGGACTCCGCCTGCCGCAGCTGAACTCCTCATCCGCCCGTTTTGGCGAAAGCAGTTTTCAGGGTACCTTTGCACGCCCAATCCCTATAACTGCAATGATAGGCGACTCCCATGCGGCGGCCTTCGGCGAACGTTGTGTAAGACCGGGCACAGCGAAAGCCACTCTGGGAACCGGTTCCTCTATCTTGATGAATACAGGCCCGCAGCGGCCGGTGTCGGAACACGGAATGGTGGAAACGGTCTGTTGGAGCGCCGGCGATCGGGTTGATTACGCCCTGGAAGGAATTATTGTCTCCTGCGGTTCCACCATTACCTGGCTGCGCGACCAAATGGGTTTGTTTCGCGAGAGCCATGAATCCGATGCTCTTGCCGAAAGTGTTCCCGATAACGGAGGAGTCTATCTGGTTCCCGCCTTCGCCGGACTGGGAGCACCCTACTGGAAAATGGACCAAACCGCGGTTGTTTCCGGTTTGACCTTTGCTACTGGAAAAGCCCATGTAGTGCGGGCCGGCCTGGAGTCCATCGCATATCAGGTAAAGGATGTAGTCGACGCAATGGAACTGGACAGCGGAATCGCCCTATCGCGGCTGCAGATAGATGGTGGCCTTACCAAGAGCAGCTTTGTTATGCCCCATCTAGCAAATGTGCTGGAAGTTCCGGTTGCCGCCATAGAGCTAACCGAAGCCTCCGCCTTTGGAGCGGCTCTACTGGCGGGACTCGGAGCGGGAATTTATTCCGGTATTGATGAAATTGCAGCAATACCCTACACTTCAATTGATTATCACCCTCAAAAACAGACCGGAGTGCAGAAAGAGTATCAGATGTGGAAAAAAATGGTAAGGACGCTGTAAACCCGATGCTAGCAGAACAGCGCCGGCAAAAAATAATCGAACTCATCCGGGAAAATGGAAGTGCCCGCGTCAGTTACCTTAGCGAAACCTTCGGGGTGACCGAACCGACTATCCGTCAGGACCTAATGAAACTTGAAAGCGACGGCGAAATACTCCGCGACCACGGCGGGGCTTTTCTAAAGGATTTTTCCAAAGGGGTCCGGGAGCTTTCATTGCACCATCTCGACAATATGGATAAAAAAATCCCCATCGGCCGAAAGGCAGCAGAGTTTGTCGCAGACGGCGATTCAATTATTCTCGATTCCGGATCCACAATAACCGAAGCGGCCAAACACCTGGTATCACGCAAAAATCTAAAAGTAATCACCAACAGCCTCAATATCACTCTCTTACTGGGCGAGGAACCGAGCCATGAAATACATATGACCGGCGGCGAGTTCAAAGCACCAACCCTGTCGCTCACTGGCGAAAAAGCCGCCCAATTCATATCAGACACCTACGTGGACAAGCTGTTTCTGGCAACCGCCGGAGTGGCTTTCAAGGCCGGTCTGATGTATCCGGGATTCAATGACATCCCAGTGAAAAGGGCCATGATAGAAGCTGCCGAGACAGTCTACCTGCTGGCCGACTCGAGCAAAATCGGTAAAACTTCCTTCGCCGTCCTGGGCAGCCTGGAGTGCGTCGATTACCTCATCACCGACTCCGGCATTTCCGAAGAAGAACTGCAGCGCTTCAAGGAACTGGGCATCGAAGTAATAGTAGCCACAATGTAAACAACATTGAGGTACTATTAAAAAACCACACCCGAAATAAGACGGATATTGGCAAAGGGAGAAAATTCTCCGGTACGTATTACCCCTTTTGTCTGGGGCATAGAATCTTTCATTTCTTGATGATGTATATACTCAACAGGTATGCCTTTAAAAACAGACTGCAGCTCCGCATCCAGTTCGGCATTACGTTCCTTTATCTCCTTTGCAAGTACCACTTTTTCTACACAGAGCTCTTCCAGCACCCCTCGAAGGGTGTCCAGAAAACTGGGTATACCAGCCATCAGCGATATATCTATGCGATTACAATCGCGGGGAATCGGCATACCTGCGTCACAGATCATAAGGCTCTCTTTATGCCCCATCTCCGCTATAAGAGTAGAAATCCTGTCATTCAATATTCCGCTCTTCTTCATGTATCCCCCAATTATATTAGCATCAGTATAACGTGATTTTATTAACTGTCAAATTATATTTGTCTTCTATTTTCTTTTAATAGAACTTTCGTATGGTTTCTTTTGAGGGGTATAAGAAGAAATATGGTGTCATACACTTCGCCGTCGGGGCACTTTCCACACTCAAAATAGGCGCACAGACTGCAATGCCGCACCTGCAGGCGGTTCAGGACCGTCTGTCTGAATAACAGGCAGACGGCTCACTCTCGGTCCATGCCCGAGGTCATCTCGGCGGCTTTGTAGGAGCTGCGGACAAAGGGGGCGGAGGCGACAAAGGCAAAGCCCTTTTGGTAGCCGGTTCTCTGATAGGCCTTAAAGGTTTCCGGATGGATGTACTCGGCCACCGGGAAGTGGTCCTTGCTGGGCGGCAGGTACTGGCCGATGGTCAGAAAGTCACAGTCAACCCTGCGCAGGTCGTCCATAACCGCTTCTATCTCGGCGACGCTCTCGCCCAGGCCCACCATGAGGCCCGATTTTGTGTACACCCGGGGATTGAGCTGTTTGGCCGTACGCAGGACCTCCAGAGACTGGCGGTAGTCGGCTTGCGGGCGGACCTGGGAATAGAGGCGCGGGATGGTTTCGAGGTTGTGGTTGAGGATGTCCGGACCCGAGTCTAAGACAGTCTTTAGGGCCTCTTGGTTCCCCTGCAGGTCGGGTATCAGCAGCTCGATGGTGGCTTCGGGTTTTCGCGAGCGTATGGCCTGTACAACGGCGGCAAAGTGGCCGGCCCCGCCGTCGGGCAGGTCGTCGCGGGTGACGGAGGTGATAACCACGTGCACCAGGCCCAGTTCTACCACCGCCTCGGCTAACCTGACCGGCTCGTCGGGCTGCACCGCCCGGGCTTTGCCGACGGGTACATCACAAAACCGACAGTTGCGGGTACAGATGTCTCCCAGGATCATAAAGGTGGCGGTGCGGCTGCTGAAACACTCCATCCGGTTGGGGCAGTTGGCCGCCTCGCAGACAGTGTTGAGGTGCAGCTCCTTCAACAGGCGTTTGACCGAATTGAGGTTGCCTCCGCTGCGGATGGGAACCCTCAGCCACTCGGGCTTGGGGCTTGGTTTGTTCTTGTGCTGTATCATTACAGGTACTCCTGAAAACCTTCTTTGGATACATATTCGGTGGACTCGTAGCCGAATATCTCGGCAAACAGCGGGCCGGCCTGCTGTTTGACCGCCTCAACCGCTGCCTCGCCTGCAAGCTCCTTTGAGATGGAAGTAACTTCACGGCTGCCTCCCTGGATTCCGCACGGGATAATCAGGGAGAAGTACTCCAGGTCGGTGTTCACATTGAGGGCAAAGCCATGCATGCTGACCCCCTTATGAATGGAAATGCCGATGGCGGCGATTTTTCGATTCTCCACCCAGACACCGACGTAGTTATCTTCGGTATGACAGTGGATGTGATAGTGCCGGCCCAGCAGCTCTATGAGGAAGGTCTCGATGTTATGTACAAAGCGTTTTATTTTACGCTGATGGTGCCGCAGGTTGATGATCGGATAGCCGACCAACTGCCCGGGCCCGTGGTAGGTGGCCTGACCGCCACGATCGACCCAGGCGGTGTGCACCCCGCGGCTGCTCAGCACCTCCTCGGAGAAGAGCATGTCCGAGTTCTCGGCCCGCTTGCCCAGGGTAACCACATGGGGATGCTCCAGCAGCAGGAGGGTATCGGGTATCTCTTCGCGGCTGCATTGTTCGATAAGAGAGTATTGTAATGTGAGGGCCTCTTGGTAGTCGATTAGGCCGAGGTCAACAATACGAAGCAGCATATCTGTACTATACTCCCATGCAGGGCCTTTATCAAACCCCTTTTTCGGCCAAGGGCCGAATTGAATTGTTTTTTGCCCGACAAAATCGCCTAGCAATTAGAATCTTTTTTTACTTATTGACGGACTGTAGCTTTTATGCGACAATTTAATTGTGGAGACTCATGAGTACCATGTTATTATTTACAATGATGACTCCAGCCGCGAACCATTTGTAGAATGGCTTACTGGACTTGAAAGATCAGTTCGAGCCCGCGTTCTTACGCGCTTGGATCGTGTTGAACAAGGCAACTTAGGCGATCATAGACAAATCAGTGAAGGACTTTATGAATTGAGATTTCATTTTGGATCCGGATACAGGGTTTACTTCGGGATAGATGAAGCTTATATCATTCTTCTTTCAGGTGGGAGCAAGGCTTCTCAAAGAAAAGATATTAAACGAGCACAATACTTTTGGTCGGAGTATAAGAGGAGGTAAATAGATGAGAACATATAGAGCTATAGTACAGGAAATCGTTGAAGATAAATCAGAGGCATCAGAATATCTAATGGCCGCATTGGAAGAATATGAAAATGATGGTAATCTTGCAGCTTTCCTAAAAGCAATTCGCACTGTTGTCGATGCACAAGGAGGAATAGGAGTATTGTCAGAAAAGATTAATCTAAATCGTCAACATCTGTACCGCTCTTTATCCGAAAAGGGAAATCCCACTATTCGGACCCTTCATGCAGTTCTACATGGCTTAGGATTAAAACTAACTATTCGCAAAGCTTCTTAATCTAAATTTTATTTTTTTTTAATTTTTCCAGCCAGTAGCTCGTCAAACACGCCCCTTCAGGTAGTCCTGCCGCAGTTCCTCGGGGAATTTTTCGATGGCGTAGCGCAGCATGGTGCGGGGCATGCTGTTATAGCGCGGATTCAGGAAC
>JAWLDZ010000066.1:0-5134 GCA_041686355.1 Spirochaetaceae bacterium
CCGCATGAGTTTTTCGATTAGCCATGGATAGTATCTGTCCAGCACTGTAGTCGGCTTTTCAGTCTTTGTGACGGCCGGCGTTCACATCGATTATCTCGCCGGAAACAAAATCATTTTCTAACAGATAGATAATGGTGTGGGCAATTTCCTCGGGGGTGGCAATCCGCCCGAAGGGGGTGAGTTTTGCCAGCTTCTCCTTTACCTCGTCGCTGATCAGCTCGGTGTCTACCGGGCCGGGGGCGACCGCATTTACCGTCACCTCCGGTGCCAATTCGGTGGCCATGGAGAAGGTCATGCTGCTCAGGCCGCCCTTGGTGGCCGCATAGTGAGGGCCGAGTTTACCGCCCATCTTGGCGGCGATAGACGAGAGGTTTACAATCTTGCCCCTATTTTTTCGGAGTTCCTCCACGGAAGCCTTTACGCAGTAAAAGGCGCTGGTCAGGTTGCTGTCCAGCACGTTTTTCCACTCGTCCATGGAGATCTCTTCGATGGTGGTATTATCCCCATTAATTCCCGCACTGTTTATCAGGATATCAATGCCCCCCAGGGTCTGCTTAATTTCGCCCATCAGCCGTTGCACCTCCGGCCACTTGCGCAGGTCCGCTCCGAAGGCTTCGGCCTTGACCCCGTGGCTTTGGGCCTGCTCGGCTATTTTCAGGGCCTTCTCCTTGTGTGAATGATACACCACCGCCACATGGGCCCCTTTTTCCGCCAGGGCAACTGCGGTGGTTGCGCCTATTCCGCGGCTGCCGCCTGTAATTACTGCTCGTTTTCCCTTGAGCTCCATTTTTTACGCTCCTTCTTAGCTCATTTCTCTGCTTCTCCGTGCTGTTTTTCGGCACGACAGAAAATAAGCCTTTATCTTTATATCATACTTAAAGGATAAATCCTGAAATAAATGAAGTCAAACCGGAGGATCCGGGCAAAGCCGCTGGAGCGGGGTGCCGGCCCCGGGATGAGCGAGATACCGGCTGCCCGATGAGCGGGGTGCTAGGACAAGGGCTCATTTTAGGCGCAACAGGCGCATCCCGTTCAGAATAACAATCATCACTGAAGCTTCGTGTACCAGCATTCCTCCGGCCATTTGGACTTCACCGAGCAGCACCCCCGCCAAAAGCAGACTGACGGTTGTCACTGCTATGAACACATTCTGCCGGATATTCCGCAGGGTCAGGTGTGCACGCCGGATTGCCCGTGCCAGCAGATCCAGATCATTGCGCATCAAGGCGATATCCGCCGTTTCAATTGCCAAATCCGTCCCCGAGGCGCCCATTGCTATACCAATATCCGCGGCGGCCATTGCCGGAGCATCGTTTATTCCGTCTCCCACCATTGCTACCACATACCCCTCTTTACGCAGGGCTTCGATACGGTTCAGCTTGTCCTCGGGCAGCAGGTCGGCATATACTTCCGTAATGCCGGCCTTTTCGGCAACCCCTTCTGCGGAGGCATGGTTATCACCGGTCAGCATTACAATGCGACGGACTCCCGTTTTTTTAAGGGCCCCGGCGACATTAGTGGCGCTTTCACGAATCGGATCGGAGATACTCAGCCCTCCAAGAAGGTGCTCATTCAAGGCAACCAATACGGTTGCACCCGAACCGTCGGTACCGGGAAAAGCGGCAGGATCAAACCCCGCTTCTTCCATAAAACGCGCTGAACCGACTCTAATCCTGTTTCCCCGGCTGTACGCATCTATTCCACGGCCCGGAACAGATGCAGCCGATTCCGGGTTAGGGACCGTAAACTGTTGTTGGGCCGCTTTAAGAATCGCCCCGGCTATTGGGTGTTCCGAACCGCTTTCGGCTACAGCTGCCCAGTAGAGAATCTCCTGTTCGGGGTTTTGGCTTCCCGAGGCGTCGCTGGGGATTTCCATCGCCGGTAGTATTCGAGTAAGTGTGGGGCTCCCCTCGGTAAGGGTTCCGGTTTTGTCCATTGCAACTGCGGTAATACGGCCGCTCTGTTCCAGGTGGGCGCCGCCTTTCATGAGGATTCCCTCCTTCGCGGCTCCGCCGATACCCGCAACTATCGACACGGGGGTGGATATGACCAGCGCTCCGGGGCAGCCGATTACCAGAATGGTCAGGGCGAACTCTATACTTCCGGTAATAAAAAATACAACCGCCGAAAGCAGTATTATAAAGGGGGTGTACCAGCGTGAGAAGCGCTCCATAAAGCGCTGGGTCGGAGCTTTCGCTTCCTGGGCTTCCTCGACCCTCTGAATTATACGGGAAAGGGTCGTGTCTTCACCGACGGCAGTAGCCTCGACCGTCAAAAACCCGCTTTGGTTAAAGGTGGCCGCAAAAACAGTGTCCCCGGCTCCCTTTTTTCGGGGCCACGATTCACCGGTGATGGCGCTCTCATCAATGGAGCTTGTGCCCTCGATTATCACCCCGTCTACCGGTATTTTGGAACCCGGCTTTACTATTACATGTTCTCCCGGAATTACGTCCATAGCGGCAACCTCCATCTGGAGGCCCTCTCTCATAACAATGGCTTTGGCCGGAGCCAATTCCAGCAGCTCGCCGATGACATTTCGGGTTCTGGCCATGGTTCTTGCCTCGAGGTAGCCCCCGAGGGCAAAGAGAAAGGTAACCGCCGCGGCCTCCCAGAACTCTCCAATTATTAAAGCCCCGATTGCGGCCAGACTTACCAGCAGCTCAATACTTACATGACGCTGTGTTAGGGATCGGTAAGCGGTCAGCAGTATCGGAAGCCCGGCGATCAGGGCCGCCGCACTCATCAACCACTCCGACACAAGGGGAAGGGGAAAAAACCAGCGCAGCATGAGAGCGCCCGCAATGAGCGCTCCCGAAGTAAGTACGCTGTGTACCCCCCGCATAGTGAAGGACTTTAGAATTGATAACATTTTCATACCATCCCTCCTAAACGCCGGATACATAAGATTCATAGCCTGCAGCACGAACTGCGTCTATGAGCTGCTGTTGAGTGGTTTTTTCAGAATCATGTTCGACTACAATCTTACCGGTAGTAAAGTACACCTCCGCGGTATGCACACCGTCAATGCCCAGCAGCTGGGCTTCAATTTTTGCAACGCATGATGGACAAGATAGTTCCTTGCTTCTTAATAAGGTTTTCATTCTTCTGCCTCCTGTTTTTAAAGTTCTAAATCCAAGATAACGGCAGAAGGGGCGGGACAACATGATGAAGATCAATTAACCGTGAGGTTATTTACAGTGACTTTGACATTGACTATGCTATGAGGTTTTCGAGGCTCTCCGGATCCACCAGGGCAACCCATCCGCGTCCGGCGCTTACCAGGTTCCGGCGTCGAAAGTCGCTTAACGTACGGCTGCAGGACTCGGCACTGGTTCCCGCCATGGCGGCGATCTCTTCCCGTGAAAGGGGTGATCGAATAAGGATTTTATCTTCCCACGGCTGACCAAGCTTTTTCGATAGTCTCAGCAGCACAAAGGCCACCCGAGTTTCAACGGAGGAACCTCCGAGCTGCTGTACCATTTCATTCGCTAATCGCAGCCGACTGGACAGGGTGTCAACAGTGCGTAGCGCTACACTCGGCTGCTCTTCAAGAATTCGGCGGAACGCAGTAGATCCTATTGAAATGCTGCAGACATTGCTGTCGGCAATAACTGTCTCTTCGTATTCCCGGGGACCAAAGCCTGCGTCGGCGATCGATCCGCAATAGTCGCCCGAGGAGAGTATGTCAAGAAGGGTGGTACGGCCGTCAGGGTGAGTGCGAAACAGTTTGGCTACTCCCGTAGCCAGTATATAGAAACGGCCGGCACTTTTACCCTCCCGGATAATGTAATCGCCCTTTTCAAAGCTTACCGACCTAAACCGGCTGTTTACACGGTCTACAGCATTCTCCGGAATATCCTGGAAAAGGGGGTTTTTTCGTAATAACTGTTTACGCAGGGCCACTGTGCATGATTCATCTTCGAATGCGGGTATATGTACAGGGCTGTTGTGGCGGTCCGTCATGTTAGGTACTGTATGCGCCGGTAGAGGGCTTAGTCAAGGCTGCGGGATGGGAAAAAATATGCTACCCTGTGTACTATGGCGTATAGGGAGGAGGAATGGTAGTCTCTATTTTATTTTCTTTGGCGGCAGTTGCAGCGGCGCTGCATATCCGGGCGGAGTATCTTGGCAGACGGCAGCAGGTGTACCTATTCAAACCGCTGACCATGGTAATTATTTTCCTAATAGCCCTGCTGGGCCAGGAAGCAGCTTCGGCCTATCGATATCTGATTTTGGGCGGTCTGTTAGTTTCGATCGGGGGCGATGTGCTGCTGATGCTCCCCTCGGATCGGTTTATGGCGGGCCTGGCTGCCTTTTTTATTGCCCACCTTTTCTACATAGCAGCCTTTGCCTCGGAGATAACTGAACTGGTTTGGTGGCCCCTGATTCCTTTGGTCGCCTTTGGCCTGTTTTTCTATCTAATTCTTAGGGGCGCACTAGGAAAAATGAAACTGCCGGTGATGCTGTACATTACAGTAATTATGCTGATGACCTGGTTGGCCTGCGCCCGGCTGCTGCAGCCGGGGTTGGGCCAAGCAGGTCAGGCAAGTCAAGGCGGGGCACTCGCGGCCTGTATCGGTGCGGTATTGTTTGTTATCTCCGATGCAGTTCTGGCGATTAACCGCTTCAGAGGCTCCTTTCGGGCCGCCCCCTTTCTGAACTTATCCACCTATTTTGCCGCACAAGCGCTAATTGCCGGATCACTGGGACTGCTTATATAGACGACAGCCGGTATATATAAACGGCAGTCGGTTTATGTGGTCGGCCCTCCGTATTATGTATTCGGACCAGTGAAGGCCAGCACGCAGTTTTGCCCTCCGAAACCAAAGGAGTTTGAGAGTGCCCCCTTAATAGAAGATTCTCTAGGCTGGTTCGGTACATAATCAAGGTCGCATTCAGGGTCGGGGATCTCGTAATTGATAGTCGGCGGCAGGACTCCTTCTTTTAATGCCAGCAGGGTTGCCGCAGCTTCAACCGCACCGGCGGCCCCCAGGGTGTGGCCTATCATCGATTTAGTTGAGCTGATAGGAATGCGGTACGCAGCCTCGCCAAAGGCATTTTTGATAGCGATGGTCTCAATCTTATCATTTGCATTGGTCGATGTTCCGTGGGCATTGATGTAGCCTATATCCTC
>JAWLDZ010000066.1:5234-13830 GCA_041686355.1 Spirochaetaceae bacterium
GGTATGATCAACGGTACTGCGAGGGGGTTGCCGAAACCGGGCCCTTTCTCAAGTAATTTTTGATGCTGGGCTTCCAGGTTTTCATAATCCCCGGCTGCGGTCCCAACGACAGATCCTGTCCGCAGGGGATCCATCGTATCCAGCTGAACCCCCGATTCGTGTACCGCCTGGATGGCCGCACACGAGGCGAGCTGTGAAAAACGGGACATTCTTCTGATGCGTTTACGGCTTAGAAACTCCAGCGGATCAAAGCCCTTTATTTCTGCGGCGATTTTACTTTTATAGCCGGTTGTATCAAAGGTACTGATTGCATCGGCCCCTGATTTACCCTCAATAAGACCATTCCAAAACTCTATTTTGTTATTTCCAATAGCAGAGTAAACTCCCATTCCGGTTACGGCAATTCTTGTTTGTTCCATAGACTCGCTCCTTACATCGGGTGTTACCTATGAATCTTAGCACATTCCCATGGCATGTGCTATAATATAGGTAATTTCACCGGACGGGAGGAGGGGAAGATGCAAATTACCTATTTGGACGGGCCGCGACTGAAGCGAGCACTGATTGCCGCCGGCCGCAGGGTTCAAATTTACCGCGAACAGCTCAATTCCATCAATGTATTCCCGGTCGCCGACAGCGATACGGGCACTAATATGGGCTCTACCTTAACGGCCATGACCAAGGGAATTATGGATACCCCTGACAGCAGTTTGGCAGGGGTAAGCAGATCCGCCGCCGACTACGCCCTGTCCGGAGCACGCGGAAACAGCGGAACCATCCTCTCCCAGTTTTTTTACGGTCTCACCACCGGGATTGAAGGTCGTACCAGAATTAATACTCGGACCTTCAGTGATATAGTACGTAAAGCCGTCGATTACACCTATGAAGCACTTTCCGAACCGGTAGAAGGCACTATCTTGACGGTTTTGCGGGTGTGGTCGGAAAAACTGGTTGAAAAAAGCAGAAAGACTGCTGATTTTGCCCAACTCTTCACTGATTCCCTGTCATCCGCCAAGGAGGCGCTGCTGGATACCCGCCGCCGTCTTCCGAGCCTGAAAAAAGCAAAGGTGGTAGATGCGGGCGCCCTCGGTTTTGTACACATGATCGAGGGAATAGTAAATTTTATAGAAAGCGGAAAGATACGCGACCTGGAGCAGATACCGGAGATAGAGATAAATGAGATTCCGGAAGTGAACGAAGTAGAAGAAGAGTTACACTTCAGATACTGTACTGAATGCATCATTGAAGGCAGCGAGATTGACCAACACGAACTGAAGCAGCGTCTTGCCAAGTGGGGAGATTCACTGATTGTGGCCGGTTCGAGGACCAGGGCTAAAATTCACATCCATACCGACAGTCCCGAAGATGTTTTTGGGATTGCGCGGCATTACGGACTACTGGCCGAACAGAAGGCCGACGATATGTACAAGCAGTATGCGGCGGCCCATAGCCAACAATCCGAGGTTGCCCTAGTAATAGATTCGGCTTGCGACTTGCCGCCGGAACTGATGGAAAAGCCCTTTGTTCACATGGTGCCGGTAAAGGTACTCTTTGGGCAAGACAGTTATATCGACAAGATCGCCCTCAGCCCGCAAAGTTTTTACGGACTGGTGCGGTCACAAGGGGATGTTGTCGGTACTACTTCTCAGCCTGCCCCGGCAGATTTCGAGCGGGTGTTTTCTTTTCTTGGAAAGCATTACCGGGATGTGCTGTATCTGTCCCTGGCGGGAGGACTCAGTGGAACGATAAAATCCGCTAAGAGTGCACTGGAGAGGTTGGAGCATAGCGGTTCCGTCCATGTTATCGACTCAAAAAATGTCACTATTGGAGCGGGCTTGATTGCCCGGCGTGCGGCTGAGGCGATAGAGAAGGGAATGGGGATAACAGAGGTGAAGCAGTTGGTCAGTACACTTACCGATCGGACCAGGCTGCTTATTACCATTCCCCATTTAGAGGCACTTATGCGCAGCGGTCGCCTGGGGCGCACCAAGGGTTTTATCGCCCAACTGTTGAAATTGCGACCCTTGCTTACCCTTGATTCCCAGGGAAAAGTAGTAAAAGCGGCTATGACCCGCGGCCCGGAAGCCGGTAAAGAAAAGCTTGTTGCACTACTGCAGCGCCGGCTTGGAAAAGGGGCGGCCGGCGATTTTGCAATTGCCCACGTGGAGAACCCAGGTACAGCAATCTGGTTTAAGGAACAAATTGAGCGGTATTTTAAGCCGCCCAGGGAGGTGTTTATTCTGGATGCCTCTCCGGCCCTGGCTCTGCATACCGGCTTTGGTACCAGCGCGGTGGCATATATAGCCCCCGTTGAGGCAGAGACTAAGGCCCATCAGGGAGCACAGCAGGAGGCCCAGTAATGGAGCCTCTCCAAGCAGTTCACTTTGCCGTGGTGCTCATTCTCAGCTATCTGCTGGGTTCTATTCCAAGCAGCATCATCATCGGTAAGATTTTTTTTAAGAAGGACATCCGGGAGTTCGGATCGGGAAATGCCGGCGGCACAAACGCGGTGAGAGTCTTCGGTTGGTCGGCGGGTATCGCAGTTATTCTTATTGATGTTGCCAAGGGTGCCTGCGCGGTACTCTTTGTAGCGCAGTTGCCGCTTTTCGGGTCGCTGGAGAGCGGTTTTCTGTCACCCGATGGAACGGCCCTTGCAGCAGGTGCTGCTGCAGTAGTGGGGCACATTTGGACCGTTTTTGCATCCTTCCGCGGGGGCAAGGGGGTTGCCACCGCGGCTGGAATGATTGCTGCGCTGTATCCAGCTGGATTCAGCGCTACACTTGTTATTTTCGTGGCTGCGGTAGTGCTAACCGGCATTGTTTCTGTCGGTTCACTCGGGGCAGCAATTTCCTTTCCTTTAGTTCTGTATGTGCTTGATATAAGCGGGCTATCAATGGTATCACCCTTGTTAATGGTGTTTTCAATTCCGATTGCGCTATTGATACTCTTTACTCATCGTAAAAATATCGTACGTCTGCTGCGGGGGGAGGAAAAACGGCTTTTTAGAAAGAAATAATTTTTCAAAAAAAATAAAAATAGAAACTGTAAAGAAGACGAATAATAAATCGGTCGTTAAATGAACAACTTAAATGAACAACTATGAACCCAGAAAATAAAGACAAGAAAACAAAAGAATCCGACCTCTTCCAGCCGGTAAAGGCGTATCTCCAAGGCCAGGGCTACTCGGTGCACGCCGAGGTGCGCAACTGTGATATCGTAGCCCGAAAGGGGGATGAACTGATTCTTGTCGAGCTGAAAAGTTCAATCAGTCTGAATTTACTGATTCAAGCCGCCGAAAGAAAAGAGATTAGCGATTCGGTGTATATTGCGGTACCGGTTCCCCGAGGGGCGAAGAGTCCCCCAAACTTCAAGCGAACTAAGACTCTGCTGCGGCGCTTAGAGATTGGCTGTATTCTAGTAGATTTTATGAAGACCAAAACAAAACTGAGGATTGAGCTGCATCCGGTAGTGTGTAAGGAAAAGAGGCGGCCTTCACAGAAGCGGGCTATTCTACGGGAGATAGACGGGCGTTACGCTGAGTTCAACCAGGGGGGTGAATCCGTAGCCATGGAGAAAATTACCGCTTATAAGCAGGAAGCGCTGCGGATTGCTCACTTTTTACAGCACCACGGCCCCGCTTCCCCGGCCCAAATACGCACTGCGGGCACATCGGAAAAGACCCAGGCAATTCTTCTTAAAAATGTCTACGGCTGGTTTGAGCGCCAACGGCGAGGAGTATACCAGCTGCATCCGGCCGGCAGCGAGGCGCTGACCCATTACGCGGCGAAGCTCGAGAACTTTGAACGGATAATTATACCAGAATAAGGAAATGCACCATGGCTATAGCTCACAACACTACTGATGATACGAAAAATGAGAAATCTTCACTGCTGATTGTATATATTGCGCTGCTGCTGGCGGCATTTTTTTGGGGAAGTTCCTTCCCCGCTACAAAGATAGTGCTGCGGGGCTTCTCTCCCATAGCCTATGTATTTCTTCGTTTTGTAGGCGCTTCTCTCATCTTCGGCCTTTTGATGCTGCGTCGCTATCGGCCTCTGGGAAGACGGGTTCACCTGAAACTGATACTGATGGCATTTTTTCAACCCACTGTCTACTTTCTGTTCGAAAGTGCAGGGCTGCAGTACACCTCAGCCTCAAGTGCCTCGATGATCATCGCCGCTCTGCCGGGAATTGTAGCCCTGCTGGCGGGCTTCCTGCTGAGAGAACGGCTTACTCTGCGGCAATGGTCCGGGGTGCTGCTGTCGATTATCGGTGTTATTATTCTGGCCGGCTTCGATGATAACCCGACCTATGCCGAAAGCAGCCTGCTGGGCAACAGCTTGGTGCTTTTGGCGGTGCTGGCTGCCTCCATGTATATGATTGTCGCCAGACACTTATCTTCAAATCTGTCGGCGGTAGAAATTACCTTTTACCAGGTGTTTTACGGAATGCTGCTGCTTGCTCCGGTTTTTCTTTTCCGGTTGTCATCGGTTGAATGGAATAGGATAGATGCTCCTTCGATCGGTGCCCTGGTGTTTCTTATAATTGGGGCCACCCTGGTGGCTTTTCTGGCCTACAATTTTGCATTGACGCGGGTGGATGCATCAAAGGCAGCGGTTTTCCTTAACGGCGTGCCGGTGGCCTCGGTCCTTGTTTCGTGGGTACTGTTAGGAGAGCGTCTAGGACTACTGCAGCTGCTGGGAGGTCTGATCGTAATATCGGGGGTAAGTCTTACCAACTGGCGCCGCCGTACGCTTGCCGGACGGCGGATTATGTGAGTTTGGGTTTTTCTTCCAATAAACTGAATTCGACTACTGCAGTAGCCCCATTATCGTTGTAAAGCTCAAAGCTGCCGTTCAGTTGATCCGCTAGATTAGAGATTATAAGCAGACCAAGGGATTCACTCTCGTCAAAAATAAAGCCTTC
Organism: Spirochaetaceae bacterium; assembly: GCA_041686355.1. Taxonomy (GTDB): domain Bacteria; phylum Spirochaetota; class Spirochaetia; order DSM-16054; family Sediminispirochaetaceae; genus DSBN01. The sequence goes on from JAWLDZ010000066.1 coordinate 10,161, forward strand.
AGGCAGACCATGACCGTTGTCATGAATCAATAAGCGGCAATGCTGCTCTTTTACGGTAAGGCTAATTTCTATTAGGCCATTTTTTTTGTTCTTCAGCCCGTGTTCCAGGCTATTGGATATTAGTTCATTGATAATCAGCCCTAGGGGCACCGCCACTGATAAATTGAGTTGCACAGTTGGAATATCAAGAACGGTTTTTACCGGAGCGGGATGAGTGTCGTAGATATTGACAAGTTGGGCAATCAAGTCTGATAAGTAGTTGTCCAGGTACACCCCGGACAGATCCTCCGCATAATAGAGCTGTTCATGAATTAAAGCCATGCTTTCAACCCGGTTTCTGCTTTCGGTGAGGTGCTTGCGGCTGACTTTGTCCGGTATAAAACTGGTTTGCAGGCTCAAGAGACTGGCAATTACATGCAGGTTGTTTTTGACTCGATGATGGACTTCCTTCAGTAAAAGCTCTTTCTCTTTCAAATCCTCTCTAACGATGCGTTCAGCCTCTTTTTGGGAGCTTATATCTTGGATCATTACGGTTATTGAACGGTAATTCCCATAGCTTACCGCATTAAAACGAATACGCACATGTTTATCACCAAGCTGTATCGGCTCTTTTATTCCAATTTCAAACTCTTTCCCGTTTAAGGAGTGGACTATATTTTTTATACGGTTTGCAAGTTCTGGCGGGAATAATGAGGGAAAGTATAAAGTAAGCAGTTTTTCTCGAGGCAAGTCCAGCATTGAAGCCCCGGCGTCATTTACGTAGATAACCTGAAGGTCAAGGTTCAGCTCAAAAAAACCGTCGGAAATGCTTGAGAGCAGGACCTCGATGTGCTGCTTAGAGAAAAGCAGCTCCTTAGTTATATCACGATGGTATATTTGATCAAGGCCAATAATCTTCTTAGAAATCTCGGATGAATTTTTCTGGAACTGTTGTAATAAATCAAGTACATACGGTTTCATAATCCGAAAGGGCATTTTTGCCAGGTATGCGTCGGCAATTTCACTAAAGTCAAAATCGGGCTCTTCCGCAGCAATTGCCGAAATCAGTACAATACTGCTTTCCGACAGTTCCGGTTGTTTCCGGAGGAGTGCGCATAGCTGCCGTCCGTCTATATAGGGCATTATAAGATCGACAAAAATGACATCCGGTGTAAAAGTGCGGCATATTTTCAGGGCCTCAACACCGTTATCAACGGTCTGCACGGTATAGCCTTCACTGCTCAATACCTCATTCATAAACTCCAGCATCACTGGGTTATTGTCGACCACCAGAATCTTGTTTATTTTTTTATTCTTTTTTTTATCTGAGTTTTTGACTGAGTTTTTGTTCATAGTTGTGATAAGATTTCTTCCTTAATACTTTGATACCCCTGGAAGAGCTGTTTATACTGTTTCGATAGCTCCTCTGAGGCAGCAGTACCGGTTTGCAATTGCAGCTGTAGCTTTTTTGCAAGGGAAGCAAGATCTTCGTAATCCATATTGGCAGCGGCTCCCTTAATATGGTGGGCTGTGGCGGCACTTTTCTTAAGGTCGTTCATGTCGAGTTCTGATTTCAGTTGAAGCATATCTTTATCGGTATTTTCGATAAAAAGTGCGCATATTCGCTTATATGCTTCCACACTTATGCCGATTTCAGCTGCCGAGCTCTGGATATTCATAGTATGAATATACTCAAAAAATGTATTTTGTAGAAGAGCCTTTTTCTAATTTGCTGTAAGATTAAATATAATAGATATATGTAACAATTAATATTTAATAATTAAATTACTGACTGCTCACATGTCCAACTGCCTTTGTTGTTCTGATTCCAGAGGCTTTTTAATTTTCTTTCAATCACCTTGGTAGTATCGTTAGCGATATCGTTAGCAATACCTATATTTAAATTGCTCAGATAGGTTAAATATGCTATCTTTAATTCAGTTGTTTCGGTCGTGAACCGACAAATGCCGTGAAGGCAAATCAAATTTGACACACAGAGAAAGAGGAAGGTAATGGCACAAACAATTCCAAAGCTTATGCAAGAGATGGCAAAGAAACATCCACAAGTGGCTGCGCAAATGAGCAAAAATAACCAGGGAACTTTCGTTTCAAGAAGCTTTGAGGAACTATACCGTGAGGTGAGCAGCTTTGCCGCTGGACTGCAGAAGCTCAAGGTCAGACGTGGCGATCATGTTGGCCTGATATCAGAAAACCGGGCAGAATGGTTTGTGTCCGACTTAGCACTGCTTTCCCTAGGGGCAGCTGATGTGCCGCGGGGAAATGACAGTATGGCCCAGGAACTGGCCTATATTTTAGGTTTCTCCGGGTGTTCATTGGTTATAGTAGAAAATGAAGAGCAGTTGAAAAAGGTCTACTCGGTACATGATCAGATTCCAAGCTTAAAGCATTTTTTGGTGTTGGATCCGCAGTTCGACAGTTCAAGCAGCATCGATACAGGACGGATAAAAGTCTCCACTTATGCCGAAGTATGCAATGCAGGTAAGAACATTCTGGCAAAGCATCCCGAATTAATTGAGAAAGAGATCGAGCAGGGACAAGCAGAGGATACCTGCACCATAATTTTTACATCCGGAACGACCGGAGAGCCAAAGGGGGTTGTACTCTCTCATAGAAACTTCTTGCATCAGGTAAGCTGTATTCCCAGCGTGTTGGATGTTACCCCTGGCGATATCTGGATATGTGTACTGCCGGTATGGCATTCATTCGAGCGAATAGTTCAGTATATTGCCCTCGGCAGTGCTACAACCCTTGCATATTCAAAGCCGATTGGACAGATTATGCTTGCCGATATGGCGGTCCTCAAACCGCAATGGATGGCCTCCGTACCGCGTATATGGGAAGCGGTGAGAGCAGGTATTTATCGGAAGATCAAGCAGGAGGGGGGCATTAAGCTGCTTATGTTCAACTTTTTTGTAGCCGTCGGAGGAAGTCACAAACGCATGGCCGACAGGATCTATGGACGAGCCCCGCAGTTTAAGCCCCGCTCAAAAGTACTGGATATATCGCTGAATATACTACCGTATCTGTTATTGTCGCCCTTGAAACTGCTTGGGAATGTACTGGTATTTAAGAAAATAAAAACAAAACTTGGTGGCCGATTTATTGCAGGTGTCTCCGGAGGGGGTGCTCTGCCGCCGGCGGTTGATTCGTTTTTTGGGTCTGCCGGAATTCTGCTGCTGGAGGGTTATGGTCTGACAGAGACGGCTCCGGTACTAGCGGTCCGAAGCCAGTTTAACCCAGTACCAGGAACAGTGGGTCCCATGTTGGCAGAAACCGAGTGCAGAATTATTGGAGAAGAGGGTGAGCTGCTTCCGGCGGGAAGTATGGGGTTAATAACTGTCCGCGGGCCTCAGGTAATGAGCGGCTATTATCAAAAACCCGAGCTTACAGCAAAGGTCCTCTCCGAAGACGGTTGGCTCAATACTGGAGACTTAGGCAAGCTCACTCTTCGGGGGGAATTAAAAATTACAGGCCGTGCAAAAGACACGATCGTGCTGTTAGGTGGCGAGAATATAGAACCCCTGCCGATTGAGCAAAAAATTACTGAAAGTGAATACATTGACATTGCAGTTGTAGTGGGACAGGACCAAAAGTATCTGGGAGCGTTAATTATACCCAATACAGATGCTGTCGAGCGCTTTGCCGATGAAAACCATATTCCCTATAATCA
>JAWLDZ010000067.1:0-13698 GCA_041686355.1 Spirochaetaceae bacterium
AAACCTTCCGAAGTGCTCGCCCCCCTCTCGGGCGCGTTCGCTGCGGTATTTCTCTGCAATCCGGCGTGCCTCTTCGGTTACATCCGCGGGCACATAAGCGTTCATAGAAATCACATGATCCGCCACATCGAAGTAGTCGCCGGAACCGCCGATGACCAGGATGGTCGAGACTCCCCGCTCCTGGTAGAGCTGGCGCACCTTGTCGATAAAGGGGGTAATCGGTTCACGGTCCTTGGCCACCAGCTCCTGCATACGGTGATCGCGAATCATAAAATTGGTGGCCGAGGTATCTTCATCTATCAGCAGAGCACTTGCCCCGGCTTCAATGGCCTCGATGATGTTGGCCGCCTGGCTGGTACTGCCGCTGCCGTTTTCGCTGCTGAAGGCCTCGGTATCACGGCCGTAGGGGAGGTTTGAAATGAAGGGGGTGATGGCGGTTTTCTCAATTCGGCGGCCGTCTTCGGCCCGGATTTTACAGGCCAGGGGGTCGCTGACCACCAGCTCGCGCCCGTCGCCGGGGATGTGGTTGTAGACCCCCTGCTCAACGGCATTCAAAAGGGTCGATTTTCCGTGGTAGCCTCCGCCGACAATCAGGCTGATCCCCCGGGGAATACCCATGCCGCTTATCATTCCGCGGTTCGGCAGCTCAAGCTCGACCCGAAAACTCTCCGGAGAGGTAAAGGCCACCGCCTCGCTGGGGTCCATCGGGCGCTCATCCACCCCGCTGCGGCGCGGCAGAATTGCCCCCTCGGCCACAAAGGCCGTCAGTCCGCGCTCTGCCAGCAGCCCGCGGAGGGCATCGGCATCTTCAGCCGTTTCCACGGCACCGTACACTCCACTGCGATCAAGCCTCTGGAAGAACAGGGCATGTTCGACAATTTGGGGAACCTCGTCTATCAACAGGCTCTCCGCCAGCCGCCCGGCAATTTTCCGTCCGAAGGCCGGCAGACCGGCCACAAAGCGGGCTTCGACAAACTGGTCGGTGACGATAACACTGGTCCGCTCGATTACCTCCTGCCCCGGCATATCTATTTCGATAGCGCCGCTCTTGCCGCTGCCCCCGCGCCGGGTAGCGTAGCGCCGACAGGCGGCACCGAATTGGCGGGTCAGGTGATCCCGCAGACCGACCTCTCGGCTGCGGTTGTGGTAGGTATTGTCGGGAAAACCGGCAATCTGCATAGGTACCCGTACCCGCAGGCGTGACGGAGCGGCAAAGGGGTCACCCTGTACGTGATCGATATGTAGTTGAAAGTTGGAAAAATCCCAGCGGCCGGCGATATCTTTATACGCCTTGTAGCCGCGGCGATCCAAGCGCCTTAGTTCGCTCGAAAGGTCCTCGGCACTGTGCATACGTTATACCTCAAAAATGTACCTCAAAAACCCCGTTTTTTCCGTATAGCCTCGTAGGCTTCCTGGATTTGACGGAATTTGTCGGCTGCAAACTTATTAAACTCTTCCGGCAGCCCCTTAGAGGCAATTGTATCGGGATGATATTCGCGGACGAGGCTGCGATAGGCTTTTTTGATTGTTTCGTCCGTATCCTGGGGGCTGACCCCCAGTACGGCGTAGTGGGTATCAGTAGTCTCAACATAGCGTGTACGGATATTATCCATCCGCTGCTGAGCAAAATGAAATATTTGGGCAGCTTTATGTATCAGAGCCTCCTCGCCCTTGGTCACGCCGTTATCTTCGGCGGCAACCCGGTAGAGGAAATCGATCAGAAGCTCGAGGATCTGGGGCTGATTCTTGAACTCTCCGTAAAACTGCTGGGCAAGCTGCTCGAAGGGCTGGTCCTGGGAGAGGGCCGTGTGGAAAATTCGTTCCGCCACACTCTTGCTCTGCGGATCAAGCTGCAGGTCCTTATCCATAAACTCCCGGATACGCTGCATCTCGGCCTGGGAGACTTTTCCGTCGGCGGCGGCCACCTTGGCAACCATTGAAAAGGCGCCGATAAAAAAGGTCATCTGTGCCCGCTGCTGCGGCGAAACCCGACGGCCAAAAGCACCCCCGGCCATCTGTTCATAGGGGTGTGCCCCGCCGTAGGAGCCGCCGTCAAAGGGCGACTCTGCGGTCCCGAGTTCTCCGCTTTTATCTATTGTATGGCCAAAGGCCGCTCCGGCGATTGCACCTATCGGACCACCTATCACAAAACCGAGGGTTCCGCCGATTAGTTTACCCATCCACCCCATAACTACATCTTCTCTATCAGCATCGAGCACTTGCCCGAAGGTATCGGCAGGGTTTTCTTTTTATCTTCATCGAGAATATTGATGGTAAAGTAGTAAAGCTTTTCCGATTCCAAGCGAACCTCCCAACCGCGATTACTCTTGTTAGTCAAAATCGATATTATATTCCGTTTGAGCGACAGATTTTCAATCCCCATAATCTCGAGGGTCGGCATAATCCAGTCTACCGTCTTCCGGGGCAGGCTGATAAACAGGCCCAGTACATTCTCGATTATCAGGGTGATGGTAGACAGCCCCACATACGGTAAATAAAGCCGCCGAGGGAAATCTTCATTGCCCTCCCACTCAGCACGGCCCTCTTTGAGGGGATGATAGGCTTCCCATACATTTCCGTCGTCCCGCCCCTCAGGGTGGAGGGTATCCAGCATATAATACAGATGTCGGATGGCCGCTTCACGGGCAAGTTCAAAGCGGGCATATTTCTCCAGCCCCTTAACCACTATAAAGTTAAACGCCGGAAATACAGAACCCCGGTACCCGCCCCCATTCTCTTCAAAGTTCGGATCATCCGCCGACAATGAGGGGAAGGGGTGTTCGATACCGAAGGTCTCCGGATCCTTTAGATGGTCGATCAGCCGTACCGCTTTGGCCTCATTGGGAATTTCGGCCAGCAGTGTCCAAAAACCGGCAATCGTCTTTGCCGGAAGCCGTTCGCCCACTTTATCCAGATCGTGGTAAAACCCAGTCTTCTCATCCCACATCTGTGAGTTGATTCGAGTCTTTAACGAGAAAAAATGCCGTTTGTAGGTAAAACTGATCTCTTTATCGTTGAGAATATCTCCCAAGGCCGACATATACAGGGCATTGAGGGCCTGCTGTGCGTTGAAATCCACCTGGTACTCGGCCGCCTCGCGCGGGCTGTTTCCCATCTTGGTAGCTTCTGCCGGTACACTGTAGAGGCCGTTCTCGCTCTTGAAGTTTTCCTCTAACCAGCCGAAATAACGCTGCAGAATAGGTACTATCTCTTTCAGCCGCTTCTTATTGCCGTTTTTATGGAACAGGTTATATTCGGCATATGCGAACAGCGGGGGCTGCACGCTCTCCGGGTTGTCGTCGGTTAATACCGGTGCCCCGGTATCGATTCGGTAGGTCCCCCGAATAGCCCCCGAATCCTCCTGCTTCCCGTAAAAATTATCCAGTACACTTGCTGCCGGAAAAATATTGTTACTGTAAGCTAAAAAGAAGGTAGACAAGCAGGCCTCGAACTGATCTATAGTAGAACCGCCCGGGTGCACCAGGAAAGCCTCTTGTAACCCGTTTTTGTCTTGATCTTTATTTTTATACCAGGCATCCTGTACCCACGACCAGGTTTGTTCGTACATATCGACGAAATCCTGGTCGTAGAAATGAACCGCAGGAAAACCCTTCTTTACCATCAATGAACCTTGCATACCACCCCGCACGTCATACAATCTTGAGTATAATTTATTTATGCCAAAAAAAAGAGAGAAATTACCCTTAATTTGAATGTTTAAAATACAACGTAACCGCTCATAAGTCAAATTTTATAGGCTACCTTTAGCCGTTTCTGATATATTTCTAAGCTTTTTCTCAAACCCGCAAAATAAACGTGTTGACATATCGAGCTTCTATGGTGTCTTCTGATACAAAATGAACAATTATATGAACCGCTATCTAAAACGCGAAGTAAACATCTTATCGATCGACGGAGGAGGTATTCGGGGGATTATTCCCGCCCTTCTGCTGGCTGAGCTGGAGAAAAAACTGGCTCTACGCAAGAAAAACTATCCCCTCTGCCGCGCATTCGACCTGCTGGCCGGAACCTCAACCGGTTCCATTATCGCCCTCGGGCTCACCGCTCCTAAGTTCGCTCCCGATTACCCTCAGGATTCGCAGGAGCCGCCCCGCTACTCAAAGCAGCCGCTGTTTACCGCCTCCGATCTTGCCCAAACCTACATCGATCGGGGAATCGAAATCTTCCCCCGCTGGATATTTAACCAGCTTAAAACCGTACGCCAGGCCTTTACCGAGAAGTACAATTCCGGCCGTTTTTATACCGTATTGGACAACATGCTCGGTCCCCGCACAGTCCAGGATGCATTGACAAATGTACTGGTTACCAGCTACGACCTGGCCACTGCTCGACCCCTGATAATCAAAAAGCGGCCTCCCCGCTTTGCTCAAAAGGTTGATGATCCGAACTTTTACATGCGCGACGCCATCATGGGCTCCTCCGCCGCCCCCACCTTCTTTGAGCCGATTCAAGTAGAGACCGTCGACGGGGACGGCCCGCATGTGCTGATCGACGGCAGCATTTTTGCCAATAACCCGGCCATGTGCGCCTTTATCGAAGCACAAAAGATTTACCCCCGGGCAAAGCATTTTCGCATTCTGTCCCTCGGCACCGGAACCCGCACCCCCAGCTACACCTACCAGCAGATAATTAAATGGGGCATGGTTGAATGGATGCTCCCCTCCAAGGGGGTCCCCCTGGCTTCGATGATGAACAACGGTCAGTCCGAATGTGTGAACTACCAGCTGCAGTACCACCCGCGGGTAAGTTATAATCGCCTTAACATCCCCCTAGGCGACTGTGACCGCTCAATGGATAACGCCTCCCCGGAGAACCTGGAGTGTCTGCAGGAAAAGGCCGAACAACTGATCGAGACCTACCAGCCGCTCCTGGACCGACTGGCCCACGACCTGAGCTGAAAGCCCCCGGGGGCTCCTGAGCTCAGTTTTTTTCATTGTCCCTGCTCTAAATAGCAGTTATAATCAGCTGGATCATAATAATGCAGAAGTTTTTGCAGGGACGCCCAAAACCACCACACTTCTCACTCGGAATACTGCTGGCGATGCTCGTGGGCCTTGGCGGAGGCCTGGGCTCGGTGGCCTTCATCTACCTGATCCGCTGGATTCAAACCCTCTTTTTTGTCCACGGCCTGCAGCTCTTCTCTTTTCTGGGCCCCCTTGCAGTAGTCCCCCTGCCGGCTATCGGAGGACTGCTGGTAGGCCTGATAATCTATTTCGGAACCTCCGAGGCTCGGGGCCACGGAGTGCCGGAGGTAATGTTCGCCGTCACAAAACGGGGCGGGCGGATGAGCCCGAAAACGGTGGTTGTAAAGACCCTCGCCTCCGCCCTTACCATCGGCAGCGGGGGCTCGGTAGGCCGGGCCGGGCCGGTGGTGCAGATAGGCGCAGCCATGGGCTCGACCCTCGGCCAGTTTCTTAAACTGCCCACCGCCTGGCTGCGCACCCTGGTCTCCTGCGGGGCGGCTGCCGGAATATCGGCAACCTTTAATGCCCCCCTGGGGGGAATTTTTTTTACCACCGAACTGTTGACCACCTCCTTTATGACCTACGGACTCCCCTTCATCATGATTAGCTCGGTCACCGCCAATGTGGTTACCACCATGGTCCTCGGAATTGACGGCTCCTTTGCCTTGCCCTCCCTCTATTCGCTGGTACGGGTTGAAGAAATACTCTTTTACATTGCCCTGGGGGTGATCATCATCTGTGTGGGCTTTCTGTTTATGAAGACCCTTCAGCTTTCAGAGAATATCTTTGATGCGATGAAGGGCATCCCCGTGTGGTTTCGGCCGGCGATCGGCGGGCTGGCCGTCGGCTTGATGGGCCTTTACTCGTACGATATTTTCGGGGTCGGCTACGGGGATGTACCCTGGGACAGCCGGATGAGCTTTGAGCATGTCCTGGCCGGAGGGCTGCCCCTGCGTGTGTTGGGGGTTATGGCTCTGTTGAAAATGGTCGCCACCTCCAGCTCCATCGGCAGCGGCAGCAGCGGCGGCATTTTTGCCCCCAGCCTGTTTATCGGCGGGATGACCGGCGGAATTGTCGGCTATGCCTCCCACTACTTTATCCCAGGCAGCGACCCCGGGGCCTTTGCCCTGGTCGGTGCGGCGGCAATGTTTGCCGGAGTAACCCGCGCCCCCTTTACCAGCGTAATTATGATGCTTGAACTGACCCGCGACTTGAAGATGATGGTGCCCCTGATGCTGACGGTGCTGATTGCCACGGAGGGGATTAAGCTGCTGAGCAGAGAAACCATCTACACCGAAAAGCTCATGCGCCGGGGCATCGACATTGTGCGCCTGGTGAACTCCCGTTTAGTGCCCTCAATTTCGGTGGGGGACATCATGACCCGTAATCCCGAAACGGTGGGCCTCAGCACGACCCTTGCGGAAATGAAAGACCTCTGTGACGAGGCCCACCGCCGCGGTTTTGCGGTACTGGACAAGGATGGAAGGTTATACGGAATAGTGAGCCTTACCGATTACGAGGAGGCCCTTGAAGAGGGGCTCGATCCGCGGCTCACCCCGGTAGAAGCGGTATGCACCACCGATCTGATCACCGCTTTTCCCGATGAAACCCTGATGGAGGTCCTGCCGCGGGTCTTCGATTATCAGTTGGGAAGGATACCGGTGGTGGATCCTGAGGATCCGGGAAAACTGCTGGGAATGCTGCGGGACCGCAACATCTATAACGCCTGGAAGCTGGCCTTCCACCAAGGAGAAAAATCCATTCTGACTCGCGCCCAGGAACAGACCGATGCCGCTACAGAACACAACTCACGAAGAGCATCCCATAAAAAAAATAGAGACCGCCCACTCCCGGAAGACAAGGCCTGAAGCCTATACCAAAAGAATGGGCCTGCGGGGGGCTGATCTTCCCGTCTAGATATCGTCCATATAATCTTCGTGGATCTGCAGCAGGCGCTCTTTGATGCTGAAAAAGGCATCCACCAGCTTTGGATCGAAGTGACGGCCCCGCTCCTCCTGAAACAGCTCCTCAATTTTCTGCATCGTCCAGGCCTTTTTGTACACCCGGTCGCAGGCCAGCGCATCGAACACATCGGCCAGGGCGGTAATACGGCCGTAGACGTGGATCTCCTCGCCGCTGAGACCCTCCGGATAGCCCGTACCGTCCCACTTTTCATGGTGCTGATGCGCGACAACCGAAGCCGCCTTCAGCAGCTCCCGCTCGGAATGAGACAGCATATCGTGGCCCAGGACCGCGTGACTTTTCATATGTTCCCGCTCCTCATCGGTCAACAGCCCAGGCTTGAGCAGAATAGCATCGGGAATGGCAATTTTACCGATGTCGTGGAGGGGCGAGGCATTTCTGAGCAGATCCGCCTCCTCCTCGCTGAAGCCGTAGGCCAGCGCCAGCTGGTAGGAGTACTCGGCTACCCGCTTTACATGGTTGCCGGTCTCCTTCGAGCGCTGCTCGCCGGTCTCTGCCAGGGTAAAGATAATCTCTTTCTGAGTGTTCTGGATCTCCTCCTGCAGGGAGACCGCTTCCAGCTGGCTGCCGGTATAAGTGGCCGCCAGGAGCAGATGCTCCTTGTCGGTATGGCTGAACTTGCCGGCGGAAGTCAATTTGTTGATTGCCTGGTATACTCCGATCAACTCCCCGGAAGAGCCGCGGATGGGCAGGGCCAGGATATTGCGGGTGCGGTAGCCGGTTCGCTTATCTACGTTTTTATCAAAACGCTTATCCCGATAGGCATTGTTAATAATCAAAGGCTCCCCGTGGTTTGCGACATACCCGGCGATCCCCTTGTCCAATCCTATTTCGATCCGGTCGATTCCGTGGGCAACCTTGCTCCACAGAATCTCACGCTTATGGTCTATCAGCCAGACAGTACAGCGGTCGGCCGTGACCAGGTCGCGGCCCATGTCGGCCAGCATAATCAGGAGTTTTTCAACATCCCGCTCATTTGCTATCTTATTGATATATCCAAATATCGTTCGCAGCAGCTCCTTCGCCGAGGGCTCTGTTCGTATTTTTTCTTGTTTATCCATAGTTATATGGTAAGCATATACACAAAACAGGTCCAGTTACAACATCGTTTCAAAAATTTTGATTCCCTCGTCCTTAAAAAACTCTTTTTGTTCGGCCACTACCCTCTGAATACCCTCGGCCTCTTCATCCTCGCAATAAATAATCAGCATGAAGTTTTCCTCGGGCCAGATATGGTCCCCCATCCGGGGGCCGGAGTTACCGACCCCAAGGACAATGGGAATTTTTGAGTAGTGGGACCCGACCTTAGCCCTTTCAAAACCCTCTAACAGGTCCTCTTCTACCGAGCGGTTGGCGATAATCTCTATTCGTCTCATACCTGTCCCCCTTCAAGTGCATTCTCTTGTTGTTGAATTTCCCGGCGGCGCTGCCGGCGCTGCTCCTTTTTCTTCTCTTTTTTTATCATTCTCTTCTCCGCCATGCGGTTAAATATGGCGTACATCACCGGAATAAAAAAGAGGGTCAACAGGGCGCCCACCGCCAGTCCGCCAACTACCGACTTACCGATCGGAGCAACCAGCTCGGCCCCTTCACCCGGGAAAAAGGCCATCGGAATCAATGCCAAAATGGTGGTCAACGTAGTCATCAGAATCGGGCGCAGGCGGTTGCCGCCGGCCTCGATTACCGCATCGTGGATGCCCCTTCCCCGCTTGCGCAGCAGGTTGGTATAGTCCACAAACACAATCCCGTTGTTTACAATAATACCGGCCAACATCACCAAGCCCACCGCCGTCAACAGGCTGTAGGTTTCACCGGTAATCAGGTATAAAGCGATTACCCCAATCAGGGACAGGGGAATGGTAAATAGAATAATAAACGGATCCAGGAAAGACTCGAACTGGCTTGCCATAACTCCGAACACCAGGAAGACCGATACCAGCAGGATGTAGATAAAGCGCTGGCCGTATTTTATCAGGTCCTGATACTCCCCGGAGTACTCAATTATCACCTCTTCATCGGCGGGAATCTGCTCCCGGACCAGATCCTGCACCTGCCCTACCACCTCGTTCAAAGCAGCTCCCGGTACAATACCGCCGGTCACATGAATGACCCGACTCTGGTTTTCACGGTTGATATTGACGGGACCCGTGGTTTTCTCGTAGTGCGCAAAACTGGCCAGGGGAATCCGCTGCCCGTTGTTGTTCAGCACAAACACCTTGTCCAGGTCCGGCATTGCATCACGGTCCTCTTGATCGAGTATCGTTACAATGTCGAACTCGCTTCCCCCGTCGCGGAACTGAGAGGCGACCATCCCGTCGATATTCGCCCGCAGCTCCTGCCCGACAGTTGAGATATTCAATCCCAGGGAGTAGAGCTTATCCCGATCGATAAACACCTCTATCTGCGGCAGCCCGTCCTTCAGGTCCACCGTCGGTTCGGTTACCTCGGGTATCTCGCTGGAAATCAGGTCGCGGATATTCTCGGCGATCGCTTTGCCTTTATCCAGGTTTTCGGTTTTTATCAGGATATCCACCGGGTTGGTGCCCCCCATCGGGCCCCCGCCGCCGCCTCCAAAGGAGAACACGGCCCCTGGAAAATCGTTGAAGTGTCCGCGCAGCATCTGTTTTATCTCATCCGCCGACTCCGCCCGCTCGTCAAAGGGCGGCAGCTGTACCTGCAGGCTTCCGGTGTGGGTTTCCACCGATCCGGCAAAGCCGAAAAATCCCCGCCCCCCGACTTCCATAATCAGCTTATCGTAAGTGCTGACTTCCGCCTTAATCACTTCCTCCATCTGTTGGAGCACCGCTTCGGTGGCCTCCAGCTTGGTGCCGATCGGCAGCTCGAGCTGCAGCTGCACCGAATCCTGGGCTTGAGACGGAAGAAACTCATAGGAGGCGAATTTCAGGGAATACGCTCCGCCACCCATCAAAGCAACAATCAACAGGATGGTGATAACCTTGTGCTTCAACACCACCACCAGGGACCGCTGATAGGCGTGATCGAGCCCGGTAAACACACGGTAGAGCGCATCGTCCATCTTTTTAACAACACCCTTCAGGGGCATCTGCTTACGACTTCGGATGGGAAGATAATGACTGGAGAGCACCGGGATCAGCAGCATAGCCACCGCCAGTGAACTGGTCAGCGAAATTACTACCGTAAAAGAGAGGCTGGCCAGCAGCTCCCCGACCACATCCAGCTGATTCTTAAACAGTGCCACCGGGGCGAACACACAAATGGTAGTCAGCGTCGAGGCAACAATCGCGTTAATCATCTCCTGGGTACCAAGAATCGCCGAGGAGGTCAGCTTGGCCCCCTTCTCGCGGTAGCGGTAGATATTCTCCAAAATAACGATCGAGTTATCCACCAGCATCCCGACCCCCAGGGCCAGCCCCGCCAGGGTCATTATATTCAGGGTCAGGTCAAAAAAGTACATCGTCAGCAGGGTAACCACCAGGCTGATCGGAATTGTCAGAGCGATGATAAAGGTACTCTTGAGGCTCCGCAAAAACAGGAACAGAATCAAGACCGCAAACACAGCCCCCAGAATTGCGCTGGAGGAGACCTGGTTCAGGGACGACTTGATGATATCGGTGGTGTTAAACACCTCCTCCACCACAATACCCTGGGGCACCTCGTTGTTGATCCTTCCCAGCCGCGTGCGGACCTGCTCAACTGTCTGCACCGAATTGGTCCCGCTCTGCTTCTGAACCACAATCTGCACCCCCGGCTCGCCGTTGATGTACACCAAACTGCTGGGATCCTTGTATCCGTCGTATACGTTGGCTATATCCCGCAGGCGGATATTCTTCACCTCGGAAGCTGCCCCCATCGGATTGGGATTCCCCCCCTTGTAGGAGATGACCGTGTTCTTTATTTCACGGATACTCTCGTAGCGCCCGCTGGTCAGCACCAGGAAGTTTTTGTTGCCCTCGGTGATGCTGCCCGCAGAAATCTGCACATTCTGGCCCCGCATCATATTGGCTACCTGGCTCATCGTCAGGCCGTAGGCGGCCAAACGGTTCTGGGGAATCTCAACCCGGATAGCCCGCTCGCGGCCGCCGCTGAGGCTGGTCATGGCCACCCCCTCAACCTGCTCTACCCGGGGCTGGACAATATCCTCGGCAATCTGCCGCAGCTCCTCCGGGGTCCGCTGGCCCGACAGGGTCAGCCCCATAATCGGGATCATGGAGGGGTCGAACTTGAAAATCATCGGAGTTCCCGCCTCGTCCGGCAAAAAGCCTTTAACAAACTCCAGGCTGTCGCGCACACTGTTGGCCGCCTCGGCCATATTCGTGCCGTAGGTAAACTCCAGCATCACCATGCTGTTGCCCTTGGAGGAAGTCGAGGTAATGTTCTCAACACTGCTGACATTGCTCATCGCCCCCTCTAAGGGACGGGTGATGCTCTTCTCAACCTCCTCCGGACCGGCCCCCTCATAATCGGTAAACACCACCAGCATCGGCGGATCGATCTCCGGATACAAGTCGAGGGACAAGTCGGTGGCCGAGTAGATCCCCAGGCCGATTACCAATACAAAAAGGATGAAAATCGTTGTCGGTCGATGGACAACTGTCTTCGTTATACTCATACCTTATTTCTCCCTAATCCAGCGTATCGGATTCGGAGAGCGGCTGAACCTGCTCAACCACCCGGACCTTCGAACCGTCTTCCAACAGGGACTGCCCCCGGTACACGACCTCCTCACCAGGCTCCAGACCGGACTGAATCTCCAGCTTCTGATCAATCTCGATCCCGGCACTCACCCTGCGTCGCTCGACAAGCCCAAAAACATCGCTGTCCTCCTCGGAGGCGCCGTTGGCCGCGCCGTTTGTAGCCTCGTCGTCGGCCTCAGTGTCGGCGCCGGCTGTGTCCCGGTTCACGACAAACACAAAGTCATCCCCAAACCGGCGGACCAGACTATCCGAGGGAATTTTCACCACCTTCGACTTCTCTTCAGTAATTATCTTGACCTCACCGAACATCCCCGACTTCAGCACATCCGCCCCGTCGGAAATTGAAATCTTCAGCTCCAGGGTTCGTGAAACCGGGTCCACCACCGGACTTATCTCACGTACCCGGCCGGTAAAACTTCGCGAAGGGTAGGCCTCAAACCTGATCTCAGCGGGAAGTCCCACCTGCATCTTAGAAATAAAGCGCTCGGCCACATGCACTCTGAGCTCCAGATCATCCATCTTGCTTACCTGGGCCACCGTCATCTGCTGGGAGACCGTACTGCCCACCTGCACCGGAAGCGAAGTAATCATCCCGCTAATAGGCGCCTTCACCGGACTGGCGGAAAACTGCATCCCCGGTTTCGAGGGATCAACCTCGGCAATCACCTGGTCTTTACGCACCCGATCGCCAACCTCGACATAGAGCGCCGATAATTTACCCGCCGTATCGGGATAAGTATCCACCCTGGTCTTGGTAACTACATCACCGTTTACATCAATGTAGTCTTTAATCTGCCCCTGCACTGCTTTAATAGTGCTCACGGCAAACACCGTCTGCTGCTCCTCACCGGCCTCCGGCTCTTCAGCACCCGCCAAGACTTCACTCTCTATATCTCCTCCGAATCTCTGCAATCCGAAGTAACCCCCTATCGCCAACAGCACTGCCAACAAAAGCAGCACCACAATTTTTCCAATTTTCTTCTTCCCCATCCTGTGCTCCTCTACTCCTCTATAATCCGTTCAATATTTGTATTCAATTGATATTCCAGATCGATCAGTGCCGACAAATAGGTGTATTTCTCTTTCAGCACCTCCAGCCGGGCTTGCTTCAGCTCAATCTCCGCGTTCTGCACTTCCAACAGCTCCTGACTCCCGGCATTGTAGGCCTCTTCGGCCATCTCGTAGGCTCGCCGGGCCCGCTCCACATTCAACTGCAGGGTCTCGATAGTATCCCTCGACTTCCGCAGCTGCCGGACCGTCGAATCGATCTCCAGCTCCGCCCCGTCAATCGACTGCATCAAACCGATCTTGCTTTTCTCCAGGTTATCCTCGAGCTCCCGCAGGCTTACCTGGGTCTGTGAGAAGGGCAGCAGCGCCTCCAGGGACATGGCAATGGTCATTCGAAACATACCGCTGCGCTGATTCCAGTCATTTGAAATATCATCAAACCAGGCATCCTTCCAAGGATCCCCCCCAAAGGATGGATCCATATTGTACCCCAAAACCAAGGATGGGGTGAAAGCCTGCAGCTTGGTAGCCTTGATCTGATTACGTAAACTGGTAATGCTGTTGACCACAGACTGAATATCCAGCCGGTCGGTTAAATGCTCATTGATAAGCTTCTCCGTATCCACCGATACCGGCTCGGCATCTATAGTCCCCTCCAGAGCAAGTTCCCGGTCAAGGGAAATCCCCAGGGAAATCTTAAACCCCTGAATCGCCTGGCGGTACCCTAAATCGATGGACTTGAGCTGGGGCTTAAGATTCTCATAGGCCACCTCGGCATTCAGCATCGTCAGCTCCGGCACCAGGCCGTTTTCATAGTTGATCTGGGCCTGCTCATAACGCCGCTCGGCGGCATCTATATTCTCCACCATCAACTGCCGGTTTTCCTGCATCAGCAGCAGATTGTAAAAACTCTTCTTCACATCCCGCGCAACCCTCTGCCGCGCCTGCTCCAGCGAAATCCGCCCCCCCTGATAATCCAGCTGGGTGGCCCGAATCCCGTTGAACATCGCCAGATGCAGCGTCAACGACATATCCAGCCCCGCCGA
>JAWLDZ010000068.1:0-13366 GCA_041686355.1 Spirochaetaceae bacterium
GGTATCCCCGGTTTTGACCGTCTTGAAATTCCAGTCCTGGTGGTAATGGCCGCGCAGCGATTTGACTCCGTTAGCGGTACAGTAGATTGGTACATCCGGGATTCGCTGCATCAGCTCCGGCAGCGCCCCGCTGTGATCTACCTCGGCGTGGTTGGCAATGATATAGTCGATACTTGCCAAATCGATCTCCTGCTCAAGATTCACTACAAAATCCTTGGCAAAGGGAGCCCACACAGTGTCGATTAACACCGTCTTCTCCTCTTCGATCAGAAATGAGTTGTAGGAACTGCCCTTGTGAGTCGAGTATTCATCTCCATGGAAACTGGTCAGCTCCCAATCTTTTTTTCCTACCCAATACACCTCTGATTTTATATGTCGTTTCATTTAAAAGCCTCCTTCCCCGTGCTTTTTGAATACATTAACTATAATTCTATTTTAACGAAAAGTATGTAACATAGGTTACAGCAGCTTCTGCCTCTTTGCCTTATATTACATTTTTCACTATATTGGAAATGAGAGATAATGGAGGCGCATATGATAAAGGTAGGAGTATTGAAAGAGATGGCAGCTGGTGAAGTACGGGTTGCTTTGGTGCCTGACCATGTACCCGGCTTGAGCAGTGCCGGCCTCACAATCATGGTGGAAGAAGGCGCCGGAGAGGCATCGGGATTTACCGATCAGGAGTATCAAAACAAAGGGGCTGAGGTACAGCCGCGGCGGGATGTAGTGTCTGCAGCTGAAGTTTTGCTGACGGTACGGACCGCCGCCGCTGTACCGGCCGAAGAGTGGCAGGCCTATTCAGATTTAAAGGAAGGGGCGGTGATAATTGGATTTGCCGACCCCTATCAGACTCATCCCGCCTTTTCCGACCTCGCCGAAAAGAAGGTCAGTCTATTGGCAATGGAGCTTATGCCGCGGATCACCCGCGCCCAGAGTATGGACGCCCTCTCCTCCATGGCCAACCTGGGTGGCTATAAAGCGGTTCTATTGGCCGCCGACCATCTTCCGCGAATATTTCCGATGATGATGACCGCAGCCGGAACCATCCTTCCCGCACAGGTATTTGTACTAGGGGTGGGTGTGGCCGGGCTACAGGCAATCGCCACTGCCAAACGGCTCGGCGGAGTGGTGAGCGCCTATGATATTAGACCCGAGGTAAAGGAACAGGTACAGAGTCTGGGAGCTAAGTTTCTGCAGGTTGAGCTTGAAAGCAGCGAAATGGAAACCGAGGGGGGCTATGCAAAAGAAATGGACGAGGAATTTTACCAGCGTCAGCGGGAGATGATGAACAAGGTCGTGGCCGAGAGCGAAGTGATCATCACTACCGCCGCAGTCCCGGGTAAAACAGCACCGACCTTGGTAACCGGAGAGATGGTCCAACAGATGAAACCCGGCTCGGTAATTGTGGATATAGCCGCAGAACGGGGCGGTAACTGTGAACTCACAAAAGCCGGGGAGACTATATACAGCCATGGTGTGACGATTATCGGCCCCACAGACATCCCCTCACGCCTGGCCTTCAATGCCAGTCGGCTCTATTCCAAGAACATCACCAGCTTTTTGCTGCATCTGCTGCAGGAGGGGGAACTGGTGTTAAACCGGGAAGACGAAATTACTGAAAAAACACTGGTATTAGACCGAGGTGTACCGGCAAGTGATGAGTTTCGCAACCGTCTGGAACTCTAAACGTTCAGAACGAGGGAAAAAAAAAGGAGAATTGTTATGGGAGATGCGACAGCATTTGTACAGATTTTGACCATTTTTGTACTGGCAATTTTTGTTGGATTTGAGGTGATTACCAAGGTGCCGCCGATACTCCACACGCCGCTGATGTCCGGGTCAAATGCAATTTCCGGAATCGCGGTAATCGGCGCTATCCTAGCGGTAGGTTCGGGAGAACATAACCTGACGGTAATACTAGGCTTTGTCGCCTTGGTAGCCGCCACTATCAATGTTGTGGGTGGGTTTCTGGTAACCCACAGAATGCTCAGAAAGTTTCAGCGGAAGGAGCAGTGATATGAATGCAGCGACTATGGTAAATTTAAGCTACTTGCTCGCCGCGGTCCTGTTTATCGCCGGACTCAAGGGGCTTGGCCATCCCAAGACTGCGGTGCGCGGCAACCTTATGGGGGCAGTTGGAATGCTGATTGCAATTCTGACCACCCTCATCTCCGCCGAAATTCTCTCTTTACCCTTAATTCTTGCGGGACTGTTGATAGGCTCGATAATCGGGATAGTCCTGGCTTTGAGTATTAAAATGACGGCTATGCCGCAACTGGTCGGACTTTTCAACGGCTTTGGCGGTCTCGCTTCGGCTATGGTAGCCGGGGCGGTAGTGTTTCAGACAAGCCTGAATCTTGCCGAGCTTGCCGGAGGAAGGCCTGATTTACAGTTTCTGATTGCAACCGCCGCCTCCGGGCTCATCGGTTCAGTGACCTTTATCGGAAGCTTGATTGCCTTTGGTAAGCTGCAGGGAATAGTGACGGAAAAACCGGTCCGTTATAAGGGTGAACAGGTGGTAAAATCCCTGGTATTCCTTAGCGGAATAGCCCTGGCGGTCCTGCTGATCCTAAATCCGGAACAGGTTGAACTGTACGGTTACCTGGCTGCAGCGGGCATTCTGTTGGGGATTCTGCTGGTCATGCCTATCGGTGGTGCGGATATGCCCATTGTGATCGCTCTGCTCAACTCATACTCGGGGATAGCCGCCGCGGCAACCGGATTTGTGTTGTCAAACAATATTCTCATTATAGCCGGATCCCTGGTAGGGGCATCCGGCATCATCCTGACCAATATCATGTGTAAGGCAATGAACCGCTCCCTGGCCAATGTCCTGTTCGGCGGAGTTGGAGCCGTACCAGAAGGCCCCGCCGAGGGAGATATATACGCCGGGAAAATCAAACAAACCGCCGCCGAAGAGGTAGCGATGATCCTAAAGAGCGCCCAGCGGGTAGTCTTTGTCCCTGGTTACGGAATGGCGGTAGCCCGTGCGCAGACGCCGGTGCGCCAGATGTCTGAATTGCTGGAGGCCGAAGGAAAAGAGGTGGAGTTCGGCATACACCCGGTGGCCGGACGAATGCCGGGACATATGAACGTGCTCCTGGCCGAGGAGAATATATCCTACGAGAAACTCAGAGAAATGGACCAGATTAACCCCAGTTTTCCCCAAACCGATGTAACCATCGTGATCGGGGCCAACGATGTGGTCAATCCCCGGGCCCGGGAGGCCTCCGACAGTCCCATTGCCGGAATGCCGATTCTGAATGTGGATCAGTCAAAAACGGTAATAGTGATTAAACGCAGCTTAAGTCCCGGCTTTGCGGGTATCCCAAATCCGCTGTTTGCCGCAGACAACACCCTTATGTATTTTGGTGACGGGAAAAAGGCGATGGAAGATCTGGTGAGCGCCTACAAAGAGGCATAGCAGCGATAGCTTAATGATAAAACAGCACGCGAACCATAGTTCCGCTCTCGCCGGACAGTTCAAGAGTTCCCCCAAACTGATCTACCATTGATCGGATCAACATAAATCCAAGGCCCTCAGCTTTACCACTAATTGCAGATTCAGGTATACCTACCCCGTTGTCGCGGTAGATAAACTCCAGCTGCTGCTCCGACTGCCGCCGCAGGACAACACTTATGTGCCCTTCTTTCTGGTCCAGAAAACCGTGCTTCAGGGAGTTAGTTACCAATTCATTCGTCATTATGCCTAAAGAGGAGAGCTCCTGGGCATCAAAAATTATATCGTCGATTTCGCTGTGCAGCCGCACTTTTTCGCCCCCCGGAAAAACAGACAGAATTTCTGCGATAAGGGCGGGAAGATACTCCGCCGCCGACATGGATTCCACTGTTCCCTGCCGGTAGAGCTTGTCGTACAGCACCATCATACTCTGCAGACGGCTCGCCGCATCCTCTAGGGCCACTAGGGCTTCCGAATTATCAATTAACTCCGCCTGCATTCTTAGAAGTGCCTGAACCGAGCTCATATTATTTTTAATACGGTGGTGCACCTCCCTCAGCAGCATCTCCTTTTCCTCAAATTGCCCACGCAGCTTTAGCCGCATGCTGTTTACCGCTGCCGCCAGTTCTTCCAATTCATCACCATGTTTCCTGTCACGCTCAAAAGAGAAGGATACCGAGAGGGAAGCAGAATCGCTGCTGCTTCGCAGGAACTCAGCAAAATGCCGAAGATGACGGCCAACCATCATGTGAAACAGCAGCGATACTGCTACCGCCAGCATAATCGCTGCAAAGAGGGTATAAAGTAAAAGGGGTGTTTGGTCCTGCAGTACATCCCTCTGTAGACGTTCGGTATTGACGTACAGACATAAGCTCCCAACTTCTATTTCCTCCCCTCGGTATTCATACGTGAGGGTATGATGATACTCCCGCATACCCTCGAGTTCAGGAATCTGCTTATCATTATAATTGACTGCATAAAGACGCCCCTCGTCATCGACAATCTCCACCCGATCGATGTAGGGGAACTGCACCATGCTTTCTATCTGAAGCTGCAGAAGCTCGTAGTGGGTCATCCAGAGACTCGAGACCAGAGAGGGAATATGGCTATGATGGATTTGTTCAATCTGGGCGGACACCCTTTTGTACTCCTCGCGATACGAGGCAACGCTTATAATAGGTGCAAATACTGCCGACAGCAGCAACATAAGGAGAAAGGTATAGAGGGTATATCGGGTGGCAATCGACATGACTGCTATTCCTCTCTGTTATATGGCATAACTGAATCGGATACTATCTTTTCATAGGTTCCGTCTTCTTTCATGCTTTTAAGGGCCTCTGCAATTTCAGGAACCAGGGCGGAGTGTCTTTTATGTACGTACAAGTACATTTTTCGGCTCGCCAGGGGCGGTTCGAGATGAAAAATCTCATCGTAGTTCATCTCTTCCAGGGCCGCATACCCAGTCAACTTGGAATAGAGGGCAACATCCAACCTGTCTTTATGAAGCATGGTAAACAATTCGATTTCACTCGGAACTAGGGTACGTCGGGGAAAGTCTGCGGTATTCTGTTCAAGAATCTTCCACCCCTTCACAATTCCTATATACAAATTACGAATACTCTCCCAGCCATCGATTTGGAAGTCCTGCTTGGCAAAGGCGACAAAATGCATAGTCATATTCGGCTCAGGTACCTGAACCAGGTTGGTATACTCCGCCTCCATTCCAGCAATCCGATTCAACTCGCCATCGAGCAAGCCTGCATTAACATCTACCAAAGACTTTTCGGTGCGGGTAAAAACAATCTTAGCCTCAAGGCCGATCCTGTGGAAGGCCTCATCCATAATACGGTCAAGCATACCTCTCTGTTCAGGGTTGGAGAGGAGGTTTTTGTAGGAGGTACTGATGTAGAATTTGTTCTCGTTCCCGTACACTGCCGACAGTACAATAAGCAGCATGAGGAATAGTCCCACAGTTTTCTTCACATCTCCTCCTGTTGTATCAGTTTTCTTCAATTTAAACTATCTTGGTGATAAAATAATTTATTCGAAGGTTGAAAGCAATAGAACGCGGACCGCCGGCGGGAAAGTTCTTTTATTTTAGGTTATTTTACAACTTTTTTGTATTATTTTTCCCGCAGCAATTGACATCTAGAATAAATTCTAGTATGTTAGTTATCGTTAACTACTACACAATCAATATAGATGATAGCAGAACGAAAAGGGGTGTACTACATGAGCAATTTTACCGACCGGCAGAAGGATTTCCTTAATGCGGCAATCGATATTGTCTCGCGACAAGGCTTCAGCAAGCTGACTATCCGCAATGTAGCCACGGCGGTGGGCGTTACCGAGCCGGCGGTCTACCGCCATTTTCCCAATAAGCTGGCCCTGCTGACAGCCATGCTGGAGGATCTGCAGGGAGCCATTCTGCCCCACTTTCGTGCTTTGCGGGAGGGGGGTAAACAGCCCAGAGAGACCTTTGCCGGTTTTATACGCGGACTGTTCGAAGAGTTTAAGCTACGACCGGCCTACGCCCCTTTTATTTTTTCGGAGGAGATTTTCCACAACGAACCGCAGTTACGCGAGAAGCTGCAGCAGGTACTGGGCGGAAATATTGCCGTGCTGACCGAGTCTTTCGAGGCCCTGCAAATCGACAAGAGCTGCCGGACCGATGTTGAGGCACAGCAGATGGCCCTGATAAGCCTGGCCTCCATTCGACTGGCTGTGAGCCGCTGGCACATCAGCGGAGGGAAGGTAAGGCTGAAGGACCTGGCAAATCAGTTAATCGACACCTTGAGCACCCTTTTCGAGCTCGACCCCGCACATAAGACTAGAGAACTGTAAACCGGCATGCAGCGGTAGAGAGATATAGGACACCGGGCCGGTTCGGCTCAGGTTCCCCGGGCATAGTTTAGCCCGAATTGTTAGTTATCGTTAACTACATAAAGGAGAAAGATGCATATGAACAACATCTATCAAAAAATTGCAAAAAAGCCGGCCCTAGTTATGCTGGTTATAATCGGGCTTACTAGCCTTTTCGTTTTTGGAATAGGTCGGAATGCCCGGATTGAAACCGATTTGGATGAATATATGCCTTCTAATCACCCTTCTTTCGTTTTCAGTGACGAAGCGGAGGAACAGTTCGGTATAAAGGACAATGTTCTGTTGACCATTGAGCACCCGGAATCAATCTACAACCCCGGAACCCTCGAAAAGATCAAAAGCATCTCCGAGGAACTACCCGAGCAGTTCGAAGACATTGATGAGGATGATATCACCTCGCTCTATACTGCAGAAAACATTACCGCCGATGAATGGAGCCTCATAGTCGAATCCTTCTATGAAGAGGTCCCGCAAAGCAACACTCAACTAAAAAAGTTGCAGTCTACCGTAGAAGGGAACGATATGATCCACGGTCGGATCGTGAGCACCGATGGAAGTGCAACCCTGATAATCGCTGAAATCGGCGATGAGACCTTTACCGACCGCTTCTATGCCGATTTGCAGGACTTTGCCGCTTCATGGCAGGGTCCTGAAACTGTCCATATTGCCGGGCGTCCGGTGGTTGAGGGAGAGCTTACTAAGCTTGGGCCACAGGATATGGCTCGTATGGCTCCCCTCGTACTCCTGGTAATGACTTTACTGCTGCTCGTCTTACTGCGCAGCGCACGCAATACCATCATCAACTTGCTGATAGTGCTGTTCGGATCACTCACTGCCTTTGGACTGATGACTTTGCTTAATATTCCGATCTACACCCTCAGTACAATGATACCGGTCATGCTTACCGCCATAGGAGTAGCTGACGGTATCCATATGCACAACTCAATTGTTCATATTGTACGGCGGGAACCGGATATATCCCGGGCGAATTTGGTAGAGAAAACCATGGTGGCGATGGTTCGCCCCGTTACAATGACCTCCATCACTACGGCAGTTGGTTTTTTAGCCTTGCTCACCAGTGATGTTCTTCCAGTACGCTATTTCGGTTTGTTTACGGCATTAGGAATCATGATGGAGATGTTAATGGCTCTCATCCTGTTTCCCGCCTCAATCTATTTTTTCGGGCCGCCAAAACAGGCGCTGCAATCAAAAAAGGCTGAAGCAAGTAAGCAAAGAATAATCAACAAGACTAAAGGTGGTCAAAATGATACGGAACTGAAAAAGCAAGAGCAGCAAGAAGCGCAAAACAGATTCAGCAGCCGTTTCGGCACAAAACTCCTTGCTCATCCAAAACTGGTAGTAACTATTTCCATACTGGCTGTTGCGTGTGCTCTGCTGGGAACCACACGGGTATGGATAGATACCAGTTTCCTGGCCAACTTCGAGGACGACAGTCAGGTGGTGAAGACGGACAATTTTGTCAATGAGCACTTCGGCGGTACATCCAGCCTCAACGTCATCCTCAGCAGTGACGAATTCGACACCTTTAAGCAGCCTGAGGTACTCGAAATTATGAACGAACTGCAAATGAACATAGAAAGGAGCAACCCCCTGGTCGGCGACAGCTTCGCCCTCACCGACTACATGCGGCGAATGCACCAGGTAATGCACGAAGACGATCCGGAATACGATAAAATACCGGACTCCCAGGAATTAATCGCCCAGTATCTATTGCTGTATGAAATGTCCGGTGATCCGGACAACCTGAACCAGGTGGTAGATTACGATTATATGAACGCCAATTTGACTTTCCAGCTTAAGAGCGACAGCTCGGCGGTAATGGAGGAAGTAATTGCGGAGATTGAACCATACATACCACAGTTGGCTGAACACGGAGTAGAGGTAGATTACGCCGGCAGCGGGTATAAGTCGCTGGTGTTTGCAAACCTTCTCTTAGAAGGACAGATTATCAGCCTGCTGCTCTCTTTCGGCATTGTAGCGCTCCTGCTGTCCCTGATGTTCGGCAGCCTTTGGATAGGCCTGGCCGGTACAATCCCAATCGCCGTCACTGCAACCGTGAATTTCGGTACCATGGGTCTTCTCGGTATCCCGCTGAGTTCATCCACGGCCATCATTTCCGCCATCGCTATCGGAATCGGCGTAGACTACGCTATTCACCTGATCGAACGATACCGTTTTAACCGTATTCGAGGAGTTCCCACTATTCAGGCTGCATACGAAACCCTTGAACACACCGGGAAAGCGATTATTTATAACGCAGTGGCGGTAATGGGCGGATTTGCAGTACTTCTGGTAAGCGTTTTTCCACCGAACCGTCAAGTCGGAGGTTTGGTTGCCCTGAACATGGCCACCAGCGCCATCGGCACCCTGACCATTTTATTAGTGGTGTTGGTCTTTATCGACCGTCACAGCAAAATATATAGCAATAAAATTTCCACAGAGGAGGAATAATATGTATAAAAAATTAAGCATGCTCACATTGATTTTAGTTTTACTGATCGGTGTCGGAGGCACACTGTTTGGAGCACCCGACGGACTCGAGGTAATGGAGAACGTATACTACAGGCCCAGCGGTGATGATATGACTGCGGACCTGGAAATGATCATGACCAACTCCCGCGGATCTACCCGCGAACGCAGCATCACCCAATACAGTATCGATACCGGGGATGTAGACAAAAAATTGATGTTCTTTCTTGCCCCCGCGGATGTAAAGGATACCAGCTTCATGAGCTGGTCTTACGACGACGCGCGTGATGATGACCAGTGGATCTACCTGCCGGCGCTGCGGAGAGTAAAACGTATCAGTTCCGACAGCAAAAACGACCGTTTTATGGGTTCAGACTTTACCTACGACGACCTGGGCGAACGCCACCCCGAAGAGGATCGTCATACGATTCTACGGGAAGAGAGCTACCAGGGAGAGCCCAGTTACGTGATCGAGAGTGTTCCTGTGGGTGACGATGATGCTTTCAGCAAAACCGTTGTTTGGATTGCAAAGGACAAGTGGATCGGCCTAAAACGCGAGTACTATAACGATAAAGGCGAAGTCTATAAGGTCCTTAATATCGATGAATTTAAAAAGATCGACGGCTATTGGGTTATCACCGATATGCTGATGGAAGACCTAGACCGCGACCACTCCACCCGGCTCAAGATGAACAATGTCGAATTCGACACTGGCCGGACCGACAGTTTTTTCTCAGAAAGACAGATGAAGCGTGGACCACGCAGATAATTCTGATTAGGTCCGTTCCACAAGGAGGATTTTATGAGATCACTTACG
This sequence comes from Spirochaetaceae bacterium, assembly GCA_041686355.1. Taxonomy (GTDB): domain Bacteria; phylum Spirochaetota; class Spirochaetia; order DSM-16054; family Sediminispirochaetaceae; genus DSBN01. The sequence continues at coordinate 9,651 of JAWLDZ010000068.1, forward strand.
TACAACAACAAAAGAAACCTTATCGGCAGCCTGGTCATTTTAATGGCCATGGCGATGCTGATGCCGAATATGCTCGCCGCAAAGGATATTGATTTTAGCGGCATGCTGCGCAGCTACACCGGCGCCCGCCCTTACGAGGGTGACGTGCCGATAACCGAACAAACCGCCGACATCAAAATGGAGGGCTGGGGAGAGGACACCCACATAATGCTGAATCCCTATGCCTACATCGGAGCCGGCGGCGAACCGGAGATCGGCATGCGCGAGGCCTACCTCGACCTGTATTTTCCCTCGATGGATATCCGGGTCGGCACACAGGCGATAGTCTGGGGCGAGGCTGAAGGAGCTTTTATCACCGACATCGTCAGCCCCCAGGACCTGCGCTCCTTTATCCTGGCCGACTTTACCGAAGTGCGCATGGGAGTTCCGGCGGTGAAGGCCGATTACTATGCCGGCCCCCTGACCTTCGAGGCGGTCTGGCTGCCCCGCTTCGTACCCACCGATCAACCGGAAACTGATTCGATCTGGTCCACCGACCAGATGAAGATGATGAGCAACCCCGAGCTGCCCTCCGACGACATAGAGAACAGCGAACTCTTTGGAAAGGTTAGTTACTTCGGGTCGGCCTTTAACGGCGAACTGATGGCCGGCTACGCCTGGGACGACAATCCCGTGCTGGAGGGTGATCTCGATCTTACCAGTTCACCTCCAAATACCGACGACCTATCTGCCTTGCACGAGCGTTACACGGTGGTAGGGGGCAGCTTCAGCACCACCATTGGTTCGGTTGTTCTGCGTTCGGAGGCAGCCGCTTACCTGGACAAGGCCTTTACCGGTCTTGCAAACCCAGAAACCCCGTCGGCTACTTTCGCCACCAGCGAACACCATCAGCTGCACGGCCTGGCAGGGCTGGACTGGAGCCTGTTCGGCGTAGACATGTCCTCCCAGTATATCCTGCAGTACATACACGACTACGACCCCGCGCTTATGTCCGACGAATACGACCATACCCTCACCTTCCGTATGCGGGACTCAAATATGGCCGAAACCCTTACCTGGGAGCTGTTCACGTATGTAGGTTTCGATCCGGAGGATATTGAAAACTCCACCGATGCTCTGCTGCGCCCCTCCCTTACCTACAGCATTGAGGACGGGGTTGAGATTCAGTCCGGCGTAGAAATATTCCTCGGTGATGAGTCCGGCAAGTTCGGACAGTTTGAGGATAATACCATGGCCTATGTTTCACTTCGGTGGTACTTCTAAGTTTTAGTTGCTCCACCCATTCATTTTTCCGCCGGCCGGCTGCCTTCCTTCAGTTATTCACCGGCCGGCGGATTTTTTCGACACTGACAATGTACCATAGGTTACATTCAAACACAGCTATATTGTGTGATTATAGAAACACAAGGAGGTTCATTATGAACATTATTCAGCCCGAACAGGGCGACACCGCCTATGAGAAAAACGCCGTAACGGCAAAAAAGCTGCTCTCCAAACCGGAGGTAGAGGCAGTCCGGGTAGAACTGACACCCGGCAGCAGCCTGCCGGTGCACAGCACCCCGGTTGAGGTGTTCTTCTTTATCATAGAAGGCCATGGAGAAGTAGAGATTGGTGAGGAACGCGAGGCCTTAACTTCCGGTGCTCTGGTAGAGAGCCCGAAAAATATACCCCATGGACTGCATAACACCTCGGATAGTGCTCTCAAGATTCTTGTAGTCAAAACCCCCAAACCATAGACGCTATGACAGCAGTAATAATCAATATAATCGCCCTGGGGGCCTTTGCAGTCGCCTTTTCCCGCAATCGGCAGAAGGCCCTTAAGTCCATAAAGGTAGCGACAAAAATGTTTCTGGGAATTCTGCCAATGCTCATCATCATTATCCTGCTGATCGGTCTGCTCTTCGGCTTTGTGTCGGAGGCGGGGCTGCGGCAGTTCATCGGCGAGCAGTCGGGACCCCTGGGGGTTCTACTGGTAGCGGTAACCGGAGCGGTGCTGCACATACCCGCATTGCTGGCCTTCCCCCTTTCGGCCTCGCTGCTGGCAAAGGGGGCATCGATTACGGTTATTGCCACTTTTATTACCAGTCTGACTATGATCGGGGTGGTCACCCTGCCGCTGGAGATAAAAGAGCTTGGAGGACGCTTTGCCGCACTGCGTAACGGAACGAGTTTCGTAGCAGCCCTCACGATATCATTGCTAATGGGGCTGTTTATATGAAGAAAAAGATAAAACAATGGCTGCCGGTTATTGTATTGGCACTTATCAGCGCGGTCTTGTTGTATCTGCGTCCTGATGCCAGAGCTCCCTTCAGCACCACCGTTCTCGATTATGCTTTGGAGTTAGTTGTGGTGCTGCCGGCGGTTCTGCTGCTGATGGGCCTGCTGTCGTTGTTTATTTCCAACGAGTTTATCGGCACCCATCTGGGCAGCGAATCGGGGCTAAAGGGTATGGCGGTGGCTTTTCTGCTGGGTACCCTGCCGACGGGGCCGGTATACATGGCTTTTCCCATTGCCCGCACCCTGCGGGATAAGGGCGCCCGGGTGGCCAACATATATATTTTCCTGTCCGCCTGGGCCTGCATTAAGATACCGCAGGAGCTGGTGGAACTACGATTTTTGGGGGCCGAGTTCATGGTCTACCGCTTACTATTTACCATAATAATGGTCTCACTGTTGAGTTTAGTTGTTGAGAAATTTGCACACAAACCGTAGTATAATATAGACTCTGGAGTACACAATTAGATTATCCGGATAAGAACAGATCCGGAGGATGGTGCTATGGTCAAAGCTTTACTAATAGTATGTGGAACCTTGCTGGTAGGCCTGGGTTTTATCGGGATAATCCTGCCCGGGCTGCCTACGACCCCTTTCCTGCTGCTGGCTGCGGGCTGTTATGCCCGCAGCTCACAGCGCTTCTATAACATGTTAATCAGCAGCCGAACCTTCGGACCGACTATTCGCCAATTTCAGGAAGACCGCTCTATCCCGCGGAACGTCAAAATTAAAGCCATTTCGATGCTGTGGGTAATGATTACACTCTCCGGCACTTTTGCCGTCACCGGAACAAGCGGACGAATCATTCTATTTGTCTGCGGTCTTACAGGAATGACAACTATTCTCGCCATCAAAACCAGCAGATAAAAGCTTAAGTGCTACTGCAAATTTATTACATACTCCCGGCGCTGCAGGTACACCCCCATAATTTCGGAGGAGAGCACTATAAGGGGGACGGCTAGGGCATAGCGGATCAGGGTAAACTCGATTCCCAGAAAAGAGGCTTCAAAGAGGGTCATTGGAATGCGGCAAACACCGGAGGCCCCGATATAGGTAAACAGAAAAGCCAGGCGGGCCCCCTTGCGCTGCAGGGCCGCCGCGACCGGAAAGGCTACATACAGCCCGCCCACGGTAGTTCCCGCCAGCAGTATCGCCCACACATGCGCCCGCAGCCCGGCTTGCTCGCCCAGATGCCGCTCCACCACATGCTTCGGTACCCATACTTCAAACAGCCCGATCAAAATAAAGGCAAAGGGAACTATTTTCACCATTTCCCCACTGAACTGCCAAAAATGGCGGCCCGCCGTGAGACCGAACTCAAAGCGAAACAGGAGTGATCCCAATAGAAACAATCCAAACAAGAGTCCCGGGAGTACGGGTTTCACATATGAATAAAACCGACTCATACTATCTCCCCAAAATAGATCCCGATGCTCACTGCC
>JAWLDZ010000069.1:0-1700 GCA_041686355.1 Spirochaetaceae bacterium
GGAACCATCGGCAAATTTTTACGAGTTATCCCGATCACCGTTTCCGTGGCTTTACTTGCATCTACCTTTGAAGCCCTGGTATTTCTCCCGGTTCATTTTGCCGATTGGGCGGGGAAGACAAAAGCAAAATCCAAGCGCATCTTCGAGGCCCTTCGTAGTCGATACGAAACGCTCCTGCACGCCCTTTTCTTACGCCGCAAACGCACCATTATTGTTATGGTAGTGGTAATGGTAAGCCTGCTCGGACTTACCGGTACGGTCCAGCCGGATCTGTTCAGCGCTGAAGATTACTCCCTCTTCTATGTCGATATCGAAATGCCCGCCGGTACCCCGCGGGAGAAAACCGACCAAGTTGTTGCCCAGTTTGAAGATCGCCTATTACCCCTGATAGGCGAGGGAGAGGTGGTGGCCGTCAATAGTACCATCGGTTTTGCCGAGGGGGGAACCGGCAACACCAGCAAAAGCAATGTCGCCGAAATTATTGTGGATCTAAAGGAGCGGGACCGCGGCCGCAGCCGCTCTATTACTGCCATTATTCAGGAGGTGGAACGACTGTGTGCCGATATCCCGGGTCCGGAGAAGGTCAGGTACCGGAAGGCAGCTACGGGACCGCCCACCGATCCGCCGGTGTCCTTCAGACTGCAGGGCGACAACTACGACCGGCTGATAGATATCTCCCAGGCGGTTCAGCAAAAATTGAGTGAATATCCGGAACTGTATAACATTAGGGATAACATGGAGGCTGGAACTCCGGAACTCAGAATACGCGTGAATCCGGCCCAGGCAGCCCGCTACGGTCTCAGCACCGCAACGGTGGGACGCTATATCCGCAGTTCCGTCGAAGGGGTAACCGCCACCACCATCTTCAAGGAAAATGAAGAGATTGATGTGCTGGTAAAATACAGTGCCGGCACCCTAGATTCGGTATATCAGCTCCAGCAGATCAAAATTCCCGCGCCCAGCGGAAACCTGATTCCCTTTAACTCGCTGTGCGAAATCGAAGAGAGTTCAGGCTTTGCTTCAATTAAGCGCATCGATGGAAAGCGCGAAGTCACTATTTCCGCCGAAGCGTATAACGAGGAGCGGGTCCGACAGATAAACTCCGAACTAAAACAGTTTTACGCGCAGAGTTTTTCCCAAGCTAACCCTCGGGTGGATTTTATAGTCGGTGGTGAGTTCGCCGAGTTCAACAATCTGCTAATTCAGATTTTAAGGATCTTTTTGATTGGAGTCTTTCTTATCTATATTATTTTAGGGACTCAATTCAGATCGTACTTTCAGCCCTTCCTGATTCTCTTCTCAGTCCCCTTTGCCTTTGCCGGGGTTATCCTCTATCTAGTTCTCTCGGGAACCCCCTTTTCTACCACCGTTCTGTATGCCGCCGTAGCTCTGGCGGGTATCGCCGTCAACGACTCAATTGTGCTGATCAGCTTTATCAATAACCTGCGGGAGGAAAACTACAGCACCTTCGATGCAGTGCTCAAGGCTTCGGCAACCCGTTTTCGACCGATTATCCTCACCTCGCTGACAACCATCGCCGGGCTCCTGCCGACTGCGATTGGAATCGGCGGGCGCTCAGTGGTCTGGGGCCCCATGGCCAGTACTATTATCTTTGGACTGATCTTCTCTACCATCACGGCACTGCTGTTTATCCCCTGCTTGTACGGAATTTTCGACGATGTAAAACAGCACCGCCTGCA
>JAWLDZ010000069.1:1800-13155 GCA_041686355.1 Spirochaetaceae bacterium
TACTATTATCTTTGGACTGATCTTCTCTACCATCACGGCACTGCTGTTTATCCCCTGCTTGTACGGAATTTTCGACGATGTAAAACAGCACCGCCTGCAACGGAAAGAGCGTAGACTTGCAAAAAAACAGGTCTCCCATCAGGCATAAACTTGACTGTTTTTGTTAACTTAACCAGATTCTTTTAGTACTTTAAATACTACCGCAAGGCGACAAGTACTGCAACACGGCGCCTAATGCTACGCGAGAAAGGAGTGATTTGATATGTTAGAAAATTACACACTATATACCCCCGACACACTGCCAGAATTTCCGCTGCAACTTACCGAGCGGCAATGGCGAAAAGTACTGACCCCCAAGCAATACGGGGTACTGCGCGGCAGGGCTACCGAGCGGGCCTTTTCAGGCGAATACTACACAAACCACAGTAAAGGAGTGTACTACTCCGCCGCCTCGGCACAAGCCCTGTTTAGTTCCGATACAAAATTCGAGTCCGGCTCGGGCTGGCCGAGTTTTTATGAGCCGGTTTCTCCGGAGGCAGTGGTACTGGTCGAGGATACGAGCCATGGGATGTCCCGCATAGAGGTCTTGGACAGCAGCTCAGGGTCTCATCTGGGACACGTGTTCACCGATGGTCCCAAGCCTACGGGACTTCGCTTCTGCATCAACTCAGCGGCCCTGATTTTTGTGGCTGAAGGTAATGTTCCTCCGAAACCGCCTGAGGCCGGAAATTAATGCTTGACAATTGGTTGACTTTTTACTAAATTAGTAATCGTTCCGATTAAGGATAAGAGATGACTGAACAGGTATACAGAAAGAGCAAACAACGCCAACATATTCTAGACTTTTTGAGGTCCACCGACTCCCATCCCACAGCTCAGATGGTGTTTGACGGTATCCGGGATGAGTTTCCCAACTTGAGTCTGGGCACGGTGTATCGTAACTTGAATATTCTTGTGGAACAGGGAAAAGTGAACCGGCTGCAGTACGGCAGTACCTTTGACCGCTACGATGCCGATGTATACGAACACTACCACTTTATATGCGGGGAGTGTAACAGGGTGTTCGACATACCCCTAGAACCGAAGGAAGATCTGGAAGCAATGGCCGAAGAGGTGTCAGGGCATCTTGTACAAGAACACAAAGTCGACTTTTTCGGCATATGCGCGCAGTGCAGGCGTAAGAGTCTGACTGAAGAGGTTTCATAGCATGGGAATGTAAAATGAAGCAGAGCACAGAAATATTTTTTTAGTCACTAATAATAATCGTTACGATTATTATAAAAATAATCAGAAATAAAAAGAAGGAGAGAAACATGGAACAGAGTATGCCTCTATTAGGAGACAAATTCCCGGAGATGGAAGTAAAGACCACCCACGGGGTGAAACAGCTGCCCCAGGATTACAAAGGAAAATGGGTGGTGCTCTTTTCACACCCCGGTGACTTTACTCCGGTATGTACCACAGAGTTCGTATCGTTTGCAAAAAAAGCGGAAGAGTTTAAGAAGGCGAATGCCGAACTTCTCGGCCTCTCAATCGACCAGGTTCACAGCCACATCAAATGGACCGAGTGGATCAACGAAAAACTGGATGTGAAAATTCCCTTTCCCATTATCGCCGACGAGATGGGCAAGGTTGCTCAAACCCTCGGTATGGTTCATCCCGGCAAGGGCACCAATACCGTGCGCGCGGTATTCCTGATCGATCCAAAGGGCTTTATCCGATTGGTTCTGTACTACCCCCAAGAGATCGGCCGCAACATGGACGAGGTGCTCAGATCGCTGAAAGCCCTGCAGGTTTCAGATAAGAATGGAGTTGCAACACCGGCGAACTGGCCCAATAACGAACTGATCGGCGACCGTGTAATTATACCTCCGGCTTCTACCGAACAGGACGCTGAAAAGCGGCTCAAGGAGTACGAAGGCTACGACTGGTGGTTCTGCCACAAGGCACTGTAGAATCACATATAAAAACCGAATCAAAGGGGCTGTCTGAAAAATAGACAGCCCCTTTTTTTATGTCCCGCCCCTTGTGCAGCCAAATAATGCAGCGAAACACAGAAACTGCTTTACAGAAAGGGCAAAATGAATTAGTAAAATACTATACTTGCATTAATTGGAGCTCGATATCATAATGTATAATATGTATTGGAGTATGCAATGAAATTGAATGTAAAACTTTTATTAATTCTTATTTTGCTGCCTTTAGTTCTACTAATTGGCGCAGGCTATTTATCATTTGTCAACCAACGGGATATGCTGCAAGCGGAGAAGGAGCAGCAGACGCTGCTGTACACCGAAAAGCTGGCTCTAAACCTGTCAAGTATTATGCAGCGCCAAAAACAGATTCTAGAAGACTTTTCCCGGCTCCCCTTTGTGCTTGATATGATGAAAAAGATGCCGGACTCGAATGTAAAGGCCGACTATGAAGAGATGCCGGAGTATGAGCCCTATCTGAAAGTAGCTAAAGCTTTTGCCGCCGATGAGAAAGTCGGCCTTATGTACATGGGCGCACCCCAGAGCTTGAATGCCCTGGCCAATGTGTGGATTGACCTGCCTCCGGGTTATGACGGCCGTGAGCGTCCCTGGTACAGCGCTGCAGAGGAAAGCGGTGAATTTTCAATAACCGAACCCTATATTGATCAAGCCTCGGATGAAGGAAATATTGTTGTAAGCGCTTCCCTGCCGGTGCGAGAGCAGGGTGAATTGATCGGCGTATCCGCAATAGACATGACACTGGACAGCCTACTAAGCTATCTTCAGGAAGAAACCGGATCCAGTGTCGGAGGCATCTACCTGATCGACAATAAGAGCGGATCACTTATTTTCGGACAAGACCAGGAACCCCTGTCGATGAGTTTTTCCGAGCTCCTGGAAAGCTCTGAAGTGCAGCACGCAGAAGAGCTGCTCAACACTGTGAACCAACAGTCCAGTGGTATCACCAGCGTCCGCGCTTCAGGGGACAACCCTTTTAAAAACAGTATAATCGGGTACAATGAGGTCGCCCTTACACCATGGGTAGTCAGTGTGGCTTACCCGAAAAGTGAACTCCAAAAACAGGTAATCGGTCCGGTTTTGCGAACAACTATTACCAGCACTTTGATCATCCTGGGTGTACTTCTGTTAGCCTACCTCATAATAAGTCGAACTATAGTACGCTCTATTACCCTTACCACCAGAAACTTACAGGAGATATCACAAGGTGCCCGGGACCTGACAGTCCGGATGGATGTGAAAACTAAAGATGAGATCGGAATTCTCTCGATATCTTTCAATAGTTTCGTAGACCGGCTCAGGGAAATTATCTCATCGGTCAAGGCCGATATGCAGTCTATCAATCAGCGACAAAACGATTTGGCAGCAAATGCCGAAGAGACAGCCTCTGCCTCAACCCAAATCAGCTCTAATGTACAGAATATCAACAAAGAGATCGAACACCTTGATAACGAAGTTCAAGATGAATCTTCTGCAATAGAGGAGTTACGGAGGACCGTCGAAAACCTAAGAAATAATGTTGAATCCCAGAGTTCTGCCATTACCCAGTCAACAGCTTCTATTGAAGAGATGATGGCCAGTCTTCAGAGTGTAGCTCAAACCATCGAGAATAAACAAAACGCATCCCAATCCCTTTCAAAAACCATTGAAGAGGGGAGTAAAACGGTAGAAGAATCAAGCCGCGCCATCGAAGAGGTAGTACAGCAAGCCGGCCGCATAACCGAGATCTCGGAGGTCATCACAAATGTTGCCGGCCAAACCAATCTGCTTTCCATGAACGCTGCTATCGAGGCCGCCCACGCCGGTGAATCCGGTAAGGGCTTTGCGGTAGTGGCAGACGAAATTCGAAAGCTGGCCGAGGCATCACAGAACAATTCAAAAGAGATCAGTACAACCATCAAAGAGATCCTCCAGTCCCTGGAAACAGCCTCCAAAGCCTCACATACGAATCTTGAAACCTTCGACGTAATCAGACGCGAAACTCATGAAACTGTTGATGCCTTTAATGAAATCAACTCCAACACCCAGGAACTGTCCCAGGGGAGCCAACAAATTCTGGAAGCAATCACCAATCTAAATCATATCGCCTCCGAAGTGAAAAGCGGCTCGGATGAGATGCGCGAATCGGTAGAAGTCGTCCATCATGCAACTGACAGGGTTACCCAGATATCCGCCACGGTAAAGAGTGGAATACATGAAATATCGAGCGGAACCAATGAAATTGCCGAATCGATGAACTATGTCGAGAACATCATCCAAGATATTACCGATAAGGTGAATAAAATCTCCAAGGAAGTAGAACAGTTCAAAACGGAAACAACCGAGGAGGAAACAATCGACCAGCTCGATGATATTGAATAGAGATGGCCTGCGTTTTTTACCCGGTACTATTGACAGACCCGGAGGTAATAGGTATATTTTTTACACAATGTCGTGGGGGTGTAGCTCAGTTGGCTAGAGCGCGTGAATGGCATTCACGAGGTCATGGGTTCGATTCCCACCACCTCCACTACCTTTTTTATAGGGAAAAGTTTTGAGTGATCAATCTTATTCGGGAGATATTGATCCAGAAGTCGCCGAGTTGATGGGAATCGACGAGGAAGACAACGAGGAAACTCCTGATTTTGCCGATCTATTCGGCGAGTCAAAAGCTGATAAACTCCCTCCCTCGGCTCAGGATATAGATCTAAATAAAAGCAGCTTCCCAAAAATTGAAAAGTTTTACAAAGACACTCCAAACCCCCTGTTTTCATCCACCGATTTTTATAAGCAGACCTTATCCGGCGAGGGCGAACCGGCTCAACGGGTTCACTCACTACTGGCGAAATTTCTGAACGTGCAGGATCCGAAAGAGCGATCCCTGTACCGTAACAAGTTAATTTCTGCGTATTGGAACCTGGCGGCCTCTATTGCTGCCAAAATTCACACAAAACTACCTGCACCAAAACGCTATATGCTGCGCTTTGGCTATCTCTTGCCCACAGCAGTATCGAAGGAGCAGCGGGATATGCTGGCCCGGATTATCGACGAGAACCACACCGGAGAGCCCATCCATTATATAGATGAGTGGCTGTACAAGGTCGCCATGGGTCAAATCGGTCAATCAATGCAGGATGAAGTAAAGATAGCCCAGAAGGACCGGGGCGGACGGATTCAGATGCAGGCCGAGAAGGCACGAGGAAACCGGGATGTACAAATTGGACAGATAAAATCCAAAATGAATGAACTCGAAGCGGCCGAGGAGTTGCTTAAGGCAAGAGCATCCAGCCTTGCCTCCCACCAGCCGATGGATGAGTATTACGGGCTTAAATCGCCCTACACCCCGGAACAGCGCAGCGCCCTGTCCGAGATAAACCAGATGGCAAGACGGATTTCTACTATCGATAAGGAGCTTGGCTCCCTCTTTCGCCAACTAGACGAGGCCGACCAGATGCTGGAGAAACTCGAAAACAAGGCCGATGATCTGGGTGTGGAAACCCAACAGGTCGATCCAAAGGCGATCGAACAAGAGTTTAACTCCGTCCGCCAGATGGTAAAGATGAGTGTTGGGCGGCAGGGAAATCACATCCCCTTTCTAATGAAACAGTACTTCCGTGCCCTGGATTTTGAAATAGGAACACGTGAAAACATCATCAAACAGTTAACAGAGATTGAGCGCATCGATCCCGGGCTCTTTCGGCGTAGTTTTAAACAGCAAGTCAATCGAATAGTTCCCCATATTCTCCTCCTCCCCTGTTACGGTGAGCGAGGAATTTGCTGGGAACCCTTTGAAAGGTACAATCGTGCCACCAGCCGCGGCCGTGTAGCCATTCCGATGTATCCCAAGGACCTGCGTTCGGCAATAATCATTGCGATGGCCGATCTGCGTTGGCAGGTTGCAAAAGAGAAAGCCCAGCATTACTGGATGGAAGAGGGACTGACGGGCAACTACTATATGTGGTTTGAAAGCCAAAAGCTGCGGGGCGATGTAAAAGAGTATTTTATTCAGGACTATCTGTTATGGATTAATAAGGAGAGCGAAGGCACTCAGAAGTTAAACCGCGAAGTTCGGGGCATTTTCTGGCGCTACATGCCCTTTCCTCAGGAATTGAAGGATACCCTTAAAAACCGCGGTTTTGTGTACAACGAACTGTACAAAAAAGACAAAAACCGTGCCCTATCGGACGGATACTAGGACAGGCTCACCACTATCTTTTGAAATATCTTTTGAAATATCTTCTGAAAAACCAATAATAAAGTAACCTTATAATAAAGCTACTTTTTGAAGCGGGTAAAAATTGGGTGGAAGTACTTTTCCATATCAATTTTACGCGAGAGCAGCTTCACTGCCCGATGATACAAAAAAAACGCTCCCGCAATTGAGCTTACAAACAGTAGTAAAAAAAGAATTTGTGCGGCCCCCGCTCCGATATTTTCTCCGACAAATACACTTATTAATGCAAGCCCAAGCACCAGAATCAGGATCATCATAATAATATTAAAAATGGTGGCTCCTAATATAAATAGAAACGTATTTACCTTCTTATTCATCTTCCTCTCCCTTTTCTAAAATAAACGAGGCCGCTATCACTATTCCGGCTACAACAACAGATGAGTCGGCCACATTAAATGTAGGCCAGCGCTCCAAACCGAAGAGTCCATAAAAACGCACATCGATAAAATCAACAACTCCCTCCGGGCGGAAGAGGCGGTCGATCATATTCCCAAATCCGCCTCCGAGTATTCCGGCTACCGCCCAGCGCTGCACACGGGTAAAGTCGTCGGTCTTAATAAAATATATAACCAGCAGGACCAACAGAATAAGAGGGAGAATGATAAACAAGACGGTGCGCACCTGCTCTGAAAGGGAGCGTCCAATACTGAAGGCAATTGCCAAATTCCGCGTATGAATAATACGCAGAAAACCATCAAAAAAAACGGCTCCGATGCTGTGCAGTGGAATCGTGGCTACAATCAGGGCTTTACTGATTTGGTCGGCCACAATGATAGCCAAAGACAACCAGAGTGGACGCAGGTTGGTACGAAGTTTATGCGAAGGCAGGGCGGCTTCCATTCTTATAAACCTGTCGGCACATCTATAAAAGTTGTTGCCAAGCCGGTATCTGCATTCATTTTTTTCATTAAATTCTGTACTCCATAGGTTTCGGTAAAATAGTGGCCCGCGGATAGCAGGTTAATTCCGCCTTCCAGACAGGTGTGATATACCTGGTGGTTCAGCTCGCCGGTAATATACAAATCGAGTTCATCCCGCAATGCCTGTTCTACCTCTTTATCGGCGCCGCCGGAGATTATTCCCACACTCTTAATCCTATCAGGACCGAAGGGCAGTAACCCCAATGCGCTCTCGCGGCTTAGTTCGAGCTTAGCCAATACCTGTTCAAGGCTCAGCTCAGTGGCCAGCATTCCCTTTACACCAATCTGCACCCCATGATAATCGCCAAAAGGCTTTCGCTGCTCAAGCTCCAGGGCATCAGCCAGGCCGGCATTGTTTCCCAACTCCGGCTCCATATCTAGGGGTAGATGGGCTGCATACAGCGCTAAGCCTTCATCCATTAGGTACTTCATTCGCCGATAATGCGTCCCCGTCACTGCGATCGGTTTTCCCCAGAATAATCCGTGATGTACACAAAGCAGCTGCGCACCGGCACGCCCAGCCCGTTGAAAACTTGCCATACAGGCATCAACGGCAAAGGCGACTTTCTCAACCTCGCCATCCAGGTCCCCCACCTGAAGTCCATTCAAGGAGTAATCGCTGTGTGCCACATCGTCGAGGGGCAAAAGCGAATTAAAATACTGTACTACTTCACGTAATTTCATTGCTCCATTATAGTAGGGTAGCTATAATTTTCAAGACCCTAGGCAGCTGCCCCGGCAACTGCTCGAGCTGCGCTTGACAAGAGCTTCACCGCCTCTCTATAGTTGAACCTACGGAGTAAAAATGGAACATCGTGAATTACCTGCCGATCAAATATCAATATCAATCGACGTGAATGAAATTGAGGAACTACAGAAAACTATTGAGCTGCCCGATGTAATTGGTCAGCCCCGGGCTCTCAGAGCCCTGCAGATAGGCACTGAGATCAGGGCACGGGGATATAACATATTTGTAACCGGCCAATCGGGGACCGGACGTACAACCTCCATAAAAAAAGTGCTCTCCCACTACCAGTCAAAGGATGTACCCCTTGTGGATACTCTTTTTGTCTATAATTTTACCAAACCCGATTACCCCCAGGTACTCTATCTTCCGCAGGGCGAGGGGAAGACCTTCAAACATGCCGTCCACCAACTGGTAGAGGACATGAAGAGTCTTATCCGCAAAAAGCTTGACAGCGACGCGTATAAGCAGGAGCGGGACCGGCTGATTGGAATGATTGATCAGGAAGAGAACCGGGCACTCACAGATTTCGAAGAGAAGCTGCTCACAGAAAACTTCAAGCTGGTGCACATCCATGAAGAGGACAGTGAATCTACAGATATAGTTCCACTGTATAATGGTGAAGCGGTGGATTTTGAAAAACTGCAACAGCTGGTAAAGGCAGGAAAGATTGATAATGCCTACTGGAACCGCACTCGTGAACGCTATTACCAGCTGATGGATGAGATGCGGCGCCTCTTCCAGGAACTGAAAGAGGGGCGCAGCGCCCTTGAGAAAGAGCTTGAAAGCCTGCAAATTGAAACGGTTACCCCCGGTGTTGAGGAGGAGGTAGAGAGACTGCAGGAACATTATACAGAGCCCTCTGTAAGCGCATATCTCGAAGCACTAAAAAACGACATTGTCCACCACCTATTTCTTTTCTTACGTGAACAGCCCAGTGATGAGGGGGGCAACCCCGCACTGGTTCGCTACGGCGTGAACGTCATGGTTGACAACAGCACCGCTGAACAGGTGCCGGTAATTTTTGAGCACCATCCAACTACCTCCAATCTGTTTGGTGCAATCGAGAGCCGTCTCGACCTAAACGGACAGAGCCGCAGCACCTTTATGATGATAAAGGCCGGATCTCTTATTCGTGCCTCCGGCGGATTTCTCGTTCTAAACGCCCAAGATATTCTCCGGGATGAAGATCTGTGGGATCAGTTGAAGCGGGTACTGCAAACCGAGCAAGTAGAAATTCAGCCCAGTGAACACGTGGTCAGCTTTCAGTACACCATGATGAAGCCCCAGCCGATTAAGATCGATACCAAGGTAATCGTGGTGGGCAGTGAAAACCTTTACGACAATCTTTATAACCAGGATACAGACTTTCACAAGCATTTTAAAATCTCAGCCGAGTTCGACTCGGTAATGCCTCTCTCCCAGGACAATTTGGCCCGCTATATCGGCTTTATCAAAATGATCCAGGACGATGAACGTTTACTGCCCTTTGAAAGCCGGGGTATTGCACGGATAGTTGAGCATGGAATTCTATTGGCCGAACAACGTGATAAAATCAGCACTCAATTCTCCTTAATAGCCGACCTGTTGCGGGAGTCGAGCTACTGGGCTGCTAAAATGGGACACTCCCAGGTTGGCCATGAGGCAGTTGAGAAGGCTTTGTACGAACGCAAATACCTTGCCGGCTTGCCGGAGGAGAAACTGGTCGAAATGATTTCTACCGGCGAAATCCAGATGAAATTCAGCGGTGCCCAGACCGGCATTATCAACGGTCTGGCTATCCACGACCGGGGATATTACAGTTTTGGCCTTCCCACCGTGGTGTCGGCCCGGGTTGCCCCCGGGAATGAGGGAATCATTAACATCGAGCGTGAGGTAGGCTTGTCAGGAGAGATACACGATAAATGGGTCCTCATCTTAGAGGGCTATCTGCGGAATAAGTATGCCCATTCTTTTCCCCTCTCCATGTATGCAAGCCTCTGCTTTGAACAGTCCTACAGTGAAATTGACGGTGATTCCGCCTCCGCGGCTGAAATATACGCGCTTCTGTCGGCGGTGGCAGAGACCCCCTTTGATCAGGGAATCGCCGTAACCGGGTCGGTCAACCAGATGGGAGAAATTATGCCGGTTGGCGGAATATCGGAAAAGCTCGAAGGCTTCTTTACGATGTGCAAGCTCTTTGGACTAAGCGGCAGCCAGGGTGTCCTCATCCCGAAGAAAAATACGCACAACGTGATGGTAAATACCGAAGTTCGCGAGGCAATCGAACAGGGTAAATTTCATATTTACCCGATTAATACAATCGATGAGGGACTCGAGATTCTTACCGGGATGGTTTCCGGTGCCCGCAGCGCACGGGGAGTATTTCCGAAAGACTCGATCAATGCCCATATCGAACACCGTTTAAAGGAAATGGCCAATCAGGTAAAAAATTATTCAGGGTGAGATAATTTCACTTGACTTTCAACTCCATAGACTTATGATAGATAAGGTATAACAAAAACAACAAAACAAGTGCAGGTGGTATATATGGCTCCAGCGGTAAACACAGAACAAGTAAAAAAAGCAATTCGAAGTTCAGTTCCATTAGCAATAAAGACCTATACCCTCCCCCATGAGACCGAGCAATATCTAGAAGAAATACTTGCCTATTTTTTACGGGAATTTGGTCAGGATCATCTGAAAGACCGGATTGCCTACTGCATGAAAGAACTGGCAGTCAACGCTAAAAAGGCGAATACGAAACGGGTGTACTTTCAGGAAAAGGAGCTTGATTTAAGCGATCCGAAGGAATACGAAGAGGGAATGCGCTGCTTTAAGGATGATACCCTGTCGAATATCAACCACTACCTGGAGAAACAGAAAGAGGCGGGCCTCTATATCAAGGTAGTCTTTCAAGTAAAACAGCAAACCTTCACTTTGAGTATCAAAAACAACACCGAGATATCCCGTAAAGAGCAGATGCGGGTGTACGACCGTATTGCCCGCTCCCGCGCCTTCGAGACAATGGAAGAAGCCCTCTCTACGGTGATAGATGACACCGAAGGGGCTGGGCTGGGGATTGTAATTCTGGTTCTTATGCTGAAGAAGATAGGTCTAGACGAAGATTCCTTTGACATCGACGTAGAAAACGGGGAGACCATCGCCCGAATTACCATCCCCTTCTCCGAAGTACACGCAGAGAGCATCGATATCCTCAGCGAAGAGATCGTAAGAGAAATCGATGAACTGCCCCAGTTTCCCGACAATATTATCCACCTTCAGAAACTAATCAACGACCCGGACTCGGAGATCAGCGCTATCGCACGTGATATCAGCACCGACCCTTCCCTGACTGCAGATTTATTAAAAGTCGTTAACTCCGCCCAGTTTATGCTGCCCAAGCGAGTTGATAATATAGTTGAAGCGGTTAAGTTGGTTGGACTGCGGGGCTTAAAGAATTTGCTCTACTCCTACGGAACCCAGCAAATATTAAACCAGCAGATG
>JAWLDZ010000070.1:0-12759 GCA_041686355.1 Spirochaetaceae bacterium
ACGTTAATCGAACTAAAAAGCATCGCCAACTCGGCTATTACCGGATGCAGTAACCCAAGGGCTGCCAGGGGGAGGGCGACTAGGTTGTAGAAAAAAGCCCAGAATAGATTCTGTTTGATGGTATCCACAGTCTTACGGGATATCTCTATTGCAGCGCTGAGAACCGCCAGGTTATCCTGCATAAGCACTATATCTGCGCTTTCAATGGACAGATCAGTTCCACTTCCAACAGCAAATCCGACGTCGGCGGTTTTGAGGGCGGCTGCATCGTTGATCCCGTCTCCGACCATTCCCACCGGATTACCCTTGCCGCGATAATGGCGCACCATCTCTGCCTTGCGATCCGGGCTCACCTCCGCAATCACCTCGTCAATTCCGACCTTAGCCGCTACCGTGCGGGCGGTGGTGTAAGAGTCTCCGGTAAGCATCACCGCGGTAATTCCCATCCGGTGCAGACTCTGAATAGCCTCAGCTGCCTCAGGTTTTATCGGGTCGGTAATAGCAATCCATCCGGCTATCTCGCCATCGGCCTCCACTTCGATTACCGTGTAGCCCTGCTGCATCAGCTGCTGGTATGCTTCGGGGGAGCGCGGTTTTCCAATTTTATACTCGATTCCCTCCACACGACCGCGAATTCCCTCGCCGGCAGTCTCTTCGAGCTCGTCGATGTGGGGTGCCTGATTTGGATTGATCTGATCGGGATTCGTATGCCCAAAAGCGTGCTCGACTACTGCCGCTGCCAGGGGATGGATAGAATGTGCCTCGATAGCAGCTACTCGCCGCAGCACATCCCTCGAAAGTGATGTTTCGACTACCTGGGGTCTGCCGCGGGTAATGGTTCCGGTTTTGTCCATCAGCAGATAACGCAGGGTTTTAGTATTCTGCAGGGCCTCACCGTTTTTTATCAGTATTCCGTGGGTGGCGGCTTTTCCGCTGCCGGCAATTAACGCCATGGGAGTTGCCAAGCCCAATGCGCAGGGACAGGCGATTACCAGCACAGTTACAAACACAAACAGCCCGGCCGTAGTGGCTCCAGGATCGGGGTAGAGCCAAAACAGGTACTGGGAGGCCCACTGCAGCAGCGGCTGCAGCTGCGGGTACAGCAGGTACCAGAGAGTTCCCGACAGCAATGCTATGATAATTATGGCCGGAACAAAGTAGACACTAATGCGGTCGGCCAGGGCTTGCAGGGGAACTCGCGACGACTGCGCCTCTTCCACCAATCGAATCATCTGTGAGAGAAAGGTGTCTTCTCCAACCTTCTCTACTTCCACGGTAATCGAACCCTGCTGTACAATTGTACCGCCGATGACCTGGGAGTGTTGTTCATGGGGGGATGGAACCGGCTCGCCGGTAACCATCGATTCATCTACCAGCGCCGATCCTTCGATAATTCTTCCATCCAGGGGAATTTTTTCTCCTGTTCGTACTAGTACATGTGCTCCAGGCTTAACCGCTTCAATCGGAACCTCTTCGATTCCGGCCTCTGTACGCAGACGGGCATTGCGGGCCTGCACATCCAGCAGGGAACGAACATCCTGAGCGGCTCTGTGTTTAAGCCGGGCTTCGATGTAACGCCCTCCCAAATGGAATGCTACTATCATAGCCGAAATTGATCCAAAGGAGATTTCCTGGATACCCGCCGCTCCCAGTAGTGCCGTGAGCCAGGACACAAAGGCACTTACCGAAACCAGGGTGTCCATATTGGAATGCCCGTGGCGAAGGGCGATAAATGCGCTGTTAATAGTACTGCGGCCGGGACCAAACAGAACAATCCCTGCAATTACCGCTTCAATGGTAAAAAAGTAGGGAACATGGATGCCGCTCATATGCAGCAACATCAACAGCATAAGCGGAAGAGTGAGATACAGGGCCGTTCTGATTTTCTTACGTGAGGCGGCAAACTGGCGGTTTAGGACATCATCGCCGGCGACTTCCTTGCTATAGGTATACCCGGCTTTTTCAACTGCCTGTTTAATATCCTGAGCTTCGATCCTTGGCTCGGATACAACGTAGGCCTTGTGGGTGGCCAGGTTTACAGAGACAAAGTCAACTCCGTCTACTTTATTAAGATTACGCTCCACTATTCGGGCACAGGAGGCGCAGGTCATCCCTTCAACCGAAAAAGAGTGATGCTGTTGATCGGGTGCGCTCATATATGTACCTCCATAAACACTAGTAAAAAGATAATCAAAAATTAAGAAATAATCAATTCCTGTATTGGCAGGGGTTTTTAGAAAAATAGTTGATTCTGTTATATCCGACTTGCAAGAAAGCGTTTTACCACATACTATACTGTTAGGGATTGATACCTAGTCTGAGGAGGTTCTGAGATATATGATCCAACAAGTGGCTCCCTTTTATGTGAGAGTGAAAAACGACCTGGAGAAGGCATTTCAAGATTTTTTTCCTCACATGTCTTCAAACTATATAAGTACGGCGAAACTATTTCGCAAAGGCAAAATATACCCGGTTTTAGGGGTGGAGAACGTCACTGTTTTTACCAAGGACGGATCGGAGGTTGAATCTGCCCGTTTCTTGGTGCCTTCTGAAAACAAGAACTTTATCTGGATTCAATGCGAACTGTTTGAGTTTGCCGGTTTTGAAGGTGATCCGGAGGGTGCCGAGGCAGAAAAGACCTAAACATTTAATGCTTTTACGACAGCTCTTTTTTAAGGACATACTGCAGCCGATTTCCGGCTGTTCTTATTGTTTGTTGCGTCGTGGTGGGATGCAGATATAAGTAATCAGTACCAGTAGCCCAAAGGCGATGTACAGAGCTGTGAAAAACCAACCAGGAAAATCATAAAACAGCACAGAACGTATGAGCCGGCCAACAAAGGAAATTTCTGTTTCGACCTGCTGCCCCGCCCTAGTTCGAAGAAAGTGTTCAAGCTGAGTAAGCGGGCATAAATAACCAATAAGTGCTTCCACTGCGACCAACAGTACCGCTATCAAGTGCAATAATCTGAAAAGCTGTCCGTGAATCCATTGCCAATGAAGTGCTGCTCCCAAAAGAATTAAAAGTTCTCCGCCAAGGGTAAATAGTAAATAGCCAAAATGGAATGCAACTACAAAATCTGCAAACAGGGCTGCTGAAAACAAGGAATGCTCCTTACGGTGTGTTTGCCAAAAGTGGCGCACACATTTACCTATACCTTTTGTAGCTAGGCCTTTTGAAAGTGCTGAGTATACTCGGCAAGTTTGTACTTTAGCTTGACCGGGACTCGGGCCTCAATTAACACAGAATCATCTTGATATTCCTCGTGAATAACTTTTCCACTGCGATGGATTTCTGCCACTAAATCGTACTTGGACAGGGGAAACTTAAAAAGTACCTGCGGGGTTGAGTGGAACAGCATCTCTTCAATTTTCTGAGAAATTAGATCTATTCCGCTATTTTCCTTAACCGAGACAAATAATGCATTTGGATATTCGCTGCGCAGTTGAGCGAGGTGCAGTTCGTCCTTGCACAGATCTATTTTGTTAAATACCAGCAGAGTGGGGGTGTCATTGACTTCAAGTTCACTCAACACCTCTTCGGTAGTTTTAATGTGCTGCCGCACTTCGGGGTTTGAGGCATCGAGTATATGAATAAGAATATCCGCTACCACTGTCTCCTCGAGGGTAGAATGAAAAGCGTCGATCAGATTATGAGGAAGTTTTCGAATAAAACCGACGGTATCGGTTAGCAGTACTTTGGTCCCCCCCGGAAGTTCCATCTTTTTAGTGGTGGGGTCGAGGGTAGCAAACAGCTGGTCCTCTACAATTGCCGATGAGCCGGTGAGTGTATTCAGGAGCGAAGATTTACCGGCATTGGTATAGCCCACCAATGCACCAGTTGGTACGGGAATGCTGGTGCGCTGCTTACGGCGGGTTGTACGCTGCGACTGGAGCTTTGCAAGCTCCCGTTTTAACTTGGTAATTTTATTAAGAACCACCCGGCGGTCAACTTCAAGCTGAGTTTCACCCTCGCCACGGGTACCGCGGGTACCTCCACGCTGTCTTGAAAGGTGCGTCCAGGCTCTGGTTAAGCGGGGGAGGCTGTATTCCATACGGGCCAAGCCTACCTGCAGCAAGGCCTCCTTTGTCCGGGCATGTTCGCTGAATATCTCTAGAATGACTTCCTGCCGGTCGATTACACATAGACCGGAGATCTGTTCGAGGTTCCGCTGTTGTGAGGGTGAAATAGTATCGTCGAACACAATACAATCGACCCCGATATCTTCAGCTATCTCTGATAGTTCCTGGGCCTTTCCTGAGCCTACCAGATAGCGGGGGTGAAGGTGTTTAATTGGTACTACCAGTCGCTCAATGGGTTCTATCCCAAGGGTGGTACAGAGACTCTCTAATTCGTCTAAATAGTTCATGCACTGCTGTTCACTTAAATCAGGAGTGCGCAAGGTCAGCAGTAAAGCCTGCTGGGCGGGTAAAGATGTGTTATTCATTAATTTCACGATAAACCGCAGTTGGGTTTACGTCAATCCACTCAGAAGGTAGAAGATGAATAGAGATTTGCCCAAGAGCCGGCTCGCTTCACGGAATATGGAATTTAATGTAAGCTGTGATAATGAAGGAATTTTGATCAGTTACATCGCCACATATTACACGAACCGTACCGGTTATGAAGTGGTGAGAGTAAGGTAATGATATGTCGGCTACACGAGCACCTAACTGTCTGAAGTGTCTTTATTTCTATGTAACCTGGGATCGGAGATTCCCAAGGGGCTGCCGCCAGTTCGGAATAAGAAGCCGAGAGCTTCCAAGCAGGGTAGTGTATCGAAACACTGGTTACCATTGTCCGGCGTTTAAGCGAGCGCCGGCGGTGAAGGATTGAAATTTTTCGATGCTTAAGATAGGTTTTTGTGAACGGACACAAAACAATCAATTATTTGAGTTTTTAATAAGAGGATAGGAACAAATATATGGGACTAAATTGCGGTATTGTTGGGCTGCCAAATGTCGGTAAGTCAACTCTTTTTTCAGCGCTTACTTCAGCTCCGGCGGAAGCCGCTAATTATCCATTTTGCACTATAGACCCGAATGTGGGGATAGTCAGCGTACCGGATTCACGGCTGGATAAAATAGTGGAACTGATTCCCCCTGCAAAGGTGGTTCCCGCTGTGGTGGAGTTTGTTGATATAGCCGGATTGGTGGCAGGAGCCTCCAAAGGTGAGGGGCTTGGCAACCGCTTCTTGTCGCACATTCGCGAGGTCGGCGTAATAGTGCATATCGTCCGCTGTTTTGAGGATTCCGATGTGGTCCATGTAAGCGGCACTATCGATCCTCAGAGGGATATTGATACCATCAACACCGAGTTGGCTTTAGCTGATCTTGAGACAGTTGAAAAACGACTTGAAAAAAACCAGAAAGTGCTGCGAACCGGCAAAACAGAAGCGGCGAAACAGGCAGCCGCCCAAGAACCACTTCTGCGAAACTTGTATGAAGCCTTACAGGAGGGACGGCCGGCTCGCGCGCTTGGGCTGACCGATGATCAGCTGCAGCTGTTGCATGACCTGCATCTTATTACACTCAAGCCACAAATATACGTATGTAATGTCGATGAAGATGGTATTGTGTCGGGAAATGAGCATGTATCGAAGGTAACTGAGATAGCCGCACATGAAGAGGCCGAGGTACTTTCGATTTGCGGCAAACTTGAGTCGGAAATTGCCGACCTGGAATCGGACGAGGAGAAGGCTGAGTTTTTGGAGTCCGCCGGATTAGAAGAATCGGGCATGAACCGTCTCATTCACGCAGGCTATTCCCTGCTTGGGCTGAGGACTTTTTTTACCGCCGGTCCTGATGAAGACCGGGCGTGGACCTTTCATGCTGGTGATACTGCACCACAAGCTGCAGGGGTTATTCATACGGATTTTGAACGGGGTTTTATTAAAGCCGAAGTATACCATTGCAGCGATCTGTTTGAATACGGCAGTGAGCAGAAACTGCGGGTGGCCGGAAAATTACGGATAGAGGGAAAAGAGTACAAAGTGCAGGACGGCGACGTAATACATTTTAAGTTCAACGTTTAGGGTTGTGAATTAATATGGATCGGGACCAGCTCTACAAAGTAGTTGATGCTATTCTCAATCAGGCAAGCGAGGATGACCTCGAGGTAATTCGGGCCGCCATGCAGCGCCGGACGGATGAAGAGGGGGGCAGCAGCTCCGCTTCTCAGCTTGCTCCAAAGAAGATTGCCGAAGAGTCTGCCCACAGCATTTCTGAACAGGTCAGCTATTCAAAAAGTACTGTACGCAATATGATCAAGAACTTTGCGGTGGATATAATTCGCAAGGAAGCCCCGGAACTGTCGGATGAACAGGTACGTGAATTACTCAAGGCCTGGATTCCCGATCCCGAGAGCACTGCCCAGCGGGCGCAGCAGAAAAAGAAGCGTTCCAGCCCGGAGAGTCCCGCGAGTAATATTCCCTTTGATATGATGATTGCCATGATAGAGCAGTTTATTGAATATTCAGAAGGGCGACTCTCGGTGCGTCAACAGGCTCAACTCCGCCGAGAGATGGGGGAGTGGCAGGAAAAATACTGGAAATGGTTTCCTCCGGATATTAGAGAAGCCCTTTCTCTCTATTTAAAAGGAACTATCGATAAGGAGACTTTCTGGCTCGATGTGCATAAAACTCTTCAGATGGGCTGAATATTAATGACGGAAGGTATTGTGCGAATTGCCTTTATTACCTTCTTAAAGTCATCGCGTTTTTCTATTTCCATCGAAAAACGGCCGCTTAAATTTCCTCGTTCATCTTCTTCCAATTTTCCTTCAATTAAATGACCGCGATACTTGCGCACCGCTCCTTCAATTTCAGAAAAAAGGTCGGAGGTCATCCGGGAGGTAACCCGGAAGCGGCGAACCTCCTTTGGTGAAGAAGTTTCCCACTCAACCTCAACGCTGCGGTTTTCAAAATCTTGTATGTGCTTGAGATTTGGGCAATCACGCCGGTGAACAATAATCCCTCGTCCCCGGCTCACATAGCCGATTATATCGTCCCCGTTTGAGGGGGTACAGCAATTGGCAATACTGATCATCATGTTTTTTTCGTTGCCGATACGGAATGCGATCTTGGTGCGGTCTACCACCTGTTTGATGATCGTATCGCTCTCAGTAGTCTCCTGCTGCTTTTCTTGGGCTTTACCGCTGTCTTTTTTTCCCTCATTTTGGTCGGCTTGTTCTGAAGGCCGTTTCTTGGCGATAATGCTCTTGTCAATAAACAAATTTTCTTCGTTTTTGTTTAACCAGTGCCTGATTTTTTGACGGGCACTGGCCGTTCTAGCGAACTTTAACCAATTTACATGGGGTCTGGCCTTGTTCGAGGTCAGAATCTCTATAACCTGAGTGTTTTTCAGGGGCTGGTTAAGGGGGATAATCGACCCGTCTGCCTTCGCACCGACTGTCCGGTTCCCAACTTCTGTATGAATATGGTATGCAAAATCAATAGCCGACGAATTCTTCGGCAGTTCTACTATATGTCCGCGTGGTGTAAAAACATAAATAGACTCCCTCAGTAACTCAGATTTTATATTATGAAAGAAATCCTCTGAAGAAGAGAGGCGGTTCCAATTCTTCAGTTTATTTATGATAGGCAGTTCATCCGGTTTTAGCCGGGCCCCGGAAAAAGACCGTTTGTAAGCCCAGTGAGCTGCCACACCATACTCGGCGGTCTGGTGCATTTCATAGGTTCTTACTTGAATTTCCAGCAGTCGTCCATCGTTGCTCATGACCGTGGTATGCAAACTTTGATAGTGGTTGGCCTTGGGCATGGCAATATAATCTTTGAAACGTCCCTCAATCGGCGGCCATAGTCGGTGTATTATTCCCAAGAGGGTATAGCATTCATTGCTTGTCTGACACAAAACCCGGATACCGAGCAAGTCGTATATCTCACCAATATCTTTTCCGCGACGCTTCATTTTTTGATGGATGGAATAGTAGTGCTTTGTCCGGGTAGATACGGTAATATCAATATCTTCTTTCTTGGCGGAGGTATATATTTGACGTTCGATTTTTTTCAGATAATTGGAACGTTCCAGTTTTTTGGAGGTAAGATATTTTCGTATAGAACTGTAGGCTTCCGGATTCAGTTCCCGCATTGCAAGGTCCTCTAATCCGGTTTTCATCCATGAAATACCGAGCCGATCTGCAAGGGGAGCATAAATATCCAGACACTCTGCAGCGATAGCCTTTCTTCTCTCCTTCGGCAGATGTTCGAGGGTGCTCATATTGTGGTACTTGTCCGCCAGCTTAATGATGATGACCCGAATATCCTTGGTCATAGCAAACAGCATTTTGCGAATAGTCTCGGACTCCTGCACACTTTTGCTTTTTGCCTTGACTATGGAGATCTTGGTCACACCGTCTACCAGTGAGCTTACCTGGCGACCGAATCGCTTTCTTAGTTCAGGCTCTTCTATTATGGTATCTTCCAACACATCGTGTAGCAGCGCGGCGATAATGGTATCGGAATCCAGCTGCATTTCGACTAGAATTTCCGCTACCTGCAGGGGATGGATAAAATAGGGCTCACCACTGGCACGCTGCTGTTCACCGTGCAGCTCCTTTGCCCATTCTGCCGCCTCGCGTATGCGCTCGCGTTCTTTTTCTGTGTAACGGGTTAGTTCCTGTTTGAACTTCTCAATTCTACTCAACATATGGTTTATATCCGCTTACTGCACGGTTTCGTCCGCTCAAATCGGGGTAAGAGTTAATTCCCTGATAACCTCGGGTTCGAAGGATCTCCACAATTGCGCGAATCTGTTCAATACCGGCCTCGAGAAACAGGGCACCGCCCTCTACGAGATGATCATAGGCCTCATTAATAAGTATACGGATCGTGTCAAGTCCGTCCTGACCACCTTCCAGGGCTGTCCTTGGTTCCGGCCAGTGCCTCTCCTGCATCTGCGCTACTTCACTGCTGGTAAGGTAGGGAGGATTCGATACAATCACATCAAAGGTGTCGGTAATTGCTGAAAAAAGATCACTTTCGATTAGCCTAAGCGGTTCAGTCAACAGGTGTCGACTATTGAGTGTACAGACAGCTAAGGCAGATTTAGAAATATCCGCCGCGGTGACTCGAAGCTGAGGCTGCAGGTGTTTTAAGGAGATAGCAATACAACCGCTGCCGGTGCCGAGATCTAAAACTTTTAAGTCCTTCTGTATAGCGGACTTTCCGTTGATGTGTTTTAGCACCTCTTCAACCAGTGTCTCTGTGTCGGGACGCGGAACCAGGACCCTCTCGTCTACGTAAAAGGGGAGCCCAAAAAACTCCTTTTTCCGGCGGATATAGCTAATTGGATATCCGGAGAGACGTTTGTTTACATGGTTGTTAAACTCGTGTAACGCAGACAGAGGAATAGTATCCGGATAGGAGGCTAAAAGCTTTTCTTTGCTTACTCCTAAAGCATGGGACAAAAGCAGTGCTGCATCCAGAAAGGGCGTCTCTACAGTAGCCAGCCGTTTTGTTCCATCTACAAGGGCTTCTCGTACGGTTGTCATTCTACCTCTTTCAGGTACTCCTGACGGGCTGAGTATTTTAGATTTTCGACAATCTCATTCAAATTACCCTGCATAATCTGATCCAGTTTATGAACGGTAAGATTGATGCGGTGATCAGTTACCCGGTTCTGTGGAAAGTTGTAGGTGCGGATACGCTCGGACCGGTCTCCTGATCCTACCTGGCTTTTTCGGTTTTCAGCTCTTTCTTCCTGGAGTTTGCTCTCTTCTTCTTCATAGATTCGAGCTCGAAGTACCCGCAGCGCCTTAGCCTTATTTTTGTGCTGTGATTTTTCATCTTGGCAGGTGACTACCGTGCCGGAGGGAATATGCGTGATCCGTACCGCCGAATCGGTGGTGTTTACACTCTGCCCACCCGGACCGGAGGAGCGGAACACATCGATTTTTAGATCTTCCTGGTTAATCTGGATATCGGTTTCTTCTGCCTCAGGTAATACTGCGACTGTTACTGCGGAGGTATGGATGCGGCCTCCGGATTCGGTAGAGGGTACTCGCTGCACTCGATGGACTCCACTTTCATAGCGGAGGTTCTCGTACACATTTTTACCGGCGATTGAAATGGAAATCTCCTTAAACCCTCCAATTCCAGTTTCATTGGATGAGAGCAGCTCTATTTTCCAATTATTTTCCTCTGCATAGCGGCTGTACATACGATAGAGATCGGCTGCAAACAGTGCCGCCTCTTCACCCCCTGTGCCGGCCCTGATTTCCATGATGATATTCTTTCCATCCAGAGGATCCTTGGGAATGAGTAAAGTTTTAAGATGGTCGGTGAGGGCCTCTTTTTTCTCTTCCAGAGATTGAAGCTCCTCCTTGGCCATTTCTCGCATCTCCGGGTCATCCTCTTCCCCGATCAATGCCTGGGCCTCTTTCACCTCTTGGGCAACCTGCTTATATTTTTCAAACTCTTCGACCATCTCCCGCAACTGGGAGTGCTCCTGCATCAGCTCCTTGTAACGTTGTAAATCTTTCATGATGTCCGGGTCTGATATGAGTTGTTCTACTTCGTGGTAGCGTTCAGCAATGCCCTCAAGCTTATCTAACATTGTATTAAAATTTCTCCTTAAAATAGGGACATGTATAGACGACCAGTTCAAAGTCTTCCTTGTTTTTCACCGATTCCAGCGCATTCGTGAGTTTTTTCTGGAATGAACACTTCTTATCATAATGACAGAGTGGACACGCTCCATTACCTCTATTATTTATTTTAACCTGCATGGACAAAAGATACCAAAAAATCATCGTATATGCAATGTTCGCATTTTTGATTGGCAAGCGTATGAGGTAGGATTTATACTGGAGTTATCGGAAGGAGGATCAAATTGTATAGTAAAAAAGCTGTTTTAATTACGGTTGCTGTTCTTTTGTGCTCTACTGCAAGCGGGTATGCTCAAGATGAGGGCGTTATTTGGGGTTCCTGGTATTCTCCAGGAAATGTGGTTTTTTCTGCCCGGGGAGCCTATGAAAGGCCTTCAGGTTACTCAGGAGGTTTGGGAATATATCCCGGGGCTGAAGTAATTCTGCATAAGTATGGTTTTGAGGATGTTGCTCCCATAGACATTGGAGTAGCAGTTCGGGGGCATCTCGGCTTTTCAGACAGCAGCGCCTTGGATAACAGCATGTCGGCTGGGGTCGGGGGATTGGCAACTTTCCACTTAGGGTTCAGGGGGCTGGATCCTTCAGATTCGGGTATACTTGATAAACTGGAATATTTTGCGGAACTCGGCCTTGGGTTTGACAGCATGAAGTACAAGGAGGACGACTCGGCACTTCGTTTTGTTTCTATGACCGGAATAAACTACTTTCTAACACCTTCTACTGCAATTTCCATCGGCTATAACCGGTGGGGGGATATCTCCGGGGGATTCCTCGGTCTCCAGCTAAAAATTGGTCCAACCCCGAAGGTAGACTTCGGCACATATGAAGCGGACATACAAACTTCCGGTAGAATAATGATGTCCCAGATGTACGTATCCCAGTTTTATGCTATTTACTGGTACGCCTTTGCTGCGGGAGGATTCTACTTTGACGATTCAACCTATGAAGTCGGTCAGGGTACCCTCTGGTCGCTGACTTCGTCGGAAGAAGACGAGGAGATCCGTTTGGAAAAGGCGCTGCTCAGTGTTGAGTCCGATGGTTCAAAATGGTGGCGGGTTGCCTTTTCTCGGGAAGGGGACCGATTAGTGTATGAGTATCACATAGCCCCGGATTACCAGCTTTTAAAAATGCGCTTTAAGGATGTGGCGGACAATAAAGTTGGAGAGTATGAGTTTTCGAAAGAGGGGGATAAAGCCGAGTATGATTCGGCCGATGTGGAACCGATTACTCCAGAAGACTATGCCGTATATAAAACCGGTACGGAGCCTGTAAAAGTTGCCGGCGGCACCTACGAATGTGATGTACTGGAGCATTCATATGCATCCGAGAGTGACGAATGGAACTACACATGGTGGGCTTCGCAGGATGTACCGGGAAGCCTAGTGAAGTTCTATTGGGAACTGAACAACGAAGAGGAGTGGATGCAGGGCGAGCTGGTAGAAATTACTAGGGGCAACCGGCCTGAACTGGAATAGGCTTATTTGTATGTGCGGGTGTAGTGTTCGGGCTTATTTCCGTGGGCGCAAAAAGCCGAACATACTCCCGCATGCGCCCCCTGCAATATGGGCAAACTCGGAAATCTGATTTGCCTGTACCGATGAGATAAACTCTTTTGCCAGGTATAGGATAAGGATCAGAATAAACGTAAGCGGGATCTCGCCATTGCGAATGTTGGTGAACGAGACCAGCAGAATCATCATAAAGGCAACTCCGCTGGCGCCCAATAAAGCGGTAGAAAAGAGAAGGGCATTCAAAAGGCCGGTGACCAACGCCGTGATAAGGATCATGATAAAAAGTGAGACTGAACCGTATTTTTCTTCTAAAATAGGTCCGATCAAAAGAATTATTGCAAAATTGCTCAACAGATGTTCCCATCCTACATGGCCGAGGACATGGGTGAAAATTCTGACATAGTCAAGAAAAGAAGCAAAACTGAAGGCCGCTTTTCCGGGAACCATGCAGAGAGCCGGAATAATGCCGGCACCGGTTAGTTGATCTATTGCCAAGATTAGGGCAGCAACTAGAGCAAAGGTGAGTGTAATCGGTGCATTATAGCGGATTCGCATATCTTCTCCTCATTTTTTTTCTGTAGCAGATTAGGCGGCGGGGACTAAAAAGTCAAGCACACAAAC
>JAWLDZ010000071.1:0-12351 GCA_041686355.1 Spirochaetaceae bacterium
TAGTAGTACAATTATAGAAATACCAACGTGGTGTACTACTTTTTTTAGAGGCAGGAGGCTGCGGTAAGAGGTTCGCGGGTTGTAACGCCCAAATCCCCGGCTTTCAAGGGCCATAGAGAGGGTGGGGATCCCCTTAATCGAGTGTATCATTACCGATACCAGGGTGGGAAAGATGTGAGAGAACTTTTTGATTGGATGAAATTTCCGGCGTCCCTGGGGCGCCGGGCGCCGCAGGGCATGGGCATCTTCAATGTTTCGGTAGAGCTGCAGTAGGGAGGGGATGTAGCGGAATGCAATGGTTACCACCAGAGCCCCGGAGTAGGGCAGTCCGAACCAGCGCAGGGTAAGAATAAAATCATCTATGGTGGTGGTGCGAAAAAACAGAAAAAACGCAGAGGTTATGCCGCTGAAGCGAACAATTAAAACAAAGGCCTCCTGCAAACCGCCCTCGGTAATGCGAATAAAACCCCCTATCTGATACAGCTCTCTGCCGGACTGGTGAAAAGGAGGGGTCAACAGTGCTATCAATAGCAGAAGCGGCCAGATAGTTTTGAGCGGCTGCAGTACCTGCCCCAGGGAGAGTCCCGCCCAAATCAGCAGCACCAGAGCCAAATAATAGGCTGTGAGGGCAACTATACTTACAGGAAGGATCAGCGCAATGACCCATAGAATCAACAGTGAAAACTTTATGCGCGGATCGGCTTTATGGACAAAGGAGTTTCCTGGCAAATAGGTGCCGCTGATCATGAGTCGCCCTCCGGTATCAGGCGGCCGGCTTTCATGCGCAGAATCCGATCGGAGTAGTGTCGGGCCAGATCGGTATCGTGAGAGATAATCAGCAGGGCCCGCTGGGGAGATTTGAAGGCAGTTATCAGCGCGGCAAAGTCCTTAGGACTGATGCCGGAATCGGTTTCGTCAAATATACAGATGGGCCTCTGCAGCAGCCAATAGGTGGCTGCCTGCAGTCGTTTACGGGTACCGTAGCTCAACAATGTGGGTGAAGTGTCGGCCGGAGGGAGCTGGAAGCTTTGGATAGCACTCTGAACCAGGGCGGTTACCCCTTCACGGCTGAGCCCCTTTTCCTTCAGGCCATAGGCCAGCTCTTCCTCAATAGAGGGCAGGAATATCTGGTAATCCGGATTCTGGAACAGGTATGCCGCTGAACTGCGCAAAAGCTCCAGAGCTGCGGGGCCCTCGGCGCTATCCGGGAGGCTAATTGTCCCCCCCTGGGGAGTGTATAAGCCGCAGAGCAGCTTGGCGAGGGTGGTTTTCCCGCATCCGTTTGGTCCTGCCAGGGTGAGCGTTTCGCCGGCCCGCAACGCAAAGTGATCAATTTCGAGGGAGAAATCGGTAACTCCGGAGTAGTGAAAGCTAAGGTCTTCGGCCTCCAGCAGCACCGGTCCGGGGCCTTCCGCTTTCCCGCCGAGCTCCGCCTCTGTCTCTGCGGCCTCAGCCCCAGCCTTGGCCGGGGCGGTCGGCTGCAGGCGCAGGCCCTCCTGTTCTGCAATCCGGTCAATTGCCTCTGCTTCGCTGTGCAGCCGGCCTTGGGAGAGTATTGCCCGCTGCTGCTGAGGGGCTGCCAGTGAAGCGGGCATTTTTGAAGTGAACAGCAGGACAGTACTGTTCTGCTGTGTAAGATACTCCATAAGGGTCTGCCGCCACTGGAGATCCATCTCGTCGAGGGTCTCATCTAAGACCCAGACCGGTGGAGCAATCGCCGCCAGGACCGCACACAGGAGTCGTTTTTTTTCTCCGCCGGATAAAGTGGCGGGGTTCCGCCCGGCCTTCTCTTCCAATCCAAAACGGGCGAGCTCACGATCTACCCGCTCGGCGATAGCAGGTGGAGCATAGCCTAATGATTCCAGGGGATAGGCAATCTCCGAATCGACCCTAGTCGTCAGAATTTGGTCATCCGGATTCTGGAAAATGGTTCCCACCGTTTCGATCATGTCCTGGGGCCGCAGTTCGCGCACATTTTGCCCGAAGATAGTAAGCTCGCCCTGTAAACTGCCGCCGGTGTAGCGCGGTGCCAGTCCGGTGAGGATGCGGCTTAGGGTGGTTTTTCCCGATTCAGGGGCACCGATAATGGTGTGGAGCTCCCCCTGATGAATAGTGTAGTGCAGGTTTCTAAATAAAGGGGAGTCAGGAGTATGACTATCCGAATAATGGGGATAGGTAAAAGTGATGTTGTGAAATTTTATTAGCCTTTTCATGAACTCCTGCCGGAGTCAAAGTATACAGGAAAGGCCGGCCTCTGGGAACAGAGAAACTCCGGCGCCCCTCGAAAGAGAACATTAAGATAGGCCGTAGTAACTGAGAATAAAGGGTTTTATATCAAGCAGCGATTCAGGGGAGGGGAGTTTCGTGGCGATCTGCTCGGCCCTGGATGAGATGAGAAAAAAGGGTACCGGATTGAGGGTGTGATCGCCGATGTGCATGTCCTCTGCATTTCCGTGGTCACTTATTATCAGGATGTCGATCTGTTCCTTTGACTGTTTTCGGATTTCGCGCGCAAAGGCGTTGATATTGGAGACACAGTGGCGGATAGCAGCTGCCTTGCGGGCATGGCCGTAGGTATCGGTTAAAAAGTATTCAAAAAATACAAAATCGTGGCGTTTGAAAATGTTGAGTATGTGGGAGGCGGCCCGTTTGGGAGCTATCGGGCGAATGTGGAAACCCCGATCCTTTAACATCTGGTTAGTGATATCGGCGAATACCGCCCGCCGCAGCCGGTAATCCGTATAATAGCGGAAGGGTACCCCGGCGGCTTCGATTGAGAGGGTGGAGACGGGGAACATATTTTTTCGGCGTTTTCTGCGCACCGTAAAATAGTTGTGTGAGTAAAGGTTGGCACTTGTCACCCGCACCCCATTCTGCGCCAGGGTTTTCATCACCCCGTGTTCGGCGATTATGGGCAGCAGCTGGGCGCTGGGAAAGGCCTGCTGGTGGTACCCCAATTCACGGGCGGCGTTTATTCCGGTCATGAAGCTGGTCTGACCGGTTGCGGATTGGGGCCTGCCCGGTACGCCAAGTGTTGCGTCAATTGGAAGCAGCAGCAGCTGAGGCGTGCGTATAGGTACCTGCTCCGAATGAAAAGCCGCAGGCCCGATAAAGGGATCG
Organism: Spirochaetaceae bacterium; assembly: GCA_041686355.1. GTDB lineage: Bacteria > Spirochaetota > Spirochaetia > DSM-16054 > Sediminispirochaetaceae > DSBN01. Next base: position 3,121 of record JAWLDZ010000071.1, read on the forward strand.
CCTAGATGAATAAGCGGATTCTGCTCCGGATCGTTGCTGCCAATGCCTACCCCGTCTATAAAAAACAAGAAAAGCTTGGGTCTGCCCACCTTACAACCTCCTTGCTTATAATGTAAGTTTGAAAAGGAATTGCTTCAAGTCAGGTGCTACAAAAATATGTGTGTTGAAGCTGACCCGTGGAGATTTGCTCGACCCGGCGGGTTAAAATTAGTACATTGAACCTCCAAGGTGTGAACAACAGGAGGCTGAAGATATGCAGATTGGACCATTTACGATTCCCTTATTGCTCATCAGGGCTGTGGTAGCCCTCGGGGCCGGTTATGTTCTGCAGCGGTTAGTGCTGGGGCGATACAAAAGCGCAGGACGCCTTTTCTGGGATATCCTGTTCGACTCGATTCTGGCGGGTTTTCTTTTATGGAAGATTGCTCCCCTGTTGCTGGACCCCTCGCTTCTGTGGACAGACCCCATGGCTGCCTTGTACCGCCCCGGCGGACAACTGGGGCTGCTGCTGGGTATTCCGGGGGCGGTTCTAGTGGCGGGGATACAGCTGCTGCGCCGCCGACCGCTGCCGGAGCAGTTTTTCAGGCTGGCCGGACTTAGCCTGGCAACTGCGGCCCTGGTCTTTGTACTCGCCGGAGTTGTGGAAGATCAGTTTTTGCAGGCGGGGCCCGGCGGTGGAACAGCCGGCAGTGGGGTGGCCGGCAGCCAGTTCGGGGGTGAGGCCGAAGGTGATGCGGGGCTTCGTTCACTCCTGATGGATTTAAGCACGCCCCTGGAGGGGCATGGACCTTCAGTGAACCTCCAGGCCGATTTTATGGTGGTAAACGCCTGGGCCAGCTGGTGTCCCCCTTGCCGCGGTGAAGTCCCGGAATTGATTGCATTTTATAATACTATTGACGATGCGAATATAGAATTAGTCGCCCTGAATATGAGCTCAACTGAAAACTCAATGGCGGATGTGAGGGAGTTTGTGGAGGACAACTCTCTGCCCTTTCCAGTGCGCCTTGACCCGGAGGGGGAGCTGGGCCGGCGTTTGGAAATTGAAAATCTACCCACTACAATTGTAGTAGGTCCGGAGGGAAATGTGATTGCGCGGCGAAGCGGGGTTATCGACCGCTTCTGGCTGAGGACCCATACACAGCGATAAGCTTCAAATCGGGAGGTAAGAAATGGAGCAGGGAACAACCGTACAGATGAACACCGACCCCCAGGTGGTAGATATGGCTCTTGGCCATCCCAGTCCTGGTCTGCTGCCCTTAGATTTGATACAGGCGGCGGCTGAACATCGTTTTGTCCAAAGGGACCCCTTGATCCTGCAATACGGCCACGAGCAGGGCGACCTGGGGTTTCGTACCGAGCTGGCTCGCTTTCTGGAGCGCCGGACCGGAGGGGTGATAGCCCCGGAATCGCTCATGGTAACCGGCGGGGTTTCACAGGCGATTGCCATGTTGTGCAGCCTGTACACCAGGCCCGGAGACGAGGTAGTGGTGGAGGACCCCACCTATTTTCTGGCACTGCGTATATTCGCCGACTTCGGCCTACAGGTAACCAGCCTTCCGGGAGACTCGGAGGGTCTGGACCCGGAGGCGCTTGAGGAGTATCTGCGAAACAGGAGTTCCACTGCTCCGCTGCGCTTTCTCTATACAATCCCGGTGTTTCAGAACCCGACCGGTAAAACTATCTCTTCAAAGCGCCGGCAAAGGATAATCGAGCTGGCCGAGAAGTACGAGCTTCTGATTATAGCCGATGAGGCCTATCAGCTGCTGGGCTACGAGGTCACCCCGCCCCCGCCTATGGCCTGCAGCGCTTCTTCGAGGGTCATTTCCCTGGGCTCTTTCTCTAAAATCTTGGGGCCCGGCCTGCGGCTCGGCTGGCTGCAGGCTGAATCGGAGCAGATTAAAAGGATTATCAGTTGCGGTATGCTGGACAGCGGGGGAGGGTTGAATCCCTTTACCTCGGCAATTGTCCGCAGTATGTTTCAATCCGGCAGTATGGACCGGCATTTGGACCGTTTGATCGAGGTGTATCGGCAGCGGATGAATGTGCTGTCCCGAAGTATTTGGACGGAGCTGGCGGAGTATGCGGAGTTTGTACATCCGGGGGGCGGCTATTTTCTGTGGGTAAAACTGCCGGATGGAGTGGATACCCACAGCCTAAAGAAGGCTGCCGGTGCGTATAAGGTAAACTTTATTCCCGGCAGCCGGACCTCTCCCCGCGGCTCGTTTCAGCAGTACCTGCGCCTGAGCATATCCTACAATGATGAGGTTCGTCTGCAGCTTGGTGTTCAACGTGTGGCCGAGGCTCTCAAGGGGGTTGCTGCAGGCTTATAATAGGCTGACAAGATTTTTTAAAACGCCTGACTTGTACACCTGACTTGTGTTTACCTGATTGGTTACCTATTCTTAGTGTAAGGAGGATTGCAGTGCAAAAGTCAATTGTATGTATTGGTTTACTATTTTTAGCAGCTTCAGTTTTGTGGGCAGGGGGAAGCCAGGAGGTAACTCCCCAGCAGGCCGGTGACGGTTATAAGGTGATAACCGCCGATGAGCTGGAGTTTAGGTGGCTGGTTGAGGATGAGACTCTTAAGGTAGAGGTGACTGCACCAACCACCGGATGGGTGGCGGTTGGATTTGATCCCAGCCGTGCTATGAAGGATGCCGATTTTATATTCGGCTTTGTGAAAGATGGAGAGCTGCAGATTAGCGACCATTTTGGGAGCGGTGCCTTTTCTCACGAAGCGGATACTGAACTCGGTGGTACGGATGATATTATCTCCGCTTCCGGTAAAGAGGCCGACGGCAGTACTACCATGGAGTTTACAATACCCTTGAACTCCGGAGATGAGTATGATGTCGATTTAAGTACGGGGCAGGAACATACGGTACTGTTTGCCTACGGGCCGGATGGGGCCGACGATTTTTCTACAAAACACAGTTTCCGCACGAAAGTCAATTTGCAGTTTTAATGGGGCTGGAAGGAAAGCGGCCTCACACCAGAGCCCTATTCAGCTTGACCTTGCTGCTGCTTGCCTTCCTGGGTGGTGTCTATACAACAAGCGCCCAGGAAGAGCCGGGCGGGCAGCTCACTGAGAGGGACCAGCTTAAAAACTCAGATGCCCAAGGCGAGGCAAATGACCAGCTGCCCTCGCTTGCAGAGTGGAACCGTGAGCGGGTCAACATTCAGAAAAACGGGATGTATGTGCTCGGCTCCTGGGCGGTGGGTAACCTTGCTGTCAGCGGGTACTACATGACCAAGACCCGGGACCGTAATTTCTATTTTCATCAGATGAACGTATTCTGGAACGTGGTTAATCTCGGAATTGCCGGAATTGGATACGCAGGTGCTCTGCAGAGTCCCTTGGGCCTTGGATTGGAACAAACTATTGAAGAGTATCGAAGTTTTGGGAGGATCCTCGGAATCAATGCGGCTTTGGATGTGGGCTATGTAATGACGGGGCTGTTTCTAAAGAATAGGGGGAAAAAGTCCGATTCACATTCGGAGCGTTTGATAGGCTACGGTGATTCCCTGGTTCTGCAGGGCAGTTTCCTGTTTGTGTTTGATGTAACCCTCGCGTATATCAACCGTTACGCCCTGGCAAAGATGGCGGAAGCCTATTCACTGGAGATCTCCGCTGTTCCGTGGGGTTTGAGCGTCCGTTTCGGCTGGTAATAAAAGCTATTTACAGCCGTGCTCAATACCGTTAACATAGCTAGGGAGGACACATCCATGAGCCCCGACACCGGACTGACCCGAATCCCAAACCGACTTATTACTCATTGTGTAAAAGCACTCGCTCAGTCAATGACAATCAGCGTTATGGTAGCCCTTGCTCGTAAGATTCTCCCCGACTATGATTTGTATCAGAGAACCGGTATTCCCCGCAGTGTGGCCGTCCCCAACATTACCGCTGCCCGTCAGATTGTAAAAGATGTTGTTGCTCACCAGGCATTTCTCGATTTTGTACTCCTGCTGATTAAAACCAGTGATCAAGGGTATATGGGGCGGCGTTATGCGATACCTTACCTGCGTCAGATTATCAATGGGGTGATCGACCTTGGGTATGTGTACGATTCCGCTAATGACATGTTTGTAGAAAACCCGCAGCTTCGACAAAGCAGCAATTGGGGAACCCTTAAAAACGGACACTCCTACAACTTCACATTACTTAGATTGGACATTGCCGGGAACTCCCAGCTGGTTAAAGACTGTGCGGAGTCGGATGTACAGCAATCCTATGAAGAATTTCGAAAAATTGTACAGCTTGCAGTGAAGAAGCGTAACGGCCGTATATGGGGGTGGGACGGAGACGGCGGATTAGCAGCCTTTTTTTACGGCAACAAAAATCAGAGTGCGGTCCTCACCGGCATGGAAGTGCTCCACGAGCTGTTTCTGTACAATTATACCCGGAACCCCCTCAGTCGTCCGCTTGAGATTCGAACAGCGGTTCATAGTGGTACTATAGATTATTCTGAAAGCGAAGAAGATATCCGCTCTTCGGAGATAGTCAAACAGGTTGAAGAGCTTGAACATGCCCACACAAAACCGGGGGAGCTGTCCTTAAGCGAGGTGGTGACAATGATGCTGGACCATCTGCTGTTAAGCCGGCTGGAAGAGAAGAGAGTGCGTGGTAATCGCAAGTACTACGTGTACCGAAGCGGGGCAGCTCTATGACAGAGATTTTACTAGTCTCGGATGATTCCGAGCTTACCACGGCATTTCAACCGCTTTCGAAGTCGAAGAAATATCATTTCGAATGCATCAATTGGAGTGAGTGGAATAAAAGGGATATTGTGACTGGGGACCAGCTTATCTACTTTAATATCGCTGACTTATCAAAAACGGAATTACAAAATTGGTTGAAGGCTGCCGGCGGTTTATCCTGCCCATGGGGGATAGTAGAAAGCAGAGGCCGGATTGAAGACATCGCAAGCCTGTTTCATAATGGGTGTTGTGATTATATAGATACCACCCGTCTTTCGACAATAAAAGTTGGCCGTATTGGGCGGACTCTTACCTTTTATCAGAAGCGAAGCAGCCTTACCCCTTCATCGGTAAGCCGAACTCCGAAAACAGTTTCATACTCCAGTAAACCTGCAAAAAGCTGGAACCATGTGGTTCAAGGAAGAGAGTATACCTTCTGTTTTATGTATGTAGAGCTGCTGCCCTCAAAAGAGTGGAGTAAAAAAGCGGGAGACAGCCACCAGGAACAGATGCAAACCGCTTTTCATGATATGATAGAGTCTCAAGCAGTTGAGTATAAAGGAAAAATCTGGATGTGGAACGAATGGAAGGGCTTGCTGCTTTTTCCCTTTGACGGGCAAGAGTGTGAAGTGCCCGTGTTAGCCACCCGTCTGCTCATAAATCGTCTGATATTGAGTATTGAGGGCGGCCCGTATCATACACTATTGAACTACAAAATAGCCATGCATATCGGCTCTACAGTGTATCAGGAGCGTGGAAACACCGGTACTATTGTAGCTGATGATATTAACTTCATTTTTCATCTCGGCAGCAAATATGCTGCCCCGAACCGGATATATGTGTCTTCTCAAGTTCGTGATGCAATACACAGCAATCTTAAAAGCCTCTTTCAACCGGAGGGTCAGTTCGAGGGGCAGTCTATCTATACCTTCGATTCCTCTTTTTAACGATTTATTTCTGCAATTCTAAATTTGCTTCATTTTCTTAGCAAAAATTTGTTTATCTAAACGGGTGGAGGAATTTTAATTTAGGATAGTGCATTGCACTATCCTAAATTAAAATTGCTGTCTTCATTTGACTTGCTGAGTCCTTCGTTTGTATTTTTTATGGAGGATGAAGGAGGATTCGAGATGATAAATAGAGATCAGATTGAGTCGTTGATGAGTTATCGGAACGAGGAGCATCCGGTGGTAAGTATGTATCTAACCACCGAGTTACCTAAAAAGTTTCGGTCAAAGTTAAACTCCATGATAAGGGGGAAGCTGAAAGAGCTTAGTCAAACTTCCCGCTACTCCGGTAATGAAAAAAAGAATTTAGAAAAGCTCCTGATGCGGATGGAGGAGGTGTTAAAAACGCGGACTAACCGCTATGAAGGCACCAAAATGATTGCTCTGTTTGCTAACACCACTGGTCTTTGGGAGGAGTTTGAGCTGCCTGTTCAGTACCCAAATCAGATTATAATTGATACAGATCCATACACCCGCCCTTTGACTGCAGCGCGCGATCAATTTGCACGTTTCTGTATCCTGATAGGCAATTCTCATCAAGCAAAAGTATACGCCCTTACTGCGAACCAGCTGACTGAGGAGCAGGAAATATTCACAGAAGAAGAAATGGAAGGCGCCACTGACGAAGCCCTGCAGGGCCTTGGTGAACAGCGACTCCAGCGCAATATCCGCGATCATATGAATAAGCACGCCAAAAAAATTGCAGAAGCGGCTTTTCAAGTGTTTAATAAAGGAAGGTTCGATTATTTGCTGGTAGCATCTCCCAATGATCGGGAGCTTCGCTTATTAAAAGATAATTTACACAGTTATTTACAGAGACATTTGATTGGTGAATTCAAAGCGCGTCCTGAAGAGAAAAAGGAAGAGATCCTCACACGAGCACGTGGGGCTGCCTCTGAATGGGAGCAGGAACAAGAGGCAAAGCTGCTTGAGTTTATTGACACAGAGCAGTACGAAGGTGGGACTGCCACTGTAGATGTCGGACCGACCCTTAAAGCGTTGATGAATGGTCAAATCCACACATTACTAGTTCAGGAGAGTTTTGCGCGCCCTGGGTATCAATGTCCCAACGACCATTACCTTGATTTAGCTAAGAAAAAATGTCCCCACTGCGGTGAAGAGCTGCTGCCAGTGGAGGATGTTATTGATGAAATGGTGGAGGAAACCCTGCGGCAGAATGGAGAAGTGCATTACCTGCAGTACTACCCCGAGAGACTTGATGAGAAAGGAGTAGCAGCCCGGCTGCGTTTTGTAATTTAAGGAGAGAGCTTAAAGCCATCTGCGAAACCACTCTGCCGATTCTCTAATCATTGACTGAGTAGTCTGGTGCCCGGTATCGTGAAAGGTTTTAATTCGCAGTTGCCGGGCATCGGTGTATTGATGCTTAAGGGCAGAGTGAAAGGTACGCACCGGGAGAATCGGTATAATCGAGTCGTCCTCCGAATTGAGCAAGAGCAGGGGAAAGTCCTTGAGTTTCATAGCTTGGGGCAGCGGTTGAGAGTCCTTTACCCGGTTTATCTTGGATTGTGGATATGACCGGTAAAATTCCGGGTTTTGCAGCTTACTGTTGTCGATAATGCTGCCGAAGTCGGGAGTGGAAATGATGCTGACCGCAGCCCGGATTCCTTCTCGACCGTACTTTGCGAGGTATTCATATACTATCATACCGCCCATGGAGGTCCCCTCCAAACCGCAGCGGCGGTTGTCGACAATCGAGGATTGTGAATAGTGTTGTACAATAGAGTCGATCTCTGCAGCGGTGTCATTCACAATGTCAAACAGATACTCCGCTTTCTGACTGTAGCTTAAAGCTGCAAAACTGCTGTCCTCCCGCTCACCGTGGCGTACCGCATCGGGGATCACCACAAAAAAACCTTGTTGAGCAATGGCAAGGGCATTCTGCAGCTTACGCTCCTTGCTGCTGTCAAAGCCGTGAAAGACGATTACCAGCGGTAAGGGCGCTAGGGATGGCTGCTGTTCGATGGACGGGTACATCTCTAAAACAGGAATCGAATGTATTTTGGTACTATGGAGGGTCAGAGTGTTCATGCTTTTCAATATACCTTGAAGACTGCCTGGGTACAAGCATGGTTTCGAATTGTTGTACGCGAATTGTTGTACGCGAATTGTTGTGCAGACGCATAGCACTCTTGTGCTCTTGAAAAAAGCGCCTGTATTCATCACTCTATAGGCTATGCCTATGTTTCAAAGCTATACTGCAGTGCAGCTGTTTGAACCGATCGTTGAAATCCTGGAAGAGCATGTACAGGGCTTGTCCGAGCATAAGCTGTTGTATGCTCTTAGCGACCGGGGGTTTTTAGAATTTAACCCCCAGCTGCTCTCGGAAGAACTAAGCCTGTTTCAAACCCATTTTTTTCTGTTTCATGTGCTGTATCGTCTGCGGGACCTGCTGCATGAACAGCAGCGATATGAACTGGAGATATTCTGTTTAGAGATTCGTCTGAAGCCTTATAGAGATACTACGGCCCAGGCCCAGGGCCAGAGTCAGGGCCTTGCTCAAATCGATCCTTTGAGGGAGTATTATCTGGATGTGAAGCAGCTCCACGAAACCGATGCAGCTGAGGTTCGGCAGATGCTGAACGGCTTTTATCAGAGGCTGGAGGCATATGAGCAGCAGCGGGAGGCGTTAGAGGTACTGGGCTTGGAAGACCGAGGTTTAGGGGCGACGGTAAGTATCCACACAGTGCGTCGGCGGTATCGGGCTTTGGTAAAGCAGCACCATCCCGACCGCGGGGGTGACCGCGAAAAATTTCATGCGGTAGAGAATGCAATGGAGCTGTTAAGTCGCCTCTATGAATAGAATCTTAATTAGTGTAGGTTTATACGTATGAGCGAAGAACAAATTACTGCAAGCTGGCTGGAGCGCCACATAACTCTGCATACCCATGATACCAACCGAGAAGAAATTGCCTCTGGAGTGGTACACGGAGTCGGTGTGATTCTGTCCTTGGTTGCACTGGGTTTACTTATTCAGAAGGGTCTGCAGGCGAACAACCCGACTATTCTGACAGGTTACATTATTTACGGAGTAGCGATGACACTCCTGTACCTCTCCTCGACCCTGTATCACTTTGTACCGATATCGAAGGCAAAACGGGTGCTCCGCATTTGTGACCATATGTCCATCTATATACTCATCGCTGGTACCTATACACCGGTTATGCTGAGTTTGGGCGGCTACTACCCCCTCTTGGCTCTGGGCCTGGTATGGGCCATTGCCGCCGGAGGAATGGCCTTCAAAATTGTCTTCTGGGGCCGTATGCGGGTTGTGCAGATGCTCATTTACATTTTGATGGGATGGCTGATTGTGCTGGTCTGGGAGCCGGTGGTTCAGCAGCTTTCGCCCGAATTTTTTCGGATGATACTGGCAGGAGGTATTATCTATACTTCCGGGACGCTGGTCTACTCAATGAAGAAAGTGCCTTACTACCATGCCATGTGGCATTTGTTTGTACTAGGCGGCAGTATCAGTCTTTTTCTTGCGATTTATCTGTACCTCTAG
>JAWLDZ010000072.1:0-9476 GCA_041686355.1 Spirochaetaceae bacterium
AAGACAATCCTGGTTGTCTTTATGGTTGGGATGCTTGTTTTTGGGTTTTTGCAAGTATTTTCGCGTTTCATATTAAAAGCGCCAATTGGCTGGTCGGAAAAACCTGGATATACATTATTCGATAAGTGGACAGGAGAGTATATATTGCAGGGTAGCACCAACCGATCATCAGGTAACAACTGATAAGTTTGATGAGCGGGACATTGGCTTTTATGATACCATGGATACCGAGGTTGAAATTCCCCTGAACAGCGGCGATTTTGTGGTGTTTTTTCCCGGAGAGATCCACCGGCCTGCGTGTAAAAAAGAGCAAATATCTGCTATAAAAAAGGTAGTTGTAAAAATACGTGGATTGGATGTTACGTAGCGTGTAGCCTAGGGGGTGTGAATTGGATAGAGCCGTGAATATTTATGATATAGCAAAAGAATCTGGAGTTTCAATATCCACCGTATCCAGAGTTTTAAACAACCATCCCAATGTAAAGAAGCAGACCAAAGAAAAGGTTCTTTTGGTTCTGAAAAACAGCAATTATATCCCCAGCTCGGTCGCCAAAAGTCTGGTGAACAAGGCTACTAAAACTATCGGCGTTCTAGCGTCAGATATACGTCATATCCATTATGCGAATATTGCCTTCACAATTGAGCAAAAACTCAGCACCTACGGATACAATGTGATTCTATGCAACACCGGAAATGACAAGTCTAAGATGAAAGACTATTTACGTGTACTTGCGGAAAAACAGGTTGATGGGGTGATAATGGTCGGGTCTATTTTTTCCTGTGATCAAACCGCCGAGAGTATCCAGCGTTACCACAGCAAAACACCGGTGGTGATGCACAATACCAGTCTTAAAGGTGATAACATCTATAATATTTCCAGTGAAGAGGCATACGGTATTGTTTTAGCTGTTGATTATCTAGTCCAAGAAAAGGGAATTAGGGAGATTGCCTTGGTCTTGGATTACGATACCCCTGTGGGGTATCAAAAACACAAAAGATACCGGGAGAAGCTTGAGGAGTACGGTATCCCTTATCTGAAAAATCGGGTAGTCAGAACACAAAGCGGCTTAGCCGGCGGAACTGCTGCGATTGAAGATTTGACAAAGCGCGGGGCTGAGTTTTCTGCAGTGATTGGATGCGACGATTTAACTAGCATTGGTGCGATGCAGCAGCTGGAACGGGATGGTCGCCGGGTTCCGGATGAGGTTGCAGTGATAGGGTTTAACAACACGCTTTTTTCTCAAGTTTCATCTCCTGCGATGACGGTGATTGATAATAAAGAAGAGGTAACCGGCATAATGCTGTCCAGGGCAATGGGAGATGTTCTCAGTGGTCAGGCTATCTCATCTCAAACATTAATCTATCCCGAACTTATACTCCGCGGAACCACATAAAAATTCTACGATTGGAGAGAAGAATGAATACAAGCATATATATGTATGAGGACCTGAAAAAAACTGCAGCTAAACTACTATCGTCTGCCGGATTAAAAGATGAGGCAGCGAGGGTGGTTGCTGAGATACTTGTAGAAGCTGACCTAATGGGCCACACAACTCACGGTATTAACCTTCTGCCGGCGTATGTAAATGAGCTGGCCTCAGGGGGTATGCGGGTACAAGAATCTCTAGAAATTATTCAGGATAACGGTTCTGCTGTGCTGTGGGACGGAAAATACATGTCCGGTATTTACCTCACTTACCTGGCAATTCAAGAGGCTTTGGAAAGGTCGAAAGAGCTGCCGGTGGTAACCTACTCAATTCGACGCGCCCACCATATCGGATGTCTTGCAGCATATATGCCGATGATAGTAGAACAGGGCCGCTTGGGTATTCTTGCCGCATCGGATCCGAATGCGCAGATGGTTGCACCCTTTGGAGGTAAAACGCCCGTATATTCACCAAATCCGATTGCCGCGGGAATTCCCTCCGGACCTCAGGGGCCGATAATTGTTGATATAAGTACTTCGGTAACCGCCGGTGGTGTGGTAAACCGGCATCGCGAAAACGGAACTCCTCTGCCGGGAGAATGGCTGTTAGATGCCGATGGGAATCCGACCAATGACCCCAATGCAACTGCGGGCGGGAGATCCGGTTCGATGATGCCTCTTGGAGGTCTTGATGCCGGTTACAAGGGCTATGCGCTTGGGTTAATCATTGAGGCTCTTACCTCAGGGCTCGGAGGCTACGGGCGGCGTGAAAAGCCTGATAATTGGGGGACTTCGGTGTACCTGCAGATAATAAATCCGGAGGCATTCTCCGGCTTGTCGGCCTTGGAGGCAGAGATGGGTTGGCTCTCTGAGGCATGTCGTTCTGCGAAACCAAGACCGGGGTATGATGAGGTTCGAGTCCCCGGCGATCGGGCGCTGGAAAGAAAAAAACAGCAGTTAGCAGAAGGGGTCGAAGTAACCGGTGCTCTTATAAACAAAATCCGTGACCTATGCATTTCTGCCGGTATCGAAACGCCACAAGCAAAGGATGCAGATAATGGATAAAGCGAGAATTATAAAGTGGGGTATTATCGGAGCCGGTGATGTCTGCGAGAAAAAAAGCGGTCCCGGCTTTTATAAGGCCCCTGGCTCAGAACTTGCGGCAATAAGCAAGCGAAACTCAGAAGCGGCTGCAGATTTTGCGAAGCGGCACAATGTTTCGCGCTGGTACACTCAGCCGGAGGAGCTGATAAATGATCCTGAGGTAGATGCTGTGTATATTGCAACGCCCCCTCACCTTCACCGGAAATTCGCAGAGCTGGCGATGCGGGCGGGGAAGCCTGTCCTGGTTGAAAAACCGATGGCAACCTCTGCAAGTGAGTGCGATGCAATGATAGAATGCTCTATTGAAACCGGAGCTGCTCTTTGGGTTGCTTACTATCGTCGTGGTTTAGAGAAGTTTGTAAAAATAAAAGAGGCGATCGATTCCGGCAGCATCGGCGAGCCGCGAAGCGTAGTTGTAGAATTGAGCCAGGATAGAGCCCGGTATGCAGCCGCAAGTGGTGAAGTGCCATGGCGGGTGAATCCTGCCACAGCCGGTGCCGGGATAATTGCAGATATGGGCAGTCATATGCTCGATCTTATCGATTGGTTTCTCGGTCCAATTTCTCCGGTCTCATCATTGGCCAGTAATCTTGCAGGTGACTATACCGCAGAAGATATTGTTGCAGCGGCCTTTACCACCCGTTCAGCGGGAGGAGCGTCACAAGAGTCCACTAGGCAGAGCAGTTATGTAATCGGAACCGCATTGTGGGACTTTACAGGTAGGCGCGAGACTGATCGGACTGTAATTCGCGGCAGTGAGGGCACGATTGAGTATTCCTGTTTTGACGATGCACCGGTTCTTATTATCAAAGACGGAGAAACAAAGGAAATGGAACAGAAACCCTTTCCGCCCCATGTCCATCAGCCGCTTATAGAGCTGATCAACGATGAAATCCGAGGTGGTTCTAAAGCACCAAGTACCGCTGCTAGCGGTGCACGTACGAACCGTGTGCTTGAAGCCCTGGTATCCGGGTACTATTCTCGGGCAAAAAGGTCTGAATAGAAAGTGGATGCCGGTTTCCTGCAGATTTTTTCTCGTCCCGAGCCGGCCAGGCTGATGCGCAGGCCGAATCGTTTTGTAATGATTGTAAAGGATCAAGAAGGCCTCCAGTTGAGGGCTCATTGTCCGAATCCGAGGAAGCCGGCATGTGGAAGAGCTTATCGAGTTGTCCTCCCAGGGACAGGCGGCGGAGGTCCTGTTTATTCTTTCCCATGAAGATACCCAGCGTTTTATGCCCAATGCCCATACGGACCCGCTTTTCTGCCATGCCCTCCACAGGGCCCGTGAGGTAATGCCGGTGCGGGCTGTGTCGGTGGCCACCGATCGGCAGGGCTATGTAAAAGTGGTCAACGATGACATACCGATCGATACGGAGACTCCGGATGTGCTGGCCAATGCAAACAGCGGGGTATACCTGCTGGTCATCCGGCTGGATGCCCCCTCGACACTGCCGATACCGCGCATCGGTTATCCAGATCTGATGCCGGGTTGGTATATCTATGCGGGCAGCGCAAAAACTAATCTACAGCAGCGGAGGTAGACGGCTTCGGCTGCAGCGACTGCCGCTGTAACTCGCATCTGTTCTTTTTTGCGGAGAATCCCCTGCACAATCGAGAGCTGCTGGTTATCCTGTTTTACTACCGGCATGTGGGTTTTATGGATATGAGCCAATCCTCTTGTGTCGATCTTTGTTAGCCCGGAAAAGGCACGCCTTCTGCCGGGTGGTGCGCATGCATGTGCTGTTCAAGGGTGCGGGCTGAGAAATCACTGCCGTGGGCTGGAAAGAGTCGGTGAACACCAAGCTTCAACACACTCTGCCATGAGCGGTACACCTGTTCGATGTCTTCGTTAAACAGGGTGCAGTATTTTGCTCCGGCAAAGTTCAAGAAACGGGCGGCCATATCCCCGCAGAATAACGCCCCCTCCGGCAGCAGCAGCGATTGACTGTCGGAGCTGTGGCCGGGAGTGTATACCGCCTCGGCCTGAAAACCGAGGGTATCGCTGAGGTCGGTGCGCTCTTCACTCAACCTGATGTCTTGGGGCCGCAGCTGTACCGGCGGAAAGCTGAGGTTCCAGTCGGGCGTAATTAACCGTTTGAGCTTGAACAGGGCGGTTATGCGCCGATTCAGCAGTGCTCCCCCATTGGCAGTGTTGTTTCGGCCCTGCGCCAGCAGAGGTTCCGCCTCCTGCCGTGCAACTATACGAATTTCGGGACGCTCTTCTAGCAGTTGTGCGGCAAACCCGGCGTGGTCGTCGTGATGGTGGGTAAGAAATAGATAATCTATATCTTCGATACGGAGTCCGTGTTTTTGAAGCTGTGTGCGAAAGAGCCCGTACTCGTGCTCATAGCCGGTATCGATCAGGGTATATCGACCGCCGGTTCCCGGCAGCAGATACAGCCGGGTCATACTCAATTTGATTGTCTTCATACAAAGCCTCCGGATAGTAAAAAAATTGCTCCCCCGTGGGAGATGACCGCCGGGATAAGTCCCCAGCGCATGCGGATTAGTCCGGCAATAACGCCTTCATACAGAGCAAACAGCAGCAACGGGGCTCCGACACTGCTGACTGTTACCGCCAGAAAGGAGTGCCCGGCGGCAAAGGCCGCCCCGGAAGCCAAGGCTGCGTGCAGGGGGCTGAGTTTAAGGCTTGTGCTAAAGTAATCCTGCAGAAAGCCGCGAAACAGCAGCTCTTCATAGAAATTGCCCAGCAGGGCGGTAAGGGCAAGGGCCGGCAGCAGGCCGGAGACTACTATCCCTCCCCGCAACCCGATCGGTACACCGGTATAGAACAGCAGGAGGGGGGCGGCGGTTATCAGAGCTCCAACCAGTCCCGCCGCAAGGCCCGTACTAGCATATAGAGGGGCCGGGCCTGTTCGCTCCTGCGGCCTGCGCAGCCACTCTATGCGCCGTCGCAGCTGCGGCTCAGCGGCCAGCATACCTACGGCTGCAAGGGTGCTTCCGGCGGCGATTATAAGCAGAAGTGCCTGAGAAGGGGTAAAGCGAAGCCAAAAAAAGGCGTCCGTACCAAAGCGCCACAATCCAACCGGGGTCATGGCATCACGAATAACTATGAACAGGGCGATATACACTGTTATTCGCAGGGCATGTGCCCGGCGGGGCAGCAGCAGTAAAAACAGCATCAATGCCGCCAGAGCCGGCAGAATACGTAGAATATAGGTAATGAGTATTTCGACCATACAACCTCCGTGCATGACTATAATATGAACAAAAGTTCATGTTTTGCAAGAGTAAATATGACATATAGTTCACATTTTTACGTTTTTCTGCTACTCTGACAGTGCAGTTGAAGGAAGCATATGCTCATAATAAGGAGGCCCGTATGCAGAAAGAGCCCCGGACGCCTCAGCAGTCCCGCAGCATCGCGACTAAAGAGCAACTGTTTCAGGCCGCCCTGGAGCTGTTCTCCGAGGATGGATATCACCGCAGTACCAGCAAAAAAATCGCCGCCCGTGCCGGTTTCGCCGTAGGAAGCTTTTACGCCTACTACCGCAACAAGAAGGAGGTATTTTTGGAGGTAATTCAGCACTACTATGGCCGCATTCTGAACGAAGTTTTTTCAGAGTTTCACAGTCTGCCGGATAACCGCTCAACTGCCTGGCAGAATGGGCCGGCATTGGTCGATCGTATAATTCGCCGGCTCTTCGAGGCCCACAATATCTCTCCGCAGCTGCATCGGGAGATTACCGGCATGCGCTATACCGATCCGCAGATCGACCGGCTCATCAGTGAAGAGGAACAGAAGACGGTGGCCCTGATTCACAGTCTTCTTGGCTCTCTTCAACCGCTTCCGGAGGTGGAAGACTTGGAAGCTGCGGCGCATATCATACACCGTGCATCCGAGGAGGTAATCCACTCCATCAAAATATTTGGTTCACCAATCGAGGCTGAGCGGCTGCTGAAGGAACTAAATGCAATGCTTTCCGGGTATCTGTTCGGCAAAAAACAGAGCTCTTAAGTGATCAATTTATGGATGTGAATCATTCCCCCGCATAATTGAAACGCCACCTTGACTCAGGGCTGATCCTTTTCTACTATTCAGCATAATGAAACACTTATATTATCGTTTTCCCCCAGGGATAGGACTATTCCTTTCTATCAGTATTGCAGTGCTTATAGGCCTGATCGGATGTTCACAGGAGGAGGTGGCGGAGCCCTTCGAGCCGCGGACCTCGCATGCCGACTACATTGAGGGGCTCGAGCAGATGGATCTGGCTGATACAGCTCTAGGTCGGCGGTGGATTTCTGCCTCTGCGGACGTTATGAATGAGCCTGTGGAGATAGAACTCCCCTTTCGGGAGCAGTTGTTTTTCGACCCTGCCGCTCCGGATGCGGCGGGTTATGAGTTTGCCGGCCGGCGGGGGAGAAGTATTCGCATAAGTATAAGCTATGATCAGACATCCGAACCGCGGTTCTTTGCCGACCTGTTTCGGGTGGAAGATGAGGGTGAGAAGCTTCAGCTCATTGCAAGTTATGACCGGGAAGATAAAACGTTGGTGTTTGAGCCGCAGCGGGACAACCGTTATATTCTTCGTTTGCAGCCTGAGCTGCTGCGGGGCGGAAGATATACCCTGGCCATCGAGGAGAATCCGGTATTGGCTTTTCCTGTTGAGGGAAAGGGTATGCGGGATATTTATAGTTTTTTTGGAGATTCCAGAGACGGCGGCCGCCGAAAACACGAAGGGGTGGATATTTTTTCTGCGCGGAACACTCCGGTGCTTTCGGCAAGCGAGGGAATAGTCCGGCGGGTTGGTACCCGCGATCTCGGCGGCAAAATAGTGCTTGTCCGGGATGAAAAACGGGGCTTGAATTATTACTATGCCCATCTGGAAGAGCAGTACGTAGAAAGCGGGCAGAGAGTATCCCCCGGCGACCCGCTGGGAGGGATGGGAAATACCGGTAATGCAATTTCCACCCCGCCGCACCTTCACTTTGGAATATACGGGGACCGCTGGCGTGCCCTTGATCCGTGGGATTATTTAGAACCAGGGTTAGGACCGCCCGCAGAACTACCGCTTGATGAATATCCTCTTGAAAGCTATATGCGCACTGCCCGTGAGGTCGGGACTGGACTTGGATCTGGAAAACCGGCCGGCACGGTGGTGCGGATTGTCGCCGCCGGTACCGACGGCCTGAGAGTTCGTTTACCTGGGGTTCAAGGTCCTTCGCAGGCGGCAGAGCTGGGGTATGAAGATATAGAGCTACTTGAGCAGCCCTTGGAGGCCGACAGTCCGATGCGCATGGCGGAGAATACCTATCTTTATTCCGCCCCTGCTTCACACGGTGAAGCCGTAGCCGAGCTTTCAGATTCAGCCGAACTGACCCTGCTTGGGGTAAACGGCTCATTTTACTATGTGGAGACTAGGCAGGGGCTGCGCGGCTGGCTGCCGCAGGGTTAAAGAAGAGTTGCCGAAGGCTTAAAGGCGGGCCACCGCAATCAGCGGGAGGCTATCCGGCTGCAGGGGTGACGCATCGAAACCTCCGTAGAAGCTGGTCTGAGTGAAGCCGGCCCGCTGCAGCAGCAGTTCTAGCTCCACCTGCTGTAGTGGGTACAGTTCTACCGTATTATCATACACTTCGTTATTGCCCTTAATATGCAGCCGGGTGCTGAAGGTGATGAGTTCGCCGCCATTGGCCGGATAACTGTATTCTCGCTCAAAACGCAGCTTCTCGGTTTCTATCGGAGGAAGTGTCACGGGCCGCCGCTCGAGCAGATGTGCGTAGTTCAGGATCTGGAGGATAATGGTTCCGCTTATGGTGCCGGTTCGAAGTATGCGGGCGGCGGCCTGCAGAAAGCACTCTATTTCAGAAGGGCCCGGCAGGTGCACTAGGGTGTTACCCAGGCAGGCCACTGCATCGAAGCTGTCCGCTTCGAAATTTGTATCAATGTCAAGCATATCCATCTCGTGAAAGCGCAAGAGGCCGGCTTCGGCATGTCTGCCATGCCGGCTCCGGGCCTTCCGGATCATTGCCGGGTTTAAATCAATTGCATCCACCTCTACTCCCGTTGCGGCCACTGCTGCGGCCAGATCACCGACGGCACAGCCCACCTCCAGCAGCCGGGGCCGGGGGGAATCGCCGGAGGGTCGGCTTTTAATAACAGCGGATTCAACGAAATGAATTTGTGATTCACTTACAGGAAAAACTTCTTCGTAAAATTGAGCTAAAGGGTTGTACATATGTATAAGGTAGTAAAATGCGCCGGGGAGAGCAAGTCGTCCAAGTCTAAGCTTATGCCGGCACAGCGCTGCTTCCGACCGGTCTTTTAGCACGTCGCTGCTGCAGCAGAAACACAAGGCCGTAGACTACCAGGGCGCCGACGGATACCACGTAGCGGTAGCTTTCTGCAATGCCGAGCAGATTGGTGGTGTAGTAGGGCCGCAGCAGAATAAAGGTGGTCAGCAGCAGCAGCGCCCCCTCGTACCAGCGGTTTTTAGTGACAAAATAGTTCTGGGTCAGTGCGGCAAAGCTGAACATCGCGATCAGGGTGGTAAAGAAAATCCATCCGATCTTCCACCCGGTGGTGATGTTTACCAGCAGCAGATCGGTGTTAAAAATGAACATAAAGGGCAGCAGAGCGGTACGGATATCATAGGTGAAGCCCTGAACCCCGGTGCGTATTGGATTCGACTTGGCGATTGCCGAGGCAGCAAAGGCCGCCAGCCCCACCGGTGGGGTGTCGTCGGCCAGAATCCCGAAGAAAAACACAAACAGGTGTGCGGCGATCAAGGGAAACACCACTCCGGAGCGGGCGCCGAGGGTGACAATAACCGGGGCCGTCAGGCTGGCCATTACAATATAGTTGGCGGTGGTGGGCAGCCCCATTCCCAGCAGCAGACAGGCGATGGCGGTGATAATCAGAATTAGAATGAAATTCCCGCCTGATATTACTTCGATTACCTCGGTAATAATACCGCCCAGGCCC
>JAWLDZ010000072.1:9576-12340 GCA_041686355.1 Spirochaetaceae bacterium
CCCAGCAGCAGACAGGCGATGGCGGTGATAATCAGAATTAGAATGAAATTCCCGCCTGATATTACTTCGATTACCTCGGTAATAATACCGCCCAGGCCCAGGGTCACCACTCCCACAATGATGCCGGCGGCGGCCACGGCCACCCCGATGCCCATCATGTTTTTTCCCCCGGCCACCAGGGAGCGCCACAGCAGCAGTCCGCTGTTCTTCAGCCCGTCCAGCGGCGAGCGCCCGGCCCGCCTCGCCGTAATCAGGTTCTGTGCAACTATCAGCACCGTCAGAGCAGAGATAGCCCGGAATACCGCCAGCTCCGGGGAGCGGCGCATAAACACCAGCTCGTAGATAAGGAAAAAAATCGGAATGAGGTTGTGGATACCCATTAGAAAGGTTTTCCAGAAGGGGGGGATCTGCTCCTTCTTGAGTCCCTTCAGCCCGAGTTTTCCGGCCTCCAGGTGGGTGATATACATCAGAGCGATATAAGAGACCACCGCCGGAATGAAGGCCGCCTTCACCACCATCAGGTAGTCGATATTACAGTACTCGGCAATAATAAAAGCCGCCGCACCCATTACGGGGGGCATCAGCTGGCCGTTGGTGCTGCAGGCCACCTCCACTGCCGCGGCTTTATGGGCGGGGTAGCCCACCTTCTTCATCATTGGGATAGTGAAGGTTCCGGTGGTCACCACGTTGGCGATACTGGATCCGGAGACCATTCCAGTCAAGCCGCTGGCCAGAACCGCCGCCTTGGCGGGGCCGCCCTTGAATCTGCCCAAGAGGCTAAAGGCCATCTGCACAAAATAGCGTCCCGCCCCCGCCTGGTCCAGCATTGCCCCGAACAGGACAAACAGAAACACGATCGTGGCCGACACATCCAGGGGGATCCCGTAGATACCCTGGGTGCTGATGGTAATTTGGTTGATAAAGCGCGACAGGGAGACCCCCTTAAAGGCGATCACCCCGGGCATGTAGGGCCCGAAAAAGCTGTACAGAATAAATACGATCGCCACAATCGGCAGCACCGGCCCCAGGGAACGGCGGGCGGCTTCGAGCACCGCCGCCACCAGGATAATTCCGATAACCACATCCCGGGTAATCAGTGCCCCCGGACGCATGCTGATACCGGCGTAATCGATCACAATGTACAAGGCCGCCAGAGCCGCCACCAGGGCCAGCACAAAATCCAGCGTGGTAATACGGTCCCGGGCGGACAAGTACCTTCCGAGCCGTCCCTTTTTCGGTTTTTTGAACATGGGATAGCTCAGGTACACCAGGGTAATCGCGAAGGTCAGGTGGATAGAGCGGATGAGTACGGAGTTCAGAATCAGAATACTGGCGAGGGAAAGCTGAAAGAGCGACCAGGCGGCCGCAATAATCGGAATCAGAAACGCGGCCTTCCCCTGGATATGTTTTACCCCCAGTTCGGCCTCTTCGGCAATTTTAATTGCCTCTCTGGAGCCCTCGTCGATTGACGGTTCTTGGTTGTTGTCCGATTTTGCGTCGATCTCCGGTTTTTCGTCCTTCAACTTATTTTGCCTATTCTGCTCACTCTGCACAACGCCCCTCCTGTACGCTATTTTCCTCGCCGGTCTAAAGTCGGCGGAGGTTCAGAACTGGAAATAACTGAACCTCCCGCCGGATCATTCTGAAATAAGACCCGCTTCCTCAAAGTACTTCATGGCCCCGGCATGGTAGGGGGCACTGTTGCCTTCCAGCATGTTCTCTTTTGTCAATACGGCGAAGGAGGGGTGCAGACCCTTGAAGTCTTCCAGGTTTTCGAAGACTTCCTTGGTAATGGTATACACAATGTCCTCGGACACATCCGAGGATGTAACCAAAGTTGCCTTTACCCCGTAGGTAAGCGCATCTTCGTCATTTTCGGCGGTTGGGTAGAGACTGGCCGGAATAACTGACTTTGCGTAAAAGGGGTATGTGCGGATCAGTTCATCCACATCGGTGATAGACACAATCTTCACTTTCCGCTTTCCGGCGGTAGCCTCTTTGACCGAACCGTTGGGGTGGCCGACCGTGTAGAAGTAGGCGTCGATGCGACTATCCTGCAGCAGCTTGGCCGATTCAACTGCCTTTACCTGCTCCGCTTGAATATCCGATTCCCAATCGAGGCCGGCGTTGGACAGGGCGTCGATGGCGTTTCCGCGGTTTCCCGAACCGGGGTCGCCGATGTTCACTCTTTTGCCCTTAAGGTCCTCAATCGAATTGATCCCCGAGTCTGCCGCTGCGATCAGGGTTACCGATTCCGGGTGCAGGGCGCAGACTGCGCGCAGTTTATCCTGGGCATTTCCTTCCCATTCGGCCATCCCCTCCATTGCCTGGAACTGACGGTCCGACTGGGCAATACCGAACTCCAGATCCCCCGACATCACGGCGTTTATATTGAACACGGATCCTCCGGTAGATTCTACAGTGGCCTTCAGATTGTACTCGCTCTGCTTCTTGTTGACGGTGCGCGAAATAGCACCCCCTGCAGGATAGTACACTCCGGTCAATCCGCCGGTTCCGATAGTCACAAACCTCATTCTCTGCGACTGCTCGCCCTCTGCTCCCTCGGCCTTTCCTCCGCAGGAAGCCAACAGCAGCGTGGTCATCAAAACCAGCGCCACGAGCACAAAAAACTTACTCCCTTTCATGGCATCTCCTTTTTATATATTTATACGGTATTTGAATTTAAAAACGCCAAAATGTCAATAAGTTTTCCGTTTCAACCCCTCTGTTCTGTATGAAAATGTATAATTATTCATTTAGAGGC
>JAWLDZ010000073.1:0-12084 GCA_041686355.1 Spirochaetaceae bacterium
GGCAACTATCATAAAAATCCTGGCTCTTCCCAAGTCGGGGATGCTTCGGGAAATGAGAAAATAGCCGAGTCCTAAAATTACGGAAGAAATAGCCAAGGGTGCCATTGAGAGCGTATCGATCAATCGACCGAATTTGAGCCGATACCGAACAGTCAGATAACTCAAAGCAGTTCCCACCACCACTGCCGCCGCTGCAGCAATTATTCCAATGAGGACACTGTTACGGATAGCCGGCAGGGCAATCCGGCCGAATTGACCTGCCCCTGAGCTGAGGAGCTGCTGATACCACTCCAGGGTAAAGCGCAGTTCACCAGCTCGGGTCACCGGTTTTTGTAATGATCGTACCACTACTGCTACCAGCGGTCCGGCGACTATCAGCAGCATCGCGGCAATATAGGCTGCAATTCCGATAAACCCGGTTTTGGAGGGGCGGTTATAGCTGCGGGGCCGCACTGGACCGGAGGCGAGTTCCTGGTGAAAGGCCATTTTATTCTGCAGCTTCACATATATTCCCATAATACCTAAAGTGAGCACCAGCGCGATTATCGATAGAGCTCCGGCTGCGGGTATGTCAAATGAGGTTTTAGCCAGGCGGTAGATTTCTACCTCGACTGTTGTAAATTGAGGCCCCCCGCCAAGCACAAGGATAATGGCAAAACTAGTAAAGCAGAACATAAAGATAAGCGCCGAAGCGGCGAGGATAGCCGGCATCAGCTGCGGTAAAATAATGGTGAAAAACAATCGTCGTCGGGGGGCTCCTAGGGTTTGGGCGGCCCACTCCTGCGAGGGGGGCAGCTGCTGCCAGAGGGATGCAATGAGCCTTAATGCAATTGGAAAATTATAAAATCCGTGGGCAAGAATAATCGCCTTTAGGCTGTAGAGCACCCGGAGAGGTGGTTCGGAAAGGTCAAATACCCGCATTAGTACAGAATTGAGCAGCCCGCTGTTCCCGAAGAAGATAACAAATCCCAGCACCACTAAAATCGGAGGAAGTACAAAGGGGACGCCCGAGGCGGCCCTCACCAGTCTGCGGCCGGGAAAGCGGTACATCGACAGTAAATATGCACCGGGTAAGCCCAGCATAAGTGAAAATATGGTACTCAGAATTGCCTGAAAAAAGGTAAACCAAAGAATACGCAGGGTGTAGGGGGAGGTGACCGTCTTTATAAATACAGAAGGGTCAAAACCGCCCTCGGGGAAAAACCCCTTCAACAGGACGCTAACAATCGGCAGATAGAAAAATAAGGCTAAAAATATTAGTAGAGTGAGAAAGGCCGGATGCGGCCTTTCCCACGAACGGGCTGACGGCAGGCTCATCAGCGGCTTACTGCCCTTGACCAGCTATCGATCCACTGGTCACGGTTGGCATCGATTTTCTCGGCTTCAAAATAGAACCGCTTTTCCGGTTGCGGGGCAAAATCGTACGATTCGGGTAGTTCGATTTCCGGCAGTACCGGGTACATCCAGTTGGTAAGGGGAATCACCTCTTGGAACTCTTCGGTGAGCATGAAATCGATGAACCTTTTGGCCGCTTCGGGATGGGGAGCATTTTTTACCACACCCGCGCCTTCGATCTGCATGTAATGTCCCTCTTCAAACAGTGCGGCCTGATAACGCTGAGAATCTTCATATTCAACATGATAGGCGGGGCTGGAGGTATAACTTAGCACCAGCGGTGCCTCGCCGTTGGTAAACAGTCCGTACCCCGAATCCCAGCCCTCGGAGATGGTCAGGACTGAACTCTGCAGCTGCTCCCAATACTCGGTAAACTCATCACCGTAGGTATAGATGGTCCACATCAGGAAACCCAGTCCGGGGCTGGAGGTTCGGGGATCCATTAAAATAAGCTTATCCTCAAAACGCGGGTCCGTGAGCTCATCCAGACTTGTGGGGGGAGTATCAATTTTCTCCGTATCGTAGATGATGGAAAAATAGCCGTAATCATAGGGGGTTACATAATGCTGCGGATCAAATACAAGGTCTTGAGGTACCTTATCCAGATTGGGCGAAGTGTAGGCTTCCAGCACATCCTGGCTTTTTGCCCGGGTGACAAGGTTGTTGTCAATTCCGATTAATATATCCGCCTGTGGGTCGTCCTGCTCCAGGATGGCCTTCTGCAACACCTGTCCGGCATCGCCGACCGATTGCAGACGCACCGGAATTCCGTATTCCTGTTCGAAGCGTTTGCTTATTTCGGGGCCTGGCCCCCAGTCAGAGGCAAAGGAATCGTAGGCGTACACAACCAGCTCTTCCGCTTCAGATGCCTGGCCTTCGTCTTGGCCCTCTGCTTCACTTGTACCAGGAGTGAAGAGAACGACCGCTGTAATTGCGAGTGCGACAATTACTATCGCACCGATAAGAATTTTTTTCATGGCATGCTCCTTCTAACGAGAAAAATGGTAACGAGAAAATAGTTTTCTGTTTGAGGGGGAACAGCCTGGTCTGTCCTGATCCCTGCGCTGGTATTATCCAGATTCAGGTTCGACGGGTATGTTCTCAGGCTCGCACTTTTTGCGAACCACCCCACAACAGCACTTATAGGGTACTAAGCAAAACTGTTCATGTCAAGGATAGGGGGGATGGAATAGCAATAGGGACAGTAATTGCTGTTTTAAAACAGCAATTCGAAGCTAAGATTGAACAGCCCCATTGCTTATGGTATGCTGATATCAAAACAATAGAGGGTAGGCAACTGTGGCAGTAACAATAGCATGCACCGGCGGGGGAACCGGCGGTCATGTGTTTCCCGGAATTGCAGTAATCGATCAGCTGAAAAAAATCGACAGTTCAACTGAACTGGAGATTGTATGGATTGGATCGGGTAAACAGATAGAGCGTGATATCACTCGTCGTTTCGATGTCCCCTACTATGCGGTACCCTCCGGGAAACTGAGGCGTTATTTCTCTTTGCAGAATTTTATAGATATTTTTAAGCTTGCCGCGGGTGTTATCGTCTCTATCCGCCTGCTGAAAAAACTGAAGGCCGAAGTTCTATTTTCCAAGGGAGGCTACGTGGCAGTGGCACCGGTGATAGCGGCGCGAATCCTGGGCATTCCTATTCTTACCCACGAATCGGACCGCGACCCCGGTTTAGCAACCCGGATTGCAGCCCGCTTTGCCGATTACATTTTACTGCCCTATGAGGCTACCCGGCTTGAGCACTTTTCCGAAGCCCCAGGAGCAGACTCCGCCCAGCCAGCTGATTCCAGCAGCAAACAAGCTCGGGTGCTTGTAACCGGTAATCCGGTACGGGAAGAGCTGTTTTCCGGGGATGCCGCCCGGGGACGGGAACTGCTTGGGCTGCCTGAATCCGAGCCGCTTGTATTAGTGTTGGGCGGCAGCCAGGGGGCGCGCCAGGTAAACCTTATGCTAAAAGTAATTCTGCCGCAGCTTTTAGAACAGGCACTGGTAGTGCATCAGATGGGAGAGCTCGATTATGAAGCCTCTGCAGATCCGCGTTATATTACCGCCCCTCTTTTTCACGAGGAGTTTCCCCATATCCTGGCTGCAGCCGATGTGATTATCTCCAGGGCTGGAGCCGGCACTCTTTGGGAGTCGGGAAGCTTGGGGAAGGCTTCGATTCTTATCCCCCTGGGCGGGGAGAGTTCACGGGGAGACCAGGTCCGGAATGCCCGGCTGTTTGCAGAGCGGGGAGCGGCGGTGATGCTGGAGGGCAAATCTCTTAGTTCGGAGGCCTTGCTTGAGCATATACACCGGCTGCTGCAGAATGAGGGTGAACGCAGGGCAATGGGGCAGGCTGCTGCTGAACTTTGCCCGGCAGATGCGGCGCTGCGGATAGCCGAGTTAATCTATTCCCATACACTCCCAGCGAGAGAAACAGAGAGAGGAGCAGTAAAACAATGAGTTTAGCCGTATTCGATGTAGTTGGTATTCTGATACTACTGGCCGCGGGGATACGCTGTACTTTTCGCGGTTTTGTAGCGGAATTTCTTTCTGCCTTGGCTCTGATTACCGGTGTGGCGGCGGCGGTAGTTTTTACTGCAACCCTCTCACCCGTGTTAGCCCCTTATATTGGTAATAATCTATGGACTCCGATTATCTCTTTCCTCTTGATTTTTTTAATCGGTTACGCATTTATCAAAATAATAGAGTCTACCTTCCATCGTGTAATTGAGCGAGTGGAGCTGGAAAAACTCGACCAGGCCTTGGGCTTTTTCCTGGGCTTGATTGAAGGCTTCCTGGTGCTGGCGCTGCTGGTGTTTGTGTTGCAGCTGCAGACGGTTGTTGAAGTACGCCCTTTTTTGGAGGAGAGTTTTCTGGCGCGTTTTCTTCAGCAAATCATCCCGGTAGGAACTCGATTTTTAGAAGAAAGGTTACAGAACTACAGTGTTTGAAAATATTATCGGTCACCAGCGAATTGTTTCTCAGCTTACACAAGAGGTTGAACATCAGATGCTTCCAGGGGGACTGCTGTTCTACGGCGATCCCTACAGTGGGAAACTTTCAACCGCTCTGGAACTGGCACGGGTACTCACCTGTAAACAAGACGGAAAGTGGAGCTGCAACTGCAGCTCCTGTCGGCAGCATCGGGTGCTCGATCATCCCTACCTTTTGATGCTCGGCTCACGCTATTTCAACGAAGAGATAGCCGCCGCTGCCGACACTCTCCAGCATAGTCGCAGCGAAGGTGCGCGGTTTCTGTTTATCCGGGCAGTCAGAAAATTGACCCGACGATTTGACCCGATGTTGTGGGAGGGAAACGAATCGAAGTTGAAGAAGATTCAAGACTCCATAACCAAGCTTGAAGAGGAACTGGAGAACTTCTATCCGGAGGTAGAACTACCGGAGGAGAGCAAACTTGAGAAGTCTCTGAAGAAGGTAAGTTCATACTGTATGGAGCTGGAAAAGGTGGTTCCCCGGGATACCATTCCAATTGATCAAATCCGGGCGGTAAACCTGTGGGTGCATACCAGCAGTTCCGACCAGTCCAAGGTAGTGATTTTGGAGAATGCCGATAAGATGGGAGACGCCTCCCGAAATGCGCTGCTAAAGACCCTGGAGGAGCCCCCCGGGGGTACCTATTTTATACTGCTCTCAGCTCGTAAGGGACGTATTTTGCCTACCATCCTTTCAAGAGTTCGACATTACTATTTTCCACAGCGTTCTTCGGAGGTAGCGGTCCAGGTTCTGCAGAAAATATTTCGTATCTCCTCACCTGAGTATCCCGATCTGCGTTCATTTTTTCTTGCCTGGCGCGGAGTACCCCTGGAAAAGCTGCGCGCCCAGTCGGAGCATTTTTTTAGTTATGTCTGGGGGGATTCCGAGTGGGAACCGGAGAAGCTGGATGAGTTCCTTCAGGATTCACAGCTCAAGCTCTATTTTATCCCTTTTTTAAAAGAGCTCAGTGAGACCCTGGGAGAGTATATGGCGGATTCACAGAGCAGTCTACCGGTCTCTTACGGGGTGTTGGAAAGCTGGAACCGAAAAATAAAGGCGGCCCTCGTAAATTTTGAGCATTACAATCAAGCCCCGGATCTTCTACTGGAGGGGCTGCTGTACTCGATGAAGGAGATGGTATGAGAAAATTTATCCAGCGAGCCCTCAACAAGCTTTCTAAACTCGACCAGGAACAAATTCGAGCACTGTTGTACGATTTAGCCTCTGAAAACGAGACCCTTGAAATGGTGCTCAACTCTATGACCGACGGAGTCTTAGTGACCGACCTGGAGCACAAAATAATTTTCACTAACCAAGGGGTCCGTTCGCTGCTTCCTATGCTTCGCAGCGAACCGGAAGAGCATCTTCTGTGGGAGGTGATCGGTGATGAAGAAATAGCCTCGTTTTTGAAGGAGAGCGTACAAGGGAATTCACAAAGGGAGGAGGAGGAATTTACCCTGGATGGAAGTGGACCGGACCGAACCCTCTCTTTTTCGGTAGTACCGGTCAACCGGGATGATGAGCCTCACGGAAACCTTATTTTGGTCTCCGACATTACCGAGAGACGTAAACGGGAGGCGCGCCTGCGCCGAGCCGAGAGCCTGGCCTCGCTGACAACCCTGGCTGCGGGGGTAGCCCATGAAATTAAAAATCCCCTCGGTTCAATTGGTATTCATATCCAGCTGATTCAAAAAGCCCTCAAGCAGAACCAATGTCTGGATGAGGAGACCGCCGGGCGCTATCTTGAGATAATTACCGAAGAAATAGAGCGACTGAATGGGATTGTGGTGGATTTTCTGTTTGCGGTACGGCCGATGGATACCAGTATGAAACGCAGCACCGTCAACGGGGTCGTGGAAGAACTGATTGAGTTTATCAAGTACGAATTGGAAGAGAATCAAGTGAAGCTGGATACCAAGCTTCAACGGAACTTGCCGAAGGTTGACTTGGATGAAAAGTACATGAAGCAGGCTTTAATCAATATAATAAAAAATGGGGTAGCTGCGATGAATCAAGGGGGAACCCTCACAATTGTAACTAGGGAAGACCACGGCTTCGTTCATATTGATATCAGCGATAGCGGAATCGGCATGTCCGAAGAGCAGCTGTCCAAGATTTTTGAACCCTATTACACTACTAAAGAGTTTGGTTCTGGTTTAGGATTAACGGTGGTGTATAAGGTAATTCGGGAACATAACGGTGAGGTATCAGTGCATTCCCGGGAGAATCAAGGGACTACCTTCACTATTAGCTTGCCGATACCGAACAGCGAGAAACGACTGCTTGATTGGAAAGGTGAAGAGGAATGAAGTTTTCTATTCTAATTGTAGATGACGAGAAAAATATTCGTGAAGGTCTTGGCCGTTCCCTTGAAATGGACGGCTATGAGGTGCTGCTGGCGGAGGATGGAAAGCAGGGCTGGTCCCTGGTAAACGAGGAGCATGTCGATCTGGTCATTGCAGATTTGAAGATGCCGGAGATGTCCGGAGAAGAGCTGCTCAAACGGATCAGTTCGGCATATCCCACCATTCCGGTGATTATCCTCACCGGCCATGGAACTATTGAGTCTGCTGTTGATGCGATGCGCAATGGGGCCTTTGACTTTGTTACTAAACCGGTCAATCTCGATCGCTTGTCGTTGTTGGCCAAGCGGGCTCTATCTAACCGGGAATTGGTTCTGCAGCATCGTAACCTGAAGGAAGAGGTCGAGCGGCTGAAGAACCGTCGTACCGCCGGGGCAATAATTGGTAAAAGCAGTCAAATGCAGAAGATTATGCAGATGATCGAACAGGTAGCCGCTACCAAGGCCAGTGTGCTAATTACCGGGGAGAGCGGAGTAGGGAAAGAGCTGGTGGCCGACGCCGTGCATACCCTTTCTAATCGCAGAGATAACCCCTATATCAAGGTCCATTGTGCTGCATTGGCGGAGAGTTTGCTTGAAAGCGAACTCTTCGGCCATGAAAAGGGGGCCTTTACCGGAGCCGTTTCGATGAAGCGCGGCCGCTTCGAATTAGCCCATACCGGAACTATATTTCTGGATGAAATTGGGGAGATCAACCAGCAGGTGCAGATAAAAATACTACGGGTCCTGCAGGATAAAAAGTTTGAACGGGTTGGCGGCGAACATACTCAAGAAGTGGATGTCCGAGTGGTCTCAGCAACCAACCGTGACCTGAAAATTGAAATCGAAGAGGGGCGTTTTCGGGAGGATCTGTTTTACCGGTTGAATGTAGTTAATATTCACGTGCCCCCCCTTCGAGAGCGTAAAGAAGATATTCCCCTGCTCATTTCCGCCTTTCTGCAAGAGTTCAGCGAAGAGAACCAAAAGAATATTGAAGGTATTGACCCGCGGGCACGCCTGGCCCTGTATAATTACCACTGGCCGGGAAATATTCGCGAACTGCGTAACTGTATCGAAAGCGCGGTGGTGATGTCAAAGGGCAATATAGTAAGTTACGATGACCTTCCACCGACGGTGACCTCCGGCTCCGATACCGATTATATAAAAATCGAGGTCGGCAGCTCGATGGAGGATGCCGAGCGTGAAATGATCCGCGCCACTCTCCACCGGGAGAATGGCAACAAGTCACGAACCGCCGATGTGCTGGGGATAGGCCGCAAGACGCTTCACCGCAAAATCCAAGAGTATCAGCTGGAGGAGTAGGGGCTACTCAGGCGCCGCGCTTGGCCGCCTCCCAGGCTTTTATGCGCTGGTAGGCGGTGTTCAGCTGCTGTGAGGTGTGGGTCGCTTCCCGCTGTCTGTGGCTGTCTGATGCATGCAGGTCGGGGTGATGCCTGCGCATCAGCGTGCGGTATGCGTTGCGCACCTCTGTGAACGAGGCTCCGAAGGGAACGCCGAGGAGGGAGTAATCTTTATGGAGCTCTTCCGGAGGCCGCCTATCTGAGGTTCCGGCCTCGTTGGTGTCGAAGGGTCGGCCGGTATGGCCGGCACGGCCGCTTTGTGTGGCACTGCTCCCGTTTCGTAAAAATTCGTCCAATTCGTTCCAAGCTTCCTGATAATCAGTATCTTTATAATCAGTATCTTTATAAGTAGAATCTCCATAATCGGTATTTCCTTGGGTTTGTTCAAACCACTCATCCGCGGGTGCTCCGAAACGAATGTAGGAGCGCAGGAGACGTTGAAATCGTTCAAATAGAGGGTCCATACTCTTCTCCATCGAAAAACTGCTGATCGTCATCGGATGAGTAGGTACCGCTGAAGGCGTAATGGGGTGTGCCCGCAAGATATACGCTCTTGCTGCGCTCGTTCCATTCAAAGAATAACCTTCCCCCGGTGGAGAGCTGGATAATAAGGTCACGATCGCAGAACCCGTTGGCTACTGCGGCAACCCCGGCGGCGGCTGCTGCCTCTACAATATCGGACAGCACAGTGATAGTCTCCGGTACGGAAAAGAGGATCTCCTCACTGCTGTGCACCTGATACAACACCAGGGTATGAGCCTGGCCGGCTATTGGCACACTGCGAGGAACGCTGTCGCTGTCCGGTGTGGGAAAATTACTGGAGTAGATGGCCGCATAGGGCCGGCTGAAAAGTACAGGTGTCGATTGAATGCTCCGGCCTTGGGTCTGCAGACTTACCTGGAAATCAATAGAGCTTCCCGGGACAATTTGACTCTCCGGTTTAGAAAAGGGAATACCTACCCGGTAGCTGAAATGCGAGCTGTCAATGCAATGCAGCCGCTCGGAACCTCTGCTAGTATCAAAGATCAGTTCCTCCTGCTGCATCAATCCAAAATCGAAAGCGTAGCGAGCAGCACACATCAATACCTCAATCGGCGGGGCCTGTTCATTTCCATCGGCCGAATAATAGTAGAGGGAGGCACTCTGTTCATTTGAGGGGCTGATAAAAATTACCCCCATACCGCCGATTCCTTCGTGGCGGTTGCACACACGTTGGACCAGGGGGGCGGTATGCTGTTCTTCGGGCATCTCATTATTAAACGCGTTAATAAGGATGTAGTCGTGGTTGGCGATAAATAGCTTGTAGAATCCAAATTCCATGCCTCACATCATACAAAAAAAATCAATAAGAAGCTATAAGAGCAATTCTAAATTTAGAATTGCTGAGCTATAATCACAGCATGAAAAGTGCAGAACGGTTTACACCGGAAGTGAAGGCAACAATTAAGGCAGCCATTGAGGATGCAGAGGGGCAGGAAGTACTCTTCTACGGCAAGGTGAACAGTGAGGCTTTGGTTCATGAGATAGATGCAGCCGGCCGGGGGAATGAAGCCTCCGCACCGGCGTTGTTTCCACATATGGAGAGCGGGGATGTGGTAATTCACAACCACCCCTCCGGAGTCTTGCGTCCCAGCGATGCCGATCTGCAGGTGGCTTCGCAGCTTGGAAATCAGGGAATCGGTTTCTATATTATTGACAACCGGATTAAAAGTGTGTATTGCGTCAGCGAGCCCTTGGTTCAAGAGCCGAAAACCCCCTTGGCTGTGGGCAGTTTGTCCGATATCCTTCGCCCCGGCGGGGTAATGAGCAGTCAATTTCCCAGTTATGAGTCGCGGGATCCCCAGATAGCAATGCTTGAAGCGGTAGGCGAGGCTTTTAACGAACATCAGCTGGCCGTGATCGAGGCTGGAACCGGTGTAGGTAAATCCCTTGCTTATCTGCTTCCGGCGGCCTCATGGGCACTGCAAAACCGCGAGCGAGTAATAATCTCAACCGCTACCATCAACCTTCAGCAGCAGCTGCTGGATAAGGATATTCCCCTGGCCGAAAAACTGCTCGGAAAGCGGGTCGATGCGAAGCTGGTAAAGGGACGCGGCAATTATGTGTGTCTGCGTCGTCTGGAAGATACCATCGAAGAGATGGCCCTGTTCAGCCAAGAGGAGAGCGAGCTGGAGGCCATCAAGAAGTGGGCCGAAGTAACAGACAGCGGAAGCCGAGATGATCTTTCTTTTTTCCCCTCCCAGGATATCTGGAGCCGGGTGTGTTCGGAGTCCGACGCCTGTATGGGACTGCGCTGTCCCCATCGTGATCGTTGTTTTGTGCTGCGCTCCCGTCGGGAGGCCGCTGCCTCCAACCTGCTAGTCGTAAACCACCACTTGCTGTTTTCCGATTTGGCTGCCCGGGTGGAGGGGGCCGGTTTCGACAGTACGGCGGTACTGCCGCCGACCGACCATATAATTTTTGATGAGGCCCACTCCCTTGAAAAGAGTGCTACCAGCTTTTTTTCAGAACGCTACAACAAGTTTATTCTGTTCAAACAGCTGCGGCGTATCTACAGCCGCAGGCACAATCGGGCTTTCGGTCTTGCCCTGCAGCTTCAAAAGTACTCGGATGAACAGGATGTGTACCAGACTATTCCCACGCTGGTACAGGAGCTGCACCGCGAGGCGGATAAACTTGATGACCAGCTGCTTGCCTTCCTGGATACTGCCGGTAATTTTTGGATCAAACAGAGTACCGATCCCCAGCAGTTGGCGGAAGCACTGGATCCGATTCGGCATATGCGCACCGCTCTGAATAAGCTGCTCTCCGCCCTTGAACGAGGAATGGAGAAGGTGGATGAGAAGTATGCCCAGGAGTCGGAGGTCTTCGAAACAGGCATCGTGATTGAACGGCTGGCCTCGCAGGCAAAGGTGTTGGGCGCCATTGAGCGGTATGATGAACAGGAAGATGCAATTTGCTGGATCGAGAAGGGCTTTACCTCGAAGCGGGAGCCCTTCTGCACTTTAATTCGCACCCCGCTGGAGATCTCAGAACTCATGCAAGAGGCGGTCTATGAGCCGCATAAAACCGTTATCGCTACCTCGGCGACTCTGACCGTACGAAAACAGTTTCAGTATTGGCTGAGCCGGGTTGGATTGAACGGAATGTATCAGGACCGCCTGTCTACGGTGCAGCTTGAGTCACCCTTTCACTATCGAAAACAGGTCCTGCTGGCCGTCCCCAACGACGCTCCTCAGCCGAACCAGCCGGGCTATCAGGAGTATGTCAGCGCCTTTGTTGCGAAGAGTCTTTCAATCTCCGAAGGAAGTGCATTGGTATTGTTTACCTCCTACCGGATGCTGCAGGAGACCCATGCACAGGTAGCTCCTGAGTTGGAGGAGAGGGGGATATCGGTTCTCAAGCAGGGGGGGGAGGAGCGCTCCAAACTGATGGCCCATTTTCACTCGGATATCTCCAGTGTGTTATTTGCAACCGACTCTTTCTGGGAAGGGGTTGATGCCCCCGGCGAGGCGCTGCGGCTGGTGCTAATTTGTCGGCTTCCCTTTGCGGTGCCCACCGATCCGGTGGTGCAAGCCAGGATGGAGGCGGTTGAGAAGAAGGGGGGCAACTCGTTTATGAACTATTCCCTGCCCCAAGCAGCAATGAAGCTGCGTCAGGGCTTTGGTCGGCTGATGCGTCGTAAAACCGATCGGGGAGTGGTCTGTATCCTGGATTCTCGGATTATCCATAAGAGTTATGGAAAAATATTGCTGGGATCACTGCCCGCAACCGGGCAGAAAATAGAGAGTGGTGCCCAGGTGCTGCAGGGCATGGAAGATTTTTTTTACCTGGCCGGCGCTTCCGGCGAGGCTCCCAAAGCTTAAAGCTTTTTAGACTGTCCCAAAGCTTAGCGCATTTTTTTAAGAGATTTGCAAAAAATTCTCGATTTCTTGAAGCAGAACAAAGAATTACCTCCTCTTACTAAGTAAGAACCACACCCCA
>JAWLDZ010000074.1:0-11660 GCA_041686355.1 Spirochaetaceae bacterium
CGCGAATCTGCAGACCCTGGCACGTGGTGTAAACGTGGTAGGACTCGATTCACAGCCGCGGGATATAATTGATCTGCACGCCAAGATGTTTGGCAAGCATGGAATTACTACTATTCGTAACTTCGATGCCCTGAACGATGTAAACAACCTAACCTACTCAGGGGAGAGAATCGTTGCCCACGGGCTGAAGCACGAAATAGTTATTACTATGATGGAATTGCCCCCAGGGGTAACCGGTGCTCATACGCCGGAGTTTTACATTGGGGTGTTAAAACAGATTCTTGATGCGGGAATTCACTTTGATTCTATCTGTTTTAAGGATGCCTCCGGAACTTCCGTACCGAGCAAGGTATATGAAACCATCAAGCAGGCCCGCCAAATACTGGGCGAAGACCGAAGAATCGTTTTCCACACTCATGAAACTGCCGGAACCAGTATCCTGGCCTACAAAGCCGCCCTGGATGCGGGTGT
This sequence comes from Spirochaetaceae bacterium, assembly GCA_041686355.1. GTDB lineage: Bacteria > Spirochaetota > Spirochaetia > DSM-16054 > Sediminispirochaetaceae > DSBN01. The sequence continues at coordinate 472 of JAWLDZ010000074.1, forward strand.
AGACCAGATTGACCTGTCAATGGCTCCATGTTCAGGTGGAACCGCTCAGCCCGATGTAGTAACCATGTGGCACGCCCTCCGCGGCACCGAATACGACCTGGGAGTGGATATAAAGAAACTGGAGAAGGCCGAGGAAGTCTTCAAGGACTGCATGAAGGACTACTTTATGCCCCCCGAAGCGAAGTCGGTCGAACCGTTTATCCCCTTCTCGCCAATGCCCGGTGGAGCTCTAACTGCCAATACTCAGATGATGCGCGACAACGGCATTCTTGACAGATACCATGAAGTTGCAAACGCAATGGGAGAGGTTATTCGACGCGGTGGTTACGGCACCTCGGTTACCCCGGTCAGCCAGTTCTACTTTCAACAGGCCTTCAACAACGTTATGATCGGTCCCTGGAAGAAGATTGCCGATGGTTACGGCAAAATGGTACTCGGCTACTTCGGTAAAACTCCGGTAGAACCGGACCCGGAAATCGTAAAGCTGGCCTCCGAGCAGCTCGAACGGGAGCCGACTACCGAAATGGTTGTCGACATAAATGACCGTGACGAGACCAAGGGTATCGAAGCTGCACGCAAAATGCTGAAGAAGGGCAACCTGGAAGAGACGGACGAGAACCTCTTCATCGCAGCCACCTGTAAGGAAAAGGGTATCCTATTTCTGAAAGGCGAAGCCCGCTCCAACGTCCGGAAAGTCGACCACAGTAAACCCGCAGAAAAAGAGGGAGCTGCTGCCGGTGCGTCCGCCTACACTGTTAAAGTCAATGACAAGCCATATAACGTGAAGTTTGAGGATGGAAAGGCCATCGTAAACGGAGCTACCTACAATATCGATGTGCAGGCAGCCGACGACAGCGCAAGCGGTGCTCCCGCAGGCGGGAGCGGTGAAACCCACAAGGTAAACGCTCCGATGCCCGGACTGGTACTGCGCCTTGAAAAAAATGTGGGTGATGCCGTGCAGGAAGGTGATTTGATTATGGTGCTTGAAGCGATGAAGATGGAGAATGAAATCCATGCACCTGCCGCCGGTACAATTACAGAGATCAGCGTAAAACAGGGTGATCAGCTGAAGGCCGGCGAACTTCTAGCGGTTATTTCGTAAGGGGTCGTCTATGAGTTTAGGTGAAGCATTACATAATTTTTGGTTGTCTACCGGCTTGGTGAATTTTGAGCTGGGCCAGGCAATAATGATCATTGTCGGACTGGTTCTGATCTATTTGGCAATCGTCAAAAAGTTCGAACCCCTCCTGCTGCTGCCGATTGGTTTCGGCGGTATTCTGGCCAATATACCCTTAGCGGGCATTGCCGGAGCGGAAGGTTTTATCGGCATGATCTACTCTGTTGGAATCAGCACCGGTGTATTTCCGCTGCTGATCTTTATGGGTGTTGGAGCAATGACCGACTTCGGTCCGCTCATTGCCAACCCCAAAACTGCCCTGCTGGGTGCGGCGGCACAGTTTGGTATTTTTACCACACTGTTAGGATCGCTGGCACTCGCAGGAGTGCCGGGATTCAGTTTTAACCTTGCCGATGCGGCTGCAATTGGAATTATCGGTGGGGCAGACGGTCCGACTTCTATTTTTGTCGCCAGCCAGCTCTCGCCGCGATTGCTGGGAGCTATTGCCGTGGCGGCCTACTCCTATATGGCGCTGGTACCGATTATCCAGCCGCCGATTATGCGCCTCTTTACCACAAAGGAAGAGCGCATGATTAAAATGGAGCAGCTGCGCCACGTGACTAAAACCGAAAAAATACTCTTTCCACTGGCGGTACTGCTTCTGGCGATTCTTCTTTTACCCTCGGCTACACCGTTGATCGGAAGCCTGATGTTCGGTAACCTGGTAAAAGAGTGCGGTGTAACTGAGCGACTGTCTCAGGCGGCCCAACACGAGATGATGAACATAGTAACAATCTTTCTAGGGCTTTCCGTGGGTTCCAAGCTGCAGGCTGACAAGTTTCTGAATGTAGAGACCCTCGGTATTCTGGTGCTCGGTCTGGCTGCGTTCGTAGTTGGAACAGCCACCGGGCTTCTGTTGGCCAAGCTGATGAACAAGTTATCCTCGGGTAAACACCCGATTAACCCACTGATCGGAGCAGCCGGTGTTTCCGCGGTCCCCATGGCAGCGCGTGTTGCCAGCAAGGTAGGGAAAGAAGCGAATCCGCAGAACTACCTGCTGATGCACGCAATGGGCCCGAATGTTGCCGGTGTTATCGGCTCGGCTATTGCCGCTGGTGTTCTGCTGTCTATTGTTCCAATAATGATGGGTGGTTGATCAGACTAATCAACCTGCCCTAGCTTACTATCGCTACTATGATACAAATAAAAGAGCTGCCTTTCATTTGGGCAGCTCTTTTTTTAAAAATCTTAATCTAGTTTTATAAAAATCTTAATCTAAGAGTCTTCCCCTATGGGCTTATCCAGCTCAATATGAAGAATGATACCCGTCGGGTGGTTGCCAAACTTTTCTCCAAAGATGTTTAGGCCTCCGTGAAACTCTGCATCCTTCTTAATACCAAGACTAACCCGGATACGATAATCATTCTGTAAATCTAAATCCTCTATTTTGGTTGGTGCCGATTCTATGCCGTCTATGTAAGAAGCATCTTGTGTTACCCTCCAAGTTTTCAAGAAACCGTATTGAGTATTCTCCAGGCCCCACCATTTGGGGGTAAAACGACCTCTCTTCCCACCCATATCACCGGGGCTGGTCCAGGTTCCTATCTCCTTAGAGTTTATCCACATGGTGATATCGCTTGGCCAATCCTCCTTGTAGCCCGGGAATTCGGCGCAGATCTCTGTGCTTATTTGAATTGATTTTACTACACGTCTTTTTGGAATATTAACCGGAAAACTATATTCTATAAAACCGTCTGTAAACCAGATTAACTGAGCGTTACCTCGTTTAGGACTAAAAAAGGCCCGCTCGCTGTCGAGATAATCTATAATTTCGGTCTCACTTATCATCCCGCAGGAAGGATGCACCTCAAAGTCCGTATACAATCCAATCGGCATATTTATTACTATAGTATTCTCATCCTCTTCTTTATCTTCCTCGACTAAGGGCAGAACAACCTCTGAATATATGAGTTTGCACATCTTTTGGCTGCCGCGGACAGCCGGAATCATTTCAGTTTCTACAAGCCCCACCTTCTCGAGCATCTGTATATTCATGGTACAGGTTGAAGTTAATATGCCCAACTCCTGCGCTAAATTCTGAATATTCATTTTTTGGTGTTTGAGTACATGGAGCATTTTTACCCTGAGAGGAGAGCTTAACGCTTTGGCAATACCTACAACTTCATCGCTTTTTGTAATGAAAACTTTTGATTCCATTAATTATTGTCCAATATTTTTTTTATTGCAGATGGTTTAATTTTAGGCGTTCTATCTTCAAATAGTAAGCCGTTCTTTTCCTGCTCAATATCCGAAAACTGAGTATAACACCAACCACTAATGCCGTCCAGGGACGATGCATCCTGTATGAGCCGTTCAAACCGATGCAGTAAATCTTCCTCACTTGTAGCAACATCTCCATACCCCCAGTGTTCAGAACCCTCGCGCTGTCTTAGAAGACTAATGGCTCCGAATTCACTCAAAACCCATGGAAGTGCAAGGATGTTCTTACCAGTAAGATCAAAATGCTTTTTGAGTATTCCACATCTTTCATTCCTTCGGGCCCTGTACCAGTCATCTTTCAGGGCCTTTTCACTATGCTCATAGCTGTGAAAAGTCATGATATCACTATTGAGGTGTTCCCAACCGTCATTACATATAATCGGCCTAGTCGGGTCAATCCTACGGGTTAACTCCTTTATTTCATTCAACCACGATCTTATCTTTTCTGATTCATTTATATCTCTCATTCCCCAGGATTCATTGCCAAGTACCCACGTAATAACACTCGGATGCAGCAGGTCCCTTTTTAATATATCTATTAGCTCTTTACGAAATACAGAGCAGGACTCATCAGTGAACGCATAAAAAGAGGGGGCCTCCGCCCATACTAGGAAACCGAGCCGGTCCGCAGCATATAGAAACCTGGGGTCTTCGAACTTCATATGCATTCTGCATCCGTTAAAACCCATCTCTTTGGCGCGCCTAATATCTTTTTCATAACTATCAATAGATGGAGCTGTGTAACCACTTTCCTGCCAAAAACCCTGCATAAGAACGAGCTTTTGAAAATACCTCTTCTTGTTTATATACAGCCCATCCGACTTTAACCCCACTTCTCGAAAGGAAAAATAGGTCTCTACCTCGTCTATGACGGTTTCATTTCTCACTAAATAAAAATGGACAGTGTAAAGATTCGGAGCTTCAGGGCTCCAACTTTGAAATTCAGGAACAGTGAGGTTCACCTCTGTACAGGGATAACTACACTCACTTTTCATGTGAGCTACTGATTCTCCATTAAACCGGATCTCTGCCTCTATGCAGCAGTTCTCACCTGGGCTTGATATATTCAGCTTGTAATTTACGGAGCCGTTCTTTGCATTTTGAACAGCTGAGAACCTACTGAAATATATATCGGGCAAAAACTCCAGCCAGACACTTTGCCAAATACCCGTGACAGCGGTATACCAGCAGTCAAAGGGAGTGCCCGGCGCCTGTTTCCCCCGGGGCTGGGCCGGTGTCGGCCTATCCTCTACAATGAGTGAGAGCACAATTTCCTGCTTTTCTTTAGTAAATGCCGTGATATCAAAAAAGAAAGGGGTATATCCACCCTTATGACTACCGACAACCGTATTATCTATCCACACTTCCGCATTGAAATCGACCGCTCCAAAATGAAGAATAATGCGACTTTCTCTTTCTTTATCCTTTAATCTTACTGTTCTGCGGTAAATAACTCGTTCATGAATGTCCGCTGTCCCAATACCGGATATGGACGTTTGATAAGTGAAAGGGACTTGGATAGTATGATGCAAATTACCATCTATTTTTTCCCTAGGCGAAAGCACAAAATAATCATCATAAAAATCGAATTCCCACCATCCGTCTAAACTTCGCCAGGACTTTCTATACATATTCGGTCTTGGATATTCTGCAGGTATCATGCTTAGCTCCTTCAATGCTTCATACTAACATGAATGATTATTGTTTACAACGATTTTTTCTTGACATATTCATACTATAGTGAAATAATAAGACTATATTTCATATTTATATGATGGATTAAGGAGCGGCTATGGAATCCAAATCACGTATAAATTTTCCTGCCCTGTATTTTGTTCTTCCCTTCATGCTTGTGTACTTCATCTTTCAAATCTTTCCACTATTCCAAGCTGTTATTGCCAGCTTGTTTAAGTGGGATTTATTAACTTCCTCCATGAGTTTTATCGGTTTTGAAAATTACATTTATATGTTTCAAGACCCGACGTTCTGGTCATCATTGATGAACACCATCCAATTCGTTATTTATTCCACCCCCCTGCTTGTTGGAGTAGGGCTTCTTTTTGCACTGCTTCTCAATGGGACCGGTTCAAAAAAAGTACTATTCAGGACCGCTTACTTCGCTCCCTACGTTTTTTCAGTTTCCATCGTTACTCTTATTTGGGGATTCATGTTTAACCCGCAAAAGGGTCTTTTGGGAGAATTCGCTCGGATTATCGGAGAAAAACCATTAAACTGGCTTACTGACCCCACATTTGCAATGCCGGCAATTATCATTGCCACCTTATGGTGGACGGTCGGCTTTAATATGGTTCTGTTACTAGCAGGTCTGCAGGATATAGACCCATCATTGTACGAATCAAGCTCTTTGGATGGAACTTCATGGTTTCAAGATCTGCTCTACATTACCCTGCCCAGCTTAAAACGTACCCTCGGATTAGTCACAATACTGCAGGTAATAATGTCATTTCAAATTTTTGGGCAGGTGTACATCCTTACAAAGGGAGGACCCGGCGGAACCACAAGGGTACTTATTCAGTATATTTATGAGACCGGATTTAGAGATCATGAGCTCGGGTACGCCTCTGCCATGGCTTTTATTCTATTTCTAGTTATGGCAGTTGTTTCCTTTTTTCAATTTAAACTTTCAAAAGAGGAAAACTGATGAAAGCAAAGAATGTAGTCATAACCATACTTCTAACGGTATTAGCAGTCATTTGGATTCTTCCTATCTACTGGATGATCATCATGGCTATCACGCCCAACGATCTTTTGAAGCTAAACTCAACCGCCCTATTGCCCCAAGGTATTACCCTTCAAAATTTTATCGGAGTACTTAAAATAGGTCTCACGATCCGATGGTTTCTCAATAGTTTAATCGTCACTATTCTAGGAACCGCTCTTACCCTCGTACTTCAGTCAATGGCTGCTTATGCCTTTGCCAAAATGAGATTCAAGGGACGGCAATTACTCTTCTCCCTTACCTTAGCTGGTCTCATGGTGCCGAAAGAGGCTATGTTCATACCTCTTTTCCTCATGTTCGCCCAAATAAGCGGGCACAATACCTATGCGGCCCTCTACCTGCCTCGTGTTGCTATTCCAATGGGCGTGTTCATAATGTCTCAATTCTTCAGGGGGATTCCCGACTCGGTCACCGAAGCTGCTCAAATAGACGGGGCATCTCCATTACGCACGTTCTTCAAAATAATTATGCCCATGTCCATCCCAGCGCTCACCTCGGTCGGTATATTTACCTACATACTCACATGGAACGATTATTTATGGCCCCTTGTATCTGCTACCAGAAAAGAGATGTTTACCATAACCACTGGATTAGCTTCTCTGCAGGGAAACTTTGCCCAGGCAACCGAGCTCGGGTCACTTATGGCGAGGGGTGTTGTTGCAGGCTTACCCCTGTTTATCCTGTTTTTGATATTCCAAAGACATTTGATACGCGGTATATCGATGTCAAGCGGAGGAAAATACTAGCTTCAATAGCTTCAAAAAAAGGATCCTCGAGATCCGAAAATAATAAAGGAGAGCTTTATGAAAAAATTAATTATCCTGTTCTTGTGTCTGACAATCACCCTTCCACTGTTTGCAAATGGTGAGGCTGAACAACAGAGTGGATCTGAAGAAGGGGGAGTCGTGGTATTGGAACTAGCCCGGTTTTTCGGTGAGCCCGATGACAGCCTTATGGATTCAACTGATCTGAGCAAAGCGAATTCGGAGGCCGCTACAATTCAGATTCTTACCAACATTTTTAATGAAGAGAACAAAGGTGAAATAAGGGTAGAAAAACTCGGCGGCAGTGAGTGGGGAAGTTTTTACGATCAGTTGAATACCACCTTTGCGGCAAACGATCCACCGGATGTGGCAGTTATGCACCAATCGAATATGCCCGCCTATGCATCACGCGAGCTGCTTGTAGAATTAGACGATTATTATACTGAATATAACCTAAATCCCTCAGATTGGACTGCTCCGGCTAAAAAGGCTATTTCCTATCAAGGCTCATCATTTGGAGTTCCCTTCGATCTTCATGGAAACCTTCTGCATGTAAATGTCGATCTCTTCAAGAAGGCCGGTTTAGTAGATGACAAGGGGGTTCCGATACTTCCCACGAGTACTGAAGAATGGTTCGAACACGCACAGATCATGAAGGAGAAAACCGGAAAACTGTATTGGGTAGAAGATGCAACCCAGTTTCCAATCTCTTTCCGCCTGTTTCATACCCTCATGGAGCAGCAGGGCGTGCCTGTTGTAAACACCAATACGAATAAGGTGAATATCGACTCCGATGCTGGAAAAAAAGCTCTGCAATTTATGCTCACACGCTTCGAAGAGGGATACTCCGATCCCAATGCCGACTATACCGCCGCGGGCGAGCTTTTTATGAACGGTGAAGCAGCAATCGAAATGAACGGAACGTGGGTAGTCGACCAGTATAGCCAGGAGCTGTCCTTTGACTACAAAGCAATGAACTTCCCCAATCTTATGGGCCAGAAAAAGGTTTGGGCAAACAGTCACATGTGGGTTATCCCGAAGCAGAAAGAAGGCAATCGACAGTACGAAGCAGCTATGAAGTTCTGCAAATTCCTAGGCGATCATGTGTATGAATGGGCCGCCGGCTCCGGACACATAGCTCCTCGAAAAAGCGTTCTCGAGGAACTTTCCGAAAACAATATTCCCCAGCGGGCCAACTACGCCGAGACCGCCTCTAATGCTTCTACCTTTCCTCCGGTAATCAACTACTCGAACATCGAAACTATCATTAAGGAAGAAGTTGAAAAAACCTGGTTGCTGGGCAACGATGTTGACAGCGTTTTGCAGCAGGCACAAAAAAGGGTGGAAGCAGTTCTAGAAAACTAGGACTTTAACACTTTTCTTGTGTAAGAGGCCACAGGCGATTTTGTGGCCTCTTTTTATACACCCTCAACGCTGGCTTTGTACCGTTTCAGAAGATCATCCAGCTTGGCATTCAGATCTTCATTTATAATATTTTCTTCGGGGTGCTCTTTTAACCTCGCTAGGGAAGCTTCGATGCCCAGATGAAACGGAGTAGTACACCTGAATGCAGGCACCAGGCGTTTAATCTTTGTGTTGTCGAATAAAGCGGTGTGGATCTTGTCGCCCTTCAGGGGTCCGGTAAACTCCGGATAACGTTCGCAAATGTAATCGGCGGGCATATGCACAATCTGTGCCGGCTGTCCCAGCTTCATCCCGAGGATTTGATGCACCTGATCCCAGGTAAGCGCCTCGTCGGAGGTAATGTGAAAGGCCTCGCCAACTGCTGCCGGATTGCCCAACAAGCCCACAAAACCCTTTGAAAAATCGCTGTTGTGGGTCAGTGTCCAACGGCTGCTTCCGTCACCCGGCACTATGACAGGCTTTCCATTCAAAATACGGTCGACAATAGTAGGGCCTCGATCAAAGATAGAGGGAATCATCTTCTCGCCATACGTGTGGGAGGGCCGCACAATGGTTATAGGAAAGCCGGCCTCCCGCCACGCTTTGATCAAACGATCTTCACAGGCTATTTTATCGCGGGAATACTGCCAAAAGGGGTTGCGCAGCAGGGTCCCTTCGGTTACATAAGTACCAGCCGGCGGTTTTGAATAGGCAGAGGCGGAGCTGATATACACATATTGACCTACTTTGCCGGAAAAAAGTTCGATATCCTGAGCCACATGCTCTTCGGTAAAGGCCACCCAGTTAATTACTACATCAAAACGATATCCGGCCAAGGCCTTCACCGTCCCTGAACGGTCACGTATATCCCCTTTAAGGGGGGTTACCCCTTCCGGAAGCTCTTCATTGTGATTGCCGCGATTGTATACATATATATCGATTCCACAACTCACCGCCTCTCTGATACAGGCACTGGAAATAGTTCCGGTTCCACCAATAAAAAGTACTTTCATATGAATCTCTCCTCCTATGCCTTTTTTTATGATCTTAACACATCGGCAGGTACGCTCAAACCTAGAATAATTTATTTTGACTTCATTAACTGTTTGCGATGATACATGCGCTCGTCGGCCATACGTATCAACTCCCGAGGAATCGACTCGATGTCTAACTCCGAATGGTCATTTAACTCGCTCAGCTCCGAAAACCCTACACTGGCAGAGACATTGTAAGTCTCCCCTCCCTCTTCAATTCCCCCTGCAAAAGCTTCTTCAATTTTTTTCCAGATAGCTTCAGCTCGTGCGCGGGTACAGCCTGGAAGTATGATTAAAAACTCATCACCCCCCAAGCGTGCCAGTGAATCTGATTCACGAATATGCTGTTTAATTCCATTTGAAACGGACTTAATAAGAGCATCACCGGCAGCATGCCCAAAAGTATCGTTTACCACTTTGAGCCCATTCACATCGACAAAACCCACCGTAACATTGCTTCCATTAGAAGCACATTGAGCTATAGAGCGGTAAAGCACTTCGAGGCCTGATCTCCTATTTAGTACTTGAGTCAGCCCATCAACCCGCGCCCGATGATTCACCGCCTCCTGTCGCACCTTTTGTTCGGTTATGTCATCTTTAAATGCAACATAGCTAATCGTATGCCCCTGCTCATCCTTCACCGGCGATATGAGTACCGACTCCCAGTACAAACTTCCATCCTTACGGGAGTTATAAATCTCACCCTTCCACTTTTTCCCAGAGCTAATGGTATCCCACAGCCGCTTATAAAATTCTCTATCATGATGGCCGGATTTGAAGAGCGCCGGTGTTTTACCTAATGCCTCACTGCTTGAGTAACCGGTAAGCCTCTCAAAACTGGAGTTTACATACTCAATCCGCCCTTTGGTATCCGTCATTAATACAGTTTCGGGAGACTGTTCCACCGCTGCATAAAGTTTTCTTAAATCCGTCTTTAAGCTACTCCGAGTATAGTAGGTAACAAAAAGGGCAGTCGCCGTCAGAATTATGAGCAGCAAAAAGACCGATGATTTAATGAAAAACCCCCTCTGCTGGGGATACAAAAAAGCGTCCGTGTGAGGATCAGCAATCGATACCAATTTCCAGCCCATAACTGAAAGCGGCTGCATATACACACTAACACTGCCGTTTTCCTGCGGGTTAAAGCCAGCAGGCAGTATCCCCTTCGAAGTGAGTTGCAAGCCCTCATACTGCCTAGTCTGAGACAAGCGTTCGAGCAGCATTTCTGTGAGGGGATACAGCCCAGAGTAAAGCCATTCCTCCCGGTTGCCGGCTATTACTACATTGTTTTTGGTAACCAAGGCGTATGGCAGCTGCTTCGCCTGCAGGGTGCGACTCAGATAGGCGGGAGCCGCCTTCAAGACCAGCACTCCAACTATTCCACTTTCAGAATGTAAGGGGGCACTAAAATACACCCCTATCCGGCCAGTGGTAACTCCGGAGGCAAAGCCGACATACTGATTATCTTGCATCGCTTGTGTGAAGTAAGGCCGGAACTCATAACTCTCTCCTACCATCTGCGAAGCTAATTGACCCTCTCCAATTGAAGCGCGACAGATGCCCTTTACATCAAGTACATACGCAATTTCTGCATTGGTGCTCTTCAGTGCAATATCCAGAGCCTGGTTCACACTATCTATATCACTAGGAAAGGCCTCTGCTATAAACTGTGACTCAGCTAAACCAATCAGAAAATCTCTGTATTTCGAGAAAAACCCCACCTCTAAATCTCGTATAATACTGCTTGTCTCGGAACGCTGCTGCTGCACAAGGTTTTCTTGTTTTACTCGATTTACTCCGTTTATCTGTAACAGAAGAGACACTGCACCTGCACTTACAAGCAACAGTAT
>JAWLDZ010000075.1:0-11574 GCA_041686355.1 Spirochaetaceae bacterium
TTGCACTCCCCGTCCCCCAGGAGGCAGTAGGTCCGGTAGGACTTGCCCTGAAACCTTGCTGCCAGGGCCATTCCCACCGCCATGGGCAGACCGTGGCCAAGGGAACCGGTGGAAGCATCGCAGCCGCTAATACGTTTGGAATCCGGATGCATGCCGAAGGGGCTCCCGAACTTGTTGAAGGTCTTGAGCTCGTCGAAGGGAAAAAATCCGCGTCGCGCCAGCACTGGAGCGTATGCAACGGCAGCATGACCCTTGCTTAGCACGAACCTGTCCCTGTCCTCCCAGTCCGGCTTTTCCGGATCGATGTTCAGGTAGTGAAAATAGAGCAGCACGAGAATGTCCATCGCACTCATTCCGCCGCCGATATGGGCGCCTCCTGAAAAACTGGTCACATCCACCACGTCCTTCCGCAGGTCCTTCGCCCGGGCATACAGGGATACCCACTCCTCTTGTTTCAAGGGCATACCAGAGTCCTCCTGTTAAGTGTAAGTTGTTCTGTAGCGTACTAAGAAGTGCTACTTCTTAGTTGAAGTATATCACAGGTTTTGCATACTGCAAGGGAAAAATTAAGTTTTTCTGAACCATTTTTTCATGTGAGCACACATGCTCAGAAGGGGCTTAGGAATCTCCGGACTAATAACTACTTCAAGGACCTTTAATCGAGGTACTATTGATTTTAGTCTTTTTGTTAAATATTATAATGAACGGATTTGATACTTTTCAGAAGTGCCCATTAGCGCTGAGACGGATAAGAAGTAGGGATACTGAAGAAGAGATCAATGAAAATAGTCTTTTGAATGCTGGCGGAATATTGGCAGAATTTGATGCATACAGACTATCAGTTTGAGTACCTCCAATCATGCGAAATCGGCTCGTACGAATTATTCAGATGGGAAGCAAACGGCAATACCATTTTAAGAGCGCCCACTGAGAGCAAGGTAACATGCGATCGAGTAGTTCTGCAGTCGCCCTGGATACCGTCTATCGAGAATGATATCGATGGAAAGATCAAAGCCTTGATTGAAAAGAAAATTGAGGTTTTACTTATATACAGTGAGAAAGACGAAGATTGCCTGCCGTTAAGCAGACTCTTCGCATCCAGGGCCCGAGAGCTTGGGTTACAATGCTAAAAGGTATTCATAGAGGATATTATGGATAAAAATTTAGAAAAACGGTGCGTATTTTCTCCCACACAACGGGTCGAATTAGAGCCGGTGCATAAAAAATCGCTGCGGTTTCTGGATATCGGCGGAGGCGGGGAAGGGATCATTGGCAAACTCTACGGCTCAAATGTTGTGGCAATCGATAAGCGCGCCGACGAACTGTATGAGACTAGCAACAACTCTTTGAAGATCGAGATGGATGCCGCACAGATGGGGTTTCTCGATAACTCTTTCGATGTAGTCACCATCTTCTTCACCCTCCTCTACATACCGGTCGATGTGAAGCAGGCCGTGCTGAAAGAGAGCCTGCGGGTTCTCAAGGACGACGGCATTTTGGAAATATGGGATGCATTTGTTCCAAAATATGAGCCGGGCGAGAAGGACATTTTTGTGGTAGACTTGGAAATCGTATTGCCGAGTGAAACCATCCACACCCAGTACGGATCGCTGATGGGAAAAGAGGCACAGACCGATGCTCAAATCCGAGACTGGTGCACCGCTATCGGACTGCAGGCGGTGGATTCGTTCTCAAACGACGTCTTTTTTCATCTCATATTTCGAAAGTAAAATTCTTTTCTTTTATAGATGCAGATGAAAAGGAGGCAGGTGATGAGCACAGAAAAAAACCATGGTATAGAAGAGCTGCTCCGAAGGCAGGTCGAAAAAGACGCGAATGTAAAAAATGCATATCTACTGGTTCACTCGGACAAACTGAACCTTCATCTGAATATCGCCGCGGGTTCAACCGGAGACGTGCCGGCGAATCCTCAGCAGCCCAACTACATGGCCAGTGTGGGCAAGCTCTTTACCGCAACGATAGTAAGCATGCTCTTTGAACAAGGCAGACTGAGCTTTGGTGATCCGCTGAGTAAGTACTTAGACTCGGAACTATTGCAGGGTCTGCACGTCTATAAGGGCAGAGAGTATACCCGCGAGATTACTATCCGCCACCTGCTGAAACAGACCTCCGGTCTGTTTGACAACTTCTGGCCTCTATTAAAAAAGATGCTCGCTAGCGACTCTTTCAGTATTACCACCCGGGATGCGATTATATGGGGAAAAACCCATTTGGAATCCTGCTGTCCGCCGGGCAAGAAAGTCCATTATACCGATACAAATTATCATCTGCTCGGTCTGATATGCGAGCATATAACCGGGAAACCATTCCACGAGCTATTACATGATCTAATTTTTACCCCGCTCGGCATGGAAAGCTCGTATATGCTCCACAAAAGCCAAGCCAGTAAAGAGAGTCAGTACCCCACGGCCCGCTTCAGTATAGACGGGAAAGTCGTCAACACTATACCCAGCTATGCCGATATCGATTACGCCGGTGGCGGAGTAGTGGCGCCTATGGAGGATTTACTTACCTTCATGCAGGCGCTGGTCGCTGGCCGGATTATCTCGCAGAAAACCTTAGAGATAATGAAAAGCGATACCGGTCCACTCTACCCTTCTATCGAGTACGGCTACAGCATTTGGAAGATAAAAACAATTCCGCTGTTACTTCCTGTAAAATACAGTAGTTGGGGCTGTGTGGGGGCGACCGGGGCCTTTCTGTTTTATCACCCCGGTTTGGATGCCTATATAATCGGCAATTTCAACGATGTCGCGTATAAAGTGAAAGGTCTCAAATTCATGTTCAAGGTAATCCAGAAGCTGTACACATCCTAGCGCGCATAAGATAAGGGGACAATAGTGCAAAGCACCGACATTCGTATCAAAGTGGTCGGAAAAGAGGACCAAGCGTTTCTGTATGAGATGCTGTATCAATCAATCTATCAGCCGCCGGGCACAGCGCAACCCGATCGGGACATTATTCTCCTTCCCGAAATCTCTAAATATGTGGAACACTGGGGCCGACCCGGTGATTATGCGCTCATCGCCTTGGATTCACATGACAACCAGCTCGGTGCCGTGTGGCTCCGGTACTTGCGGTCGGATAATAGAGGCTATGGCTATGTGAGCGATGATATCCCTGAGATAGGCATCGCAGTGGAGGAGGGCCAGCGCGGCAGAGGAATCGGTTCGGTGCTATTGGAAGAGCTACTGAACAGAACCAAGCAGCAGGTCCCTTCAATCTCGTTGAGCGTTCAAACAGCCAATCCGGCTATGCGGCTCTACGAAAAGTTCGGATTTTATGTATGGAGTGAGGCCGATGAGGCTGTAATTATGAGGAGGGATAGATGACGGAGATGGAACTGCTGATTGATTTTCATAAAGACGCAGAGCGGCAGGGGCCCGGCAGTACCGCCGACACCCTGAAAGCCTTGAGTTTTATTGACCTGCCCCGGGAAAAGCCGCTCAAAGTAGCCGACATCGGCTGTGGAACCGGGGCCCAGACCATTACCCTTGCCCGGAATCTTGCCGGCCGCATCACCGCCGTCGATCTGTTTCCGGAATTCTTGGATCAATTGAACCGCCGGGCGCAAGAGTTCGGTGTGCAGGATAAAATCACCACCCTCGAGAAATCGATGGATGACCTCTCCTTCGGCACAGAGGAGTTCGACATTATTTGGTCGGAAGGCGCCGTCTACATCATGGGCTTTGAGGCGGGAATACGCCAATGGAAACCCTTTCTGAAACCCGGCGGCTACCTTGCCGTCAGCGAAATTACCTGGCTTACGAATACCCGGCCCGCGGAAATTGAAGCCCACTGGAACGGCGAGTATCCGGAGATCGATACCGCCTCAGCCAAAATCAAAGTACTGGAAGAGCAGGGTTTTGCTCCCGTGGGATATTTCATTTTGCCGCCCTCAAGCTGGATTGAGAACTACTACCGGCCTATGGAAGCCCGCTTTGAAACCTTCCTCGAGGAGCATAACCATTCTGAGATGGCTAAAACGCAGGTAGAGGCTGACCGGGATGAAATCGAGAAATACAAGCGGTTCAAAGACTACTTCAGTTACGGC
Source organism: Spirochaetaceae bacterium (assembly GCA_041686355.1). GTDB lineage: Bacteria > Spirochaetota > Spirochaetia > DSM-16054 > Sediminispirochaetaceae > DSBN01. The sequence goes on from JAWLDZ010000075.1 coordinate 4,076, forward strand.
TTTTATGTAGCCAAAAAAGTAGACTAAGAAGAGGAAGAAAAGGCGAATCATCTTATGAAATCGATAGACTCCGCACTCTCCAGGAATAATGGTCATTTCGTTATAAATATAGAATTACATCCACGAGGTTGGATGCTGGCGCGGGTGGCGGACCGCCACAACACGAACGGTATTTTCACCTCTGAGATGGTAGATAACCTTATAGCGAAGGTTCTTGGTTAACGCTATACGAAATTCCCCGTAGCGTTTCTGAAATATCTTCGGATTCTCCTTCAATTGGGCAAATACAGCTCGAATCTCTTCAAGGAGTTGGTCGCCCAGCCCGATCCGACGTGTTTCCAGAAATGCCCTGTGTGCAGCAACTTCAAAATCAACACTTTGAACGACTTCAAGAATATACTTGGTCATTTTTGTGTCAGTGTGCGAACACTCGTCCAAAATTGCTGCTCACTCATGACCGTTTCAGGCTTCTCTTCTGCCTGCTTCCTCCGTGCATCGGCCACAGCAATATCCTCCGGCGTGAGCTCATCATCTTTCTTAATCGGCGCCAAGACCGCCTCGAAGATTTCTCGCTGTTCCTCCGGCGAATGCTTTTTGATCTCTTCTATGATCGCCTCTTTGGTCATAGCGTTACTCCTACAATTTAGTCTATTACATTTTACAGATTTTGTCGGCTTTGCGCTACATTCCCATCAGAGTGCTCCAGCACTCAGGGCCCTGGAAACCTCCATAGAACCGGTCGCTGTCGAAATACAGTTCTTAGCTCATATCAGAAGAGTTATGTAAACTACGGATCGGCAGGCCCGAATATGGGTCGGTTCGCGGAAGGGCGCGAAATACGTTTCTGTGCTGTACTGGTTGCTCCCATTGTAAAGCTCTCCGAATTGGTGCCCTGCAGGAATCTGTTATCGCAAAGCCTTTGCTACAATAGCAGACTCCTATAGGTTATTCCTGCCATCAAAAGCATTATCTCCGTCGGAAGTCAACCTCCAATAATCCGCACTCTCCAGGAATAATGGTCATTTTGTTATAAGTATAGAATTACATCCACGAGGTTGGATGCTGGCGCGGATGGCGGACGGTAAGAATACGCACTATTGACTGGTCCTTGATTCGATAAATAATCTTGTACTTATAGCGTTTTGTCAGTGCAACTCGCCGTTCGCCATATTTTGGTTGAAACAGATACGGATTATCCTGCAATACATCCAGCATTTCGTAGATTTCGGCTACAAGCCGGTCACCCTGTCCAGACTGCAGTGCTTCCCAGAACGCCCAGTGTTCGGCTATTTCAATACGTACACCCCGTCCGATTTCAAGCTGATACGTCATTTTTTTTCGTTAGCTGCTGAACGCTGTGCTTCAATTCTTTCAGGGTCATTGTGCGCTCAGGGTGCTCTTCCATCTCCTGCCACCGTGCATCGGCCACAGCAATATCCTCCGGCGTGAGCTCGTCATCTTTCTTAATCGGTTCCAAGACCGCCTCGAAGATTTCCCGCTGTTCCTCCGGCGAATGCTTTTTGATCTCTTCTATGATCGCCTCTTTGGTCATAGCGTTACTCCTAGCTTATACTCTATCACATTTTACGGCATTTGATAATGGAACCTATACCATGCTTCATACCCATTACAGCGAGTATTTCAAAGAAAACGTGCATATGCCGGACGCTTGCCCGGGTAGGAGCCGAAGACTCCGACCAGGGTTCAATGCCTGCGACTTCCTGGCAGAGCGTGTAGAAGACCTTCAGGCAATTCAAGGCTCTACGGGCCAACTGATTTCCGGTAATCTTTATGCTATATTAGAGGTATGAAAACCAAATTTTCACATATAAACCTCGTCAGCAGGGATTGGAGAAAGCTTGCCGAGTTCTACATCAAGGTGTTTGACTGCCGCCCTAAACCGCCGGAGAGAAATTTGTCCGGAGATTGGCTTGATAAATTAACTGAGCTGCAGGAGGCGCACATCCAAGGAATCCACCTATTACTCCCCGGATGCGATTCCGGAAGCGGTACTGAAGATGATTCCGGAGGCCCCACTCTGGAAATTTTTCAATACAACCGGAACATAGACAACCCACGCAAGCGAATCAACTTAGAGGGCTTTGGCCATATCGCCTTCGCGGTGGAAAATGTTGAAGAAAAGCTCCGGCTTCTGCTCGCGCACGGCGGTTCGACGGTCGGGGAGCTGATCAATACCGAGATCGAAGGTGTCGGAAGAATCAGTTTAGTCTATGCCAAAGATCCGGAAGGCAACATCATCGAGATTCAGAAGTGGGAATAAACCATACTCATGTACACCGGCATTGACGGCTACAGATTCAGATAAAAAATAGTGTATTCTCCTCAATAAGATTTGCACTTTACTTATTTATAAAACCCATGCTACTATCTACAGCATCATAATAGAAAGAGAGGTACTTTGATGTCGGTAGCCCACATTAATCCCAATGCAGCAGCAGGGTCACAGGGTTAGCGGAAGCAGCTTCTTCGTTTTTAGATTAACATAAAGTCTTCCTGCTCCCCTGTGATAGAACTCAGCGACTATGCGCATATCTATGCGTTACAGGGGAATTACATACATGCACATTCAGAATAAAGAATTACTCATCTCATATGGTTGGAACCGCGGCTTCGAACTCGACTTCAGTCCGTTCGCAGAGAAGGACTGGATTCCCGGCCGAATCTTGGCCCACTCGAGGGGCAACATTTTAGCCGCTACCGAGTTAGGCGAACTCTGGTGCTCGGTTCCCGGAAGCTTTGCCCAGCGCATGGAAGCCCAGGAGCTGCGGTATTGCACCGGCGACTGGATCGCTGTGGAGCCGTATCCGGACAACTCCGGCGGACGAATTTGGGAGATACTGCCCAGAACCACCGAACTAAAACGCCACTCCGCCGGTGAAAAAAGTACCAGCCAGGCCCTGGCGGTAAACATCGACACCGTCTTTATCGTCATGGGTTTGGATAACAACTTCAATCCGGCCCGGGCCGAGCGGATGCTCGTGCTGGCATGGAACAGCGGGGCGCAGCCGATAGTAGTCCTGAACAAGGCCGACCTAGTCGACGACCCGCAGCCCTTCGTAGAGCGGATCGAAGCCTCGTCCCCGGGCGTACCGGTTGCGGCGGTCTCCGCATCCACCGGTGCAGGAATAGAGGCGATTAGGGAGTACCTGAGGGCCGGCAAAACCGGAGTTTTCATGGGTTCCTCCGGGGTGGGTAAATCAACCCTCCTCAACTCGCTGGCCGGCACCAATCTTCGAAAGACTCAGACGGTCCGGGAGTCGGACGGCCGGGGCCGCCATACCACCTCTCTGCGTGAACTCTACCTCGTCCCCGGCTTGGGCTGCATTATCGACTCGCCGGGCATCCGTGAGGTCGGTCTGTGGTCGGACGCCGACGGACTGAACTCGGCCTTCCACGATGTCATCGGAGAGGTTGAAGCTCTGGCCGCCGAATGTAAGTTTTCCGACTGCGCCCATGAAGGAGAACCGGGCTGCGCGGTAGCGGAAGCCCTGGGGGACGGAACCCTGAGCCAGGAGAGATACCAGAACTACTTAAAACTGAAGCGTGAAATGGAATACGCCGCTTCAAGAGAATACGAACGTCTTAGACGCGAGCGGGAGAAGAAGTGGAAGGACATTGCCAAGTTCACTCGCCAGATAAAGAAAGATAAGAAGGATTCAATATAGATGAAACGCAACCAATACGCATATACTGAAAGACACAGCAGACGGGACATATCATTTAATTGCCGAAAAAGCGCTGCAGGCGGTGGGCCCCGCTGACAGATAGTCTGACGGGCCGCTGCCGCGCCCTTCGCACTTTCACGCCTTCCCGCCTTCATACCCTCAAAGTATTCACCGCGGCTACTTGACTTGTCGGCGTGTAGGCCGGTTACACTCTTTCTCAGGGGGAGACAGTGAACAAATCCGAAATCAGGATACACCCTTTTCGCCCGCACCAGGCGGCCGAGGCATCCGCTTTAATCACCGCAGTGTTTGATGAGTTTGTAGGCTGTGATTACCGCCTGGAGGGAAAGCAGACCTTTTATAACTACACTACACCGCAGGCCATCCAAGAGCGGCATGCAGCCGGCAATCTGCTGTGTGTGGCACAGGTAGAATACAAAATCATAGGGATAATCGAGATACGGGATCTCTGCCATATCTCGCTCCTGTTTGTACACAAGCAGTTTCAGCGAAAAGGCATTGCCCGCCGCCTGTGGGAAACTTCCCTTCTCGAGTGTACAGCCCAAAGCCCCGGCATCGAATTATTCACAGTAAACGCCTCTCCCTATTCAGAAAAAATCTACCGCCGACTCGGATTCCACCCAAGCGCAGAACTCAACGAAAAAGACGGAATCAAATACATTCCAATGAGTATAAAAATTCCACCCCGCGAGTAAAGATTGGTGCTATACTTGCTGCATGGCTTCGGACTGGATTTCATATAACCAACTCGCCTGGACGGAGGACTTCTTAGCTGATCCTTCGGATTACGAACAGGAGGTCGCACATTTTGCCGATTTGCTCAGGCAACACGCCGACCCGCCGGTGAATACGCTGCTGCATTTCGGCTGCGGCTCCGGCGGACATGACCGCTTGTTTAAGCGGTATTTTACAGTCACCGGTGTCGATCTCAGCCTCGGCATGTTAGACAAGGCCCGAGAGGCGAATCCCGAGATAGAGTACATCGAAGGCGACATGCGGACAATTCGCTTAGACCGGCAGTTTGATGCGGTGGTCATACCCGACAGCATCGACTATATGGCTACAACGGACGACCTGCGGCAGGCAGTCCACACCGCCGCACTGCATCTGAGAAAGGGCGGTGTGTTGCTGATAGTCTGCAGCACAGCCGAACAGTTTCGAAACAACAACTTTGCCTATACGAGCGAAAAGGGCGATGTCCATGTAACCCTCTTTGAAAACAACTACATCAACCCGTACTCGCCAAACACCTACGAAATCACCCTGTTCTATCTAATCCGGCAATACGGTGATCTGACGACTTATTCCGAACACACTGTCGCCGGTCTTTTTCCATACGCTACCTGGGAGGCGGTGTTCATGCAAGCCGGCTTTACTGTATACAGTCAGGACTTATACGGGGCCTACAACCAGTACCTGCTCGATAACGGCGAGTACACCCAGACGATATTCATTGGACGGAAGCAGTAATTGATTGAATATAACACATTAGTAAACATGTCCATATAGTTGTACATGTTACGGTTTTGTTGTATACTTCACATTAGTATACTTCACAATAGAGGCGCTTTATGAGAGTTGTAAATTTTACTGAAGCAAGAAATCATTTGAAAAGTGTTTTGGATCAGGTTTCCCAAGATGCAGATTATACAATAATATCCCGTCGGGATGCTGAAAATTCTGTTGTTATGTCACTAGAGCAGTTCAATAGCTTGATGGAAACTGTTCATTTACTTAAAACTCCAGCTAATGCAAAGCATCTGGAAAAATCAATTGAAGAGTATCGCTCAGGCAGAGTAGAAGAACATGACTTAATCAATGATTGAGAAAATTTGTTGGACTAAATCGGCATGGTCGGATTATTTATACTGGCAAGCTCAAGATAAGAAGATATTGAAGAGAATCAATCTACTTATTGAAAACATGATGCACACCCCCTTTGAAGGAATGGGAAAACCAGAAAAATTAAAAGAAAATTTATCTAGTTTTTTATCAAGAAGAACTGATGGTACACATAGAATTGCCTATGCCGTTGATGGAAATCAAATTACAATCATTTCTTGTCGATATCATTATCAATAAATAATGAAAACGAATAGTTCCCGCACATAACATCGCGGGCTATCTTGCGCGGCGGCGCTCTAAGCGGCCGCCGCTCCGGAAACACGGCTCCGCCGCGCACAGCACAGCTACTTAAAAAATGATCTTCGCGCCGAGCACGAACTTGTAGGGCTTCAGGGCGTACTCCTGCAGGTCGTATGTAAACTCAACTTCATCGCCGTTGTCATCCACATACGTCTCTTCCACCGTGGGAGCCCCCATGCTGAAGTGGTAGATGTACTTACCAAAGATGCCGATGTTGCCGAGATTCACTCCCATGCCCAAGCCTGCATCCCAGTAGCCGGTCGCGGTAATCGGATTGTCCCCGCGCAAATCCGGGTCGGAGTAGTCCTTCGCGATCATACCGATACCTATCTCGCCGAAAGGATCAAGAAATGCCGTAGAACCGAGCAGATGATAACTCAGGTTCAAATTTACGTCCGTATCCACCATTTCAAGCCCGAAGCTCGATTCATAGAAACTGGCAAAATAGTTAAAACCTAGGCCTACATTTTCACCCAGGATCTCGCCCATAAGGCCGTAATATATCCCCTCGCCGTCCTGGAACGCGCTAAAGCGCTCCCCCCAGGTCTTGTATTCACCCTCGCCCATATACAACGCCCCGTTGATGCCCAAAGAAAGGTTGAATGCGTAGCTTCCGGATACCGCAAATATCAACAGAATAAATACAATAGTGAGTTTTTTCTTCATCACGACTCATCTCCTTGTTCCCAAGTATCGAACACAGACCAACCTGTGTACTCTCAGCAGTATAACACCCTTGAACAAAAAAACAGAGAAAAAGAGTCTTTCTATGGTAATTTGTACAAACCGCGCTACATTAATTACGTTAACCAGACATACCACTTACGGAAAGGATACCTGTTATGCGAAAAGCACTGTTCACACTATTTCTTACACTGGCACTTCTGTTGACGGTAACACTGCCGGTCTATTCACAGGCAAAGGGTGCCTTGACAATCCAAACAGATGTTATTGGAGCACGCGTATACTTAAACGGTGAGATTGCCGGCTATGCTCGACCGAATTTTTCAATGCTGCTCACCCCGGGTACCTATCAGGTCCGTGTAAGCATGCCCGGCCGCGGGGAGTACAATACAACTGTCGAAATGACCAGCAATGCAAAGATACTAAAGGTCAACCTCAATTCACCCCGCAGCTACCAGCTGTCGGTTGACGCAAATGTCAGGGGGGCCGATGTCTTTGTAGACAATAAACTGGTAGGCCAAACACCGTACAGGGGCTCCTTTCCCGCCGATACCTACCGGGTAGAAGTCAGCACCGGCGGATACCGTGAATCATCGACACGTGTCGAGCTTGACAAAAACCGTTCCGTCAATTTCACCCTTCAAGCTAGTACTATCCAAGTCGTCATTAGGCTGGGGAATTCTACAAGCACCCGGAATAAACACAACTGGGACAAACAGCTGCGGGTATATGTCGACGAAAATCGAATCAACGGGATAGAGTTCCAGGTAAGCCCCGGCGTCCATACAATCCGTGTCGAGGCGGGCCTATTGTCAGTTGAAAAGAACATCGATTTCGATCCGGACCGGGGTCGCCGACAGACTCTCACACTAAATCTCAATCTGGATTGAACCCGGCGGGGGAGCGCCCCCGCGCTCCATAGCCGCCGGGCCCTGGTCACTCACTTCGTTCGTTACTTGGGCA
>JAWLDZ010000076.1:0-11552 GCA_041686355.1 Spirochaetaceae bacterium
GCGGACTCCTATCCCCTGCAGAAAAAACGGCACTCCTTCGAATTTTTACGGGAAATCGCCCATTTACGCCCGCGAACCAACACCTTTGGAGCCGTTACAAGGGTGAGAAACGCCTTAAGCTTTGCTATACACAGCTTTTTCCAGGAGCGGGGCTTTATGTACATCCACACCCCGATCATCTCCGCCAGTGATTGTGAGGGGGCCGGAGAGATGTTTCAAGTAACCACTCTGCCATTAGAGAAACTGCCGACCCAGGATGGAGCTGTCGATTACAGCCGGGACTTTTTCGGCAAACAGGCCAGTCTGACAGTCAGCGGCCAGCTGGAGGCCGAAATTTACGCCCTGGCAATGCGTGATGTATACACCTTCGGGCCCACCTTCAGAGCTGAAAATTCGAACACCAGCCGCCACTTGGCGGAGTTTTGGATGATAGAACCGGAAATGGCATTCTGTACCCTCGAGGGTGACATGGAATTGGCGGAAGAGTTTATCAAATATATTTTAAAGTATGTACTTGATCACTGCCCGGAGGATATGGACTTTTTCAGTAAGTGGATAGAAAAGGGCGTGAAGGAGAGCATTCAAGGGGTTGTAGATTCGAAATTTCAGCATGTCACGTACTCAAAGGCGGTTGAGCTGCTTGAAAAGGCGGACCGCTCTTTTGAATATCCAATCGGCTGGGGAGAGGATCTGCAATCCGAGCACGAACGGTATCTGACCGAAGAGGTGTTCAAGGGGCCGGTAATTGTCACTGATTATCCGAAGGAGATAAAAGCCTTCTACATGAAACTGAACGAGGATAACAAAACAGTGCGGGCGATGGATGTGCTGGTACCCCGCCTCGGAGAGATTATCGGCGGAAGTGAACGTGAAGACCACTACGATACCCTGCTAAAAAGAATCGAGGAGATGAACCTGAACCCTGAAGACTACTGGTGGTACCTTGACCTGCGCCGATACGGCAGCGTTCCCCACTCGGGTTTTGGACTGGGCTTTGAACGGCTGGTACAGTATGTAACCGGAATGCATAACATTCGTGACGTAATTCCCTTTCCTCGGACCGTTAAAAACGCCGAGTTTTAATGCACTGCCTAGTTTTTACCGTTGAAGTTTGGTGAGTTCCCGGTCGAAGGCACCGGCAAACAGGCGAATTTCACGTTCGCCTAGGGTGTCGCCGCCGGCCGGGGTTACTCCGGCCTCCCGCAGCTCTGTCAATGCATCCCGCACCGAAAGACGCTCCCGGATATTCTCCTGTGTAAACACACTCCCCCGATCGTCAAGCGCCACCGCTCCCTTCTCTACGACCCTGGCAGCGAGGGGGATATCATGGGTGATTACAAGATCCCCCGGCTGTACATGTTCCACGATATAGTCATCCACATCCCCGGAGCCATGGTCAACCAGTACATTCTCTATTCTGTCTCCCTTAGCATCAGCGAGTTTGCGGTCCGAGACAAATACCGTTTTGATACGGGTACGGTCGGCAGCTTTTCTGATAATGCTGCGCACACGCCGGGGACAGGAGTCGGCATCAACGAGTATAACCATTATTCCTGCACACCTGTTTCGGTTGGAATAGTTGCAAGATACAGCTCGCCCCGGCCGGAGAAGCCGTAATTACCCGCCCCATAGGGGGCAATAAAACTCTCGCCGCGTACAATATGAAGCGAACTATTCCCCGACTCGGAAAGGAGATCAAAATCGCCTTTTGTGCAGATTCCAATTTCGAGGGAGGTCCTGTTCTCTCGGCTCTGAGTTGTAGATTCTTCAGCCTCTATCTGCAGTAATTCAAACTCATCTATGGGCACCGGATAACGGCGCAGGTGGGACTCAGCTTTCTCTCCCCGCAGGATATCCGCAGGACGGGGTTCGAAGGATATTACCCTCAGAAGCTCCGGTACATCAACGTGCTTCTGGGTCAGTCCGCCGCGCAGCACATTATCGGAGTTAGCCATCAACTCTACTCCCATACCGGCAACGTAGGCATGGAGCACACCGGCCGGCTGATACAGGGCTTCCCCCGGAGAAAGTTCTACCATATTAAGATAAAGTGGGGCATGGACGCCCACATTCACCCCGTGCTGCTCGTAGAAGGTAACTACCAGTTCCGCCTCTTTTTGCTGTAGTGAAGCCTCTTTCTTTGAGGCCTGCTGGGTTGCGGCTGATTTAGCCCATGCGTGCAGCAGTTCGATCAGCTCTGCCTGTTCTTTCTCCGCAAGGTTCATAATATTTTTAAAAAATAGCTTCACCCACTCGGCATCTGCAATTGTACCGGGCGCATCCACCGGAGCGATTTTCTCTTTATAGATGCTCTTAAACAGCTCGTCCTCGAGAGTGCTGCCAATGTAAGAGTACCACGCATCTATTTCAGCGGCGGTCCTAAAGCCGCAAAGGCCAGTAAAAGGGGTAAGGGCACATATGATTTCCGGTTTATGATTCTTATCCCGATAATTCCGTTCGAAGGCATCAATCGGTATCCCCGCCGCCTCCTCACGGTCAAAGCCGGCCTCTGCCTGAGGGCGGCTCGGATGAGCTTGAATAGAGAGGGGCTGGGCTGCCGCCAACACCTTAAACAGAAAAGGAAGGCCTTCTGAAAAACGATCGGCTTCAGGGCCTAGGAAGTCAGAGGGCGACTCCTCAACTGCAGACTTTAAATCCATCCGCTTCTCATTCTCCTCCGAGAGAACCAGTTTCGACGGGCCCCGCGGATGACTTCCCATCCACATTTCTGCGTAAGGCGTACCGGGTTTGTTCTGAATGCCAAGCAATTCCGGTATGAGGCTTGTCGAGCCCCAGGGATAATGCTGGATTAAATTCTCTAATTTAAATAGCTGATTATACATATCACTCATATTTAAAGTGTATAGAAGAGGCTGACAACTGGTCAATGCGAAAGCCTTGAAACCCAAGTACTGTTTCCTTCATACTGTTGCATATAGAATAATTTTTGAAGGAGTCAATCATGAACCTAACCGACTACCCCCATCGACGGTACAATCCGCTTACCGGTGACTGGGTACTGGTATCCCCCCATCGAACAAAACGGCCGTGGCAGGGACACCAGGAGAAGGCACAGGTCGAGGAGAAACCCAGCTACGATCCAAACTGCTATCTGTGTCCCGGCAACTCCCGTGCGGGTGGAATTACAAACCCCGACTACCAGAACACATTTGTGTTTGTGAATGACTTTTCAGCTCTTCTGGAGGACGCACCCTCGGAACGAATGGATGAGGACAACCTGTTTATCGCCCACAGTGAACGCGGTGTGTGCAAGGTAATCTGCTTCTCACCCCGTCATGATCTTACCCTTCCGCTAATGGAAGTAGAGGATATTCGACGGCTAGTAGATGTATGGGAGGAAGAATACCGCCGGCTTGGCGAGAAAGAGTTTATCAATTACGTTCAGATTTTTGAGAATCGCGGCGCAACTATGGGCTGTTCAAATCCGCACCCCCATGGACAGATATGGTCAAACGAGACTATTCCCCAGATACCTCAGCAAGAGACCAACATGCAGCGACACTACTTAGAAACCCACCAGAGCTGTCTGCTGTGCGATTATGTACAAAAGGAAGCCGAGCGCGGGAAGCGGATAGTAGTTGAGAACGACTCTTTTGTGGCGCTGGTTCCCTTCTGGGCAGTGTGGCCCTTTGAGACCATGATTCTACCGCGTCGCCATGCCGCATCATTAAGCGATCTTACTCAGCCGGAACGCACTGATTTGGCCTCTCTGATGAAGCGATTGGGAATCCGCTACGATAATCTTTTTCAAACCCATTTTCCCTACTCCATGGGCTTGCATCAGCGTCCCACCGATGCCCAAGAGCATAGTGAGTGGCATTTCCATATCCACTACTACCCGCCCCTGCTGCGCTCGGCAACTGTGAAAAAGTTTATGGTCGGATATGAGCTGCTGGCAACAGTACAGCGGGATATAAGCGCCGAATCAGCGGCTGCCCGCTTACGGGAGTTATCTGAATCCCACTTTCTTCATCAGGAATAGCAGAAGGAGTATTATATATGAGACCAATCAATCAGAAGGATGTCGCCGACAAGGCTCTGGACAAGGCAGTTCAACGTCTGTACGGCAGCGCCGGCGAGCAGCAACAGCTTCTCCGCTATACTTCCCTACTGGATGAGTTTCATCATCGTTTTTCCACCAATCAAGCATATTTGTTCAGCAGTCCAGGACGAACCGAGCTGGGCGGGAATCACACCGACCACAACCGCGGTAAGGTACTGGCAGGCAGTATTCAACTGGACAAAATTGCCGCGGTCACTCCGCGGGATGATATGCGGGTTGAAATAGTCACTGCCGGATTTCCCAAGGATATTGCCGCCGATCTGCATCATCTACAGCCCCAGGAGGCTGAAGCCGGCAGCGCCTCTGCCCTGGTACGGGGAATCGCCGCCTATTTTGCCGAACGGGGGTACGGATACGGGGGGTTCTCAGCCTATGTACACAGTCAGGTTGCAATGGGCTCCGGCCTCAGCTCTTCCGCCTCTATCGAGGTCCTAATCGCACAGATTTTTAATACCCTGTATCATCAGGGCCGGCTGTCGGCTATAGAGCTGGCTCAGGCGGGGCGCTTTGCAGAAAATCAATACTTTAAGAAACCTTGTGGTCTAATGGACCAGATTGCCTGTGCCCAAGGGGGAATTGCCGCTATTGATTTCGCCGATAGAGAATCCCCCGGGCTGGAACAGATCAATTTCGATTTTAGCAGTCACGGCTATCAACTTATGATTCTGGATACCGGAGGAGATCATGCCAACCTGACCCATGAGTATGCCTCTATTCCCCAGGAGATGCAGTGTGTTGCCGCTGAACTCGGTTGTGAAGTATTGAGACAGGCAGATATTGAAGGTTTAACGGCAGCTGCACATAAAATCAGACAAACCTGCGGCGACCGTCCCTTTTTACGGGCCCTGCACTACTTCCAGGAAAACCGGAGGGTCGCATTGCTGCAGGAAGCCCTGCAGTTCGAGGACATCAATGCTTATCTGCGCGTAGTCCAAGAGTCAGGCACATCCTCCTGGACTCACCTGCAGAACTGTATACCCACCGGGGCGGTACAGGATCAGTCAGTTGCCTTTTCACTGGGACTTCTGCAGTCTCTATGCCCGACGGGAGTTTTCAGGGTCCATGGCGGAGGCTTTGCCGGAACGGTGCAGGGCTACGTACCTGTATCGCAATTCAAAGAGCTGGAGAAACAGCTTAATTCTCAATTCGGAGAAGGTGCCGTTACAGCTTTGAGAATCCGCAGCGAGGGAGTTATCCATTTAGACGCGGAGTTCCTTGACTGAACAGCGCTTCTATCGTATAAGAACAGCATAAAAAAGGAGTGAAGACACAATGAATACTAGCCCCCTACAAACAGTTCGTTACCGATTTGCACCTACCCTGCCGGCGGTGCTGCAAAACAACATAGAAAACGTTGGAGTTGAATACGGTGAACAAACCGAATCGATCGAAAACCAGACAAAGATGAAGGAATTGTTCCCACATACCTATGGACTTCCTGTGGTAAAATTTGCTGTGGGAGAATCCTCCCACCGGAACGAACCCATCAATATCGGAGTCGTACTATCCGGCGGGCAAGCTCCCGGAGGGCATAATGTGATTGCCGGAATGTATGATGCCTTGAAAGCTGCACACAGCGAATCGAAGCTGTACGGCTTTCTTAACGGACCAGCGGGTATCCTCGAAGACCGGCTTGTAGAAATCACCGGTCAGTATGTGGATCAGTACCGCAACACCGGCGGCTTTGATATGATAGGTTCCGGCCGAACCAAACTGGAGACGGAAGAGCAGTTCGCGAAAACCACCGAGGTGTGCAAAAAGCACTCTATCTCGGCAATTGTAGTTATCGGCGGAGACGATTCAAACACCAATGCAGCGGTACTGGCTGAATACTACCGCAGACAGGGGATCGAAATATCGGTTATTGGAGTCCCCAAAACCATCGACGGCGACCTAAAGAACGAACAGATTGAAGTCTCCTTTGGTTTTGATACCGCCACCAAAACTTATGCTGAGCTGATAGGAAATATCGAGCGCGATGCCAACTCTGCTAAGAAATATTGGCACTTCATTAAACTAATGGGCCGCAGTGCCTCACACATCTGTCTGGAGTGCGCTCTGCAGACACATCCGAATGTGGCAATTATCTCCGAGGAGGTGGAAGAGAAACATACCACCCTCAACGAAATTGTAGATGATATCGTAAAAAAGGTTGTCACCCGCAGTGAACATGGAGAGCACTTTGGAGTCGTGCTGATTCCGGAGGGTCTGATTGAATTTATTCCGGAAATGAAAATCCTGATTTCCGAATTAAATACCCTCCTAGCTGAGCATGAATCCTACTTTTCATCGCTCCATACTTTTGAAGACCAATCCGAGTGGATTAATAAAAATCTCACCCGCGATGCCTCGTATGTATTCTCTACCCTGCCGAACAACATCCAGCGACAGCTGCTGATGGACCGTGACCCCCACGGTAATGTGCAGGTATCTAGAATAGAGACAGAAAAACTGCTGATCGAGATGGTAGAAGATAATCTGAACGAACTAAAGGCTAAGGGTGAGTACAAGGGCAAGTTCAGTACTCAGCATCACTTCTTTGGGTATGAGGGCCGTGCCGCCTTTCCTTCCAATTTTGATGCGAATTACACCTACAGCCTTGGATACAATGCGTATCTGTTAATTTCCTTTGGACTCTCAGGTTATATTTCGTCGATACAGAATCTATCTGCTCCGGCGGAGGAGTGGATCGCCGGGGGGATTCCCATCACCATGATGATGAACCTTGAAATGCGTCACGGTAAAATGAAACCGGTGATTAAAAAGGCATTGGTACAGTTAAAGGAAAAACCCTTTAAGACCTTTGCAGCAAAGCGTGAGGAGTGGGGAATCAAGACCTCATTTTCCTATCCTGGGGCAATCCAATACTTTGGACCGGATGAACTCTGTAACCGCCCAACTTTGACACTCACATTGGAAAAGCAATAATATAAAAGGGGCTGCTCATATGCTGGGCAGCCCTTTTTTCACTTACATGTTTCTCTCTTACATGTTTCTCTCTCATAGGCGCCGGGCTAAAATCGAATAAATCTCATCCGGCGTAAGATCGACCGGTGTTCCCTTCACCGAACTACTGTCGGCAATATCCCGCAACTCCGCAGACGTAAAGCCGTAATCGGAAAGCACCGGCAGGGAGAACTCTTCCGCCCAGTGGTAGAACTCATCTACCAGAGCGCGGCAGTTGTGCTCGGCACTTCCATGGTCACTTCCGGTAAATACCATTGCCGCCTGGGAATACTTTGCAAATCCCCGGCCATCGGTATCGCCTTTCAACAGCTTATCCACCACCCGCTCGGTGGCTGCCGGGAGCAGGGTACCGCACACCACCCCATGGGGAATGTTCCGAAGAGCGCCCAGGGGGGAGGCTAATCCGTGAACCACCCCCAAGCCGGCTCCCGCCAGAGCAACCCCGGATAAATAGGCGGCATAGGCCATTTGACCGCGGGCATTTAAGTTTTCCCCATCCCGAAGGGATGCCGGTAGTGACCAGCGGCTGCGCTGTAATCCATTTAGCGCCAGAGCATCGGTAAAAGGGGTTGCTTTGATAGACACATACGCCTCTAAGAGCTGTGTTACCGCATCCATCCCCGACGCGGCGGTCACATCGTAGGGACAGCTCTTGATTACCAGTGGATCAAGCACCGCCATGTCCGGCACATAAGCATCGTTGCGGAGGGACTTCTTAAAGCCCTGTTCCCCTACTTCGCTGATAACCGCATTCTTAGACGCCTCCGAACCGGTGCCGGAGGTTGCAGGTATCGCGATCAACGGATGACGCTGGGGTTTCGGCACTCGACTTCCCACTCCCTCCAGATATTCCCGCACACTTCCCTGATGGTGGAGCATGACAGTGACCGCTTTGGCAGTATCAATCACACTTCCCCCTCCCACGGCAAGCACCGCATCTACCTGCAGTTCAGCGACGGTATCACGTATCTGATCTACCTTTAATGGTGAGGGCTCCCCGGAGACCGGAAAATGGGGGGCTTCTATCCCGGCAGCCCGCAGCTGCTCTTCAAAGTGTTCCCGGTAGCCACCTGCAGAGTATGAATCCCCCCCGGTTATTAGAGCTACCCGGGAAAAACCCTGCCGGTGCAGATATTCGGGAATTGAAAATAGAACTCCCTCTCCAACCTTTAAGTGTGGAAGCGGAGGATTTTCAAAGGATAGCTTTTCATCTTCCAGGATTCTGCTTAACAGGCCCATCGGCAGTTCTCCTTCAGCAGTATTCTAATCAGAAAATAGCCGTATCCGGCTATTTTCGTTGTTTCGGTTGCCGCGAAGGGGCATGCGAAACTAGTGGGTAATTCGGGGGTTAATGAAATCAATACCAATCCAAGCATTGGTGTTGGACATGTTTTGGTCAATTAATCCAAGCTCAACCTGGTCAGTGGTCTCGGCAACCAGATACTGTGTGTCATTATAGGGAAAGCGGGCTCCCTGACCGTCTACTTCAACCGCCGCCATGCTGTGTTTGTATACCGAGGATACCATCAGAATTGCATCAATCTTATAGTGGTGCAGGAGTATCGTATACAGCATCCCCCGGGAGTCACAATCGCCGCGACTCTCCACCGCCGCCCGCAGGGGGGAGAGAAAGTCGGATAAGCTCTCAAAACGTTCATACTGAAAACCCTGCACCCATGCTAACAGAACGGCGGCAATCTCCTCGGGGCTGTTATTCCTCGGCGAGAGATAGGTCTGCAGGGCCGAATAGAGTGGACGGCTTCGAACAAACAAGTCACGATACACAATCCGGTAATAACGCTTCCAGGCGGCTTCTGCATATTCGGTTCCGCCGTATACCGATAAAACCCGTGCTTCCCGCTCAATTACTTCCTGGGTCGCCTCAAGAGCGGCACTACTTAGGGCCACCGGAACGTCACGACCATCAAATTGGATTTCATACCGCGCCACTTCCTGCGCCGGATAGGGCGATACCGATTGGCTGATAGGACCCGGCTCGACCAGTCCGCGGTCTCCGATAGCCAGCGAATCCATCGCCGAGAAAAGGGTATCCTGATAGGCAGAAAGTTTACCCTTCAGAGCAAAGCCTACCACCACCACATCGACCCTGTGGGATTCGATACAGAGCAAATATCCTTGGAAACGACGGTCCTGCTGCTGAAACTCCACCTGTGAGAGGTGAGCATCCATCCCGGAATGGGTGTAGCTGCTGCCGGCATGTACCTGGGCATCAAGTTCAGCGGCAACGGTGGAATGCATCTTGTCAATGTCCTGAAACTCTTCGCCCGAATGGCTTTTAAGCAGAAAATAGGCTTCTTCCGCTTGGTTCACCGCCGAAAACTTGTTCTCCTCAATTCCCTGCAACTGCCAGCTGGCGGGCAAGTTCACAAATAGTTCTTCTCCAAACTGCAGATACTCGGCCCACCCTTCTCCAGCCGGCACAAGTAAACACAACAAAACAAACAGAACAGCAGCGCCCTTCCGCTTCAAAGCCGGAAGGGCCCCTTTTATAGAAAAGAAACTACTCACTGGTCTCCCCGTCCACCTTGAACCGCTTGATTTTTTTGGTGGTCGTCATTTCCATCGGTTCATTCAACACTTTAAATCGCTCGATTCGCTTATACGGCATGAGTTCGAGGTTTACCTCTTTGATAATAGCATCAATGCGGGATTCGATTTCCTGGTTCGATGCAGAATCCTGACCTTTGCTGCCGAAGGCCTCATAATTAGGATACACAAAGGCCTCAATCCCTTCGGTCTTCATTTTTTCGTCGGTCACATATCCCTTGACCATAATCTGCTCGATCTCATCGTACAACTGGAAGTAATCTTCGATTTCCTCGGGAAAGACGTTCTTGCCGCCCTCGGTTACGATTAGGTTTTTCTTTCGTCCCGTGAGGTACAGATAATCCTCGCTGTCCAGATAGCCGACATCTCCGGTTTTAAACCAACCGTCTTCAGTAAAAACTTCCTTGGTGGCCTCCTCATTATGATAATACCCCTGCATTACCATCGGGCCCCTAGCTATCAACTCCCCGATACCCTCTTCATCCGGATTAAGCACCTTCATTTCAGCCTGGGGAATAACCTTGCCAACGGAGGTCTCTTTATAATGCTCTACCGGATTCAGGGTAAGAATCGGGGATGTTTCGGTAAGACCATAGCCCTGCACAAAATCAATACCCAACTGGTTAAACATACTAAAAGTCGATGAGGGGAGCGGGCCGCCTCCGCAGATGCAAATTCGGTTGGTATCGAGGGACAGCTTCTTCAAAATGCCCTTAAATATCTTCTTTCCAGGGTTCACACCGAGGGTTTTTTTAATAAATCCGCTCACATACATCAAGCCCCGGATAAGTCCGTACACCACTATCCCCTTTTCACGGACTCCCCGCAGCAAGCCCTTCAACAGTTTGTTGAACAACATGGGAATACCGAGGAACATGGTAACCTGTCCCTCATGCAGATCTTTCAAAATCTGCTTTATTACCAGTTTTTTGGCAAATACAATCTCCGCTCCAACAGAAATAGCTTCGATGAAAACCGCTAACATAGTATAAGAGTGGTGGATGGGAAGGAGGGCATAGAACACATCGGTATGGTATACGGACATGTTCGCCTGGGCGAGAAAACAGTCGCTTACAAGGTTTTTATGGGTCAGCATAACCCCTTTCTGATTTCCCGTGGTACCCGAAGTATATAAGATAGCCGCTAAATCACCTTCTACGGGCATTTCCCGAGGAGGTGCATCCTGATCCTTTATATCCAGAATGTAATTTTCTTTTCCAGGGGCAAGTGAAATTTTCTCTTTTAGTTTTATCTTGCCTTCCTGTTCGATTTCTTCGAATTTTTCCTCATCGATGAAGGCAATTTTTGCATCGGAGAAATCAATAAAGGACGCAATATCCTTATTTCTCAGCTGATAATCGATCGGCACTACCACCCCTCCGGCATACAGCACCGCCAGGTAGGCAATTGCCCATTCAGGTGAATTCTTACCAGTCACCGCTACACGGTCGCCCTTTTTCACCCCACTGCGCACCAGGTGATTCGAAACCGATTTTATTGCCGCCAGGGTTTCCCCATAATTCAGGAAAATGTTGTCCGGCTCGTAGATGCTGAAACAGCGCCGCTCCGGGAACCTCTCACTGGTGATGGAAAACAGTTCAGGGAGTGTAGGCCACTCGCCCTGAAAATGACTGCCCCTATATGCATCTAAAAACTTCCACGGTGTTTCTTTTCCCCGCATAGCTCCTCCTTATCTTCTATCCGAACACTTTATACTCTTTCAAATCCTACTATAGCGGATGGACTACTAGAACACAAGTGAAACTTGAAGGCGAATTGACAGCGTAGGCGCTGTCCGGTTGAATCTTATTGGCCTGATTCGGTGTCGGTACCAAGACGAGTTTGGGCGATAAAACCGTGTTCAACTACTTCCCTGCGTACATGCTGTTTTTCTTTATCCAAAAGGGGAACCCAGTTGTATTCTGTTAACAAT
>JAWLDZ010000077.1:0-11292 GCA_041686355.1 Spirochaetaceae bacterium
TTGTTTCTATAATTGGTAACCGTAATCCAAAGAAATGTAAAGGGACTAAAGCACCCCTTACTGGGTGCCGGGCGTCTCTTATTGGGCGCCCCTTATGTAATCCCGGTACCAGTATCCGCTGTCTTTGACAATACGCCGCTGCCCCTGGGCATAATCCACATACACCAGCCCGAAGCGCTTGTCATAGCCCTCTGCCCACTCAAAATTATCCATCAGTGTCCAGACAAAATAGCCCTTCACATTGCAGCCCTCCCGGCGCGCCTCTTCGACCTGGCCGAGATAGCTTTTAATGTATTCCCTCCGCAGAGGATCATGCACCCGAAGCTCCCCACCCTCTTCTATCGGCCTATCCGTAAAGGCAGCGCCATTCTCCGTAATATACACCGGCGGATTCCCATACCGTCGCTTCATCCGTGTCAGCAGCTCGTAAATTCCCTCGGGATACACCTCCCAGCCCATACTGGTATACTGCACCCCCTCTTTTTCATACTCCGCCTCCGGCACCTCCAATCCGGAGAGGAAAAAATGGACAAAGGGAATCAAACGCCGGTACTCCGCCCTCTCCCGGGTATAGTTATTGATACCGATAAAATCTATAGGATCACTTATGCGCCCCATATCATCGCTGCGCACCTTCGGTCTAAATAACCTCAGCTTATCCCACAACTCAGGCGGATACTCCCCCTTCAGAAGCGGATCCAGAAACAGACGATTCACAAACTGATCAGCCATATCCACAGCCCTGCGGTCTTTCCCGCTTTCCGACGTCTGTTTTGTCTGTGCCTGTGGATATATTGGGAGCAGATTGAGAGTGATGCCGATCTCTACTTGATTATCACAGTCAGGTGCGCTTTTATTGAAACCCTTTGTTTTTGAGTGGAGTTCGGGACCCTCCGTTCCGACTGGTTTTGCATTGGGAGCCGGGAGCACTGACCGCAACCTCTCGACTGCGGCTGCGTGGGCTAATAGGGTGTGATGCACCACCCGCATAGCCGCCCAGGGGTTCTTTTTACCGGGCGCGTGAGCTCCCAGTAGGTGACCTAGAATGGAATAGACCCAGGGCTCGTTTATAGTTATCCACTTTCTCACCCTGTCGCCGAGGCGCCGGCCCAGCAGCTCACTGTAATCGGCAAAGTCCTCGACTATCCGCCGGTTGGCAAAACCCCCGTATTCCTGCTGCAGCGCCTGGGGCAAATCCCAGTGAAAGATCGTGGCGAAGGGGGTAATTCCAGCCTCCAGTAGCTGGTCCACTAACCGGGAGTAGAAGTCGATTCCCTTTTCATTTACCCGTCCCCGCCCTTCCGGTAGTATCCGAGGCCAGCTGAGGGAAAAGCGGTACGCCTCTATCCCCAAACTCCGCATGAGTTCGACATCTTCGGCCATACGGTTGTAGTGATCGCAGGCCACATCACCGGTATGCCCCGGCTTGATTTTACCGGGGCAGTGACTAAATACATCCCAGATCGATTGGCCGCGGCCGTCCTGGGCGGCGGCACCTTCGATTTGGTAGGCGGCTGTCGCAACCCCCTTCAGTAGCCCATCCTGTTTCTCGAAGCTTGGTGTTTTATTATACATATCTTATTATAGGATAGTAGTTATAAGTTTTGAAATAAAAAAAACTGCCAATTTAAGCCATGGAATAGAGTAATAGCTTCAATAGCACCAATCTTCGACAAACAGTCTAGGTAACGTGGGGGGAGAGGAGGGAGGGGAGGATTCTCCTCACCTCCTCCAGCGACCCACACACCCTATACACTTCTGCCTCCACCTCCGGCAGGGGCGGTTTTATGTCCGGAACCATCACCGTACGCATACCGGCAGCCACACCAGCCTTCGACCCATTATTCGAATCTTCCAGTACCAAACACTCCTCAGGAGCAAGGCAGCCGCGCTCGGCGGCCAGTAAAAAGATATCCGGGGCCGGTTTTCCATGCTTCACCTCCTCCCCGCTCACTATCAAATCAAAAAAGCCTTCCATATCAGCCGCCTTCAGGTTCTTCTCTATCATCCAGATGTTACTTGAACTAACCAGCATAGTCTTGATGCCACGCCGCCGCATCTCTTTCAGCAGCGGGACGGCACCCGACTTGACCGGCATTCCGTAGCGCTCAATATGTGCATACACCCGTTGATGGTTCTTCTCTAAAAAGGTTTCCATCGGAAACTCCTCACCCAGGTGCTCGAGGAAAATCCGCTTGGTGTCTCCGAAGCTGCGGCCAATTGCCTCTACATGCAGTTCATGGGGGATCGAATAGCCCAACTCCTCTTTAGTCTCCCGGCTGCAGGAGAGAAACAGATTCTCCGTATCAAACAGCAGTCCATCCATATCAAACAATGCAGCACGTATAGTCACTTGATAACCACCCTCTTTGCGTTTCCATTGATATTCCATCATACTATTATCCTATGGTATTATGATATATTAAAAGGGGGCACAATGAGTGTGCTGATTACCAATATTCAGTTAAACGGAGAAAAGGCGGCTATCCGCATTGAAAAAGGGCGGATACACTCTATTTATACCGAGGAGATACTTCCGCCCGGAGTAGATGCCGACCAGCTGATTGACGGGGGCGAGGCCCACGTTGTACCGGGGTTGAAAAACGGACATACCCATGCCGCCATGACACTTCTGCGCGGTTTTGCCGACGATATGAAACTGCAGCCCTGGCTGGAGCAAAAGATATGGCCCACCGAAGCTCAACTAACCGCCGAGGATATCTACTGGGGCACCCGTCTTGCAGCCTTGGAGATGATTAAAAGCGGGACCGTGTTCTTTAACGATATGTACTTTCATCATCCCGAGGTGCGAAGGGCTATTCAAGATACCGGCATTAAAGCTGCCGGGGGACCCGCGATAATCGACTTTTTTGATGAAGAAACCGGCAGTCAACGCCGACGGGAAATTGAAAAAGACTTTGCCAAGTTTAGCGGCGGGGACCCTCAGAATGAACAGGTACTTTTTACACCCGCACCTCACTCAATTTATACCGTTTCGTCAAAGACCCTGCTCTGGCTGGGCGATTTTACCCGCGACCACCAACTGCCCCTGCACATCCACCTTTCGGAATCCCGGAAAGAGGTTGATGATTGTGTCGCCCAGCACAGCATGCGCCCGGTGGAGTATTTGGATTCTCTCGGCCTGCTTAGTTCACGTACAGTAGCGGCCCACTCTATTTGGCTCAACCGAAAGGAGCTGGACCTGCTGGCCAAGCGCGGGGTGACCGTGGTTCACAATCCGGTATCAAATATGAAGCTGGCCTCTGGTAGCTGCTTTCCCTTTCAAGAGATGAAGGATCGGGGTATTCCGATTATGCTGGGCACCGACGGATGCTCTTCCAACAATAATTTGGATATGTTTGAGGAAATGAAAATCGCCGCCCTGCTGCAAAAACACCACTTTGGAGACCCAGAGCTGATGAGTGCCGAGGAGATCTTTTCGATAGGAACCGGAGCAGGAGCCGGGATCGGCAGCCCGGCAGGGGTGTTTGCCAACATTTCGGCTGAAATTACTCCGGGAGCCCATGCCGATCTGCTGCTCATCGATCCAGACTACGCCTCCATGGTACCGACCTACAACCTTACCTCGAACCTGGTCTACTCGGCCGGAGCGGCGGCGGTGGAAACGGTTGTGTGTAATGGAAAACTCCTGATGCGGGGAGGTGAGGTGGAGGGCGAGGATGAAATCATTCGTCACGCCCGCCGCTGCGCCCAGGCACTAAGTGAACGGGCACAGCAGGCTTAAGCCTTAAGCCTTAAGAGCTGGGCGGGTGAACTATAGCGTGGAATGTAGGGCTTGAAGCCTGCGGCCTGAGTTTATCAGGCTACTTATCAACCCCTTCAAGATAACTGCGCTGTTCCTCCGAAAGATCATCTATCGAAATATTCATGCCCTTCAACTTTAATCGGGCCACATCCTGGTCGATCGAGGCGGGTACCGCCAGTACCCGCGGCTCGAGCTCGGAGCGGTGCTGGACTACGTAGAGGGCTGAGAGGGCCTGGACGGCGAAACTCATGTCCATAATTTCGGCCGGATGACCGTCGGCAGCGGAGATGTTGACGATCTTCCCGTCGGCGATCACATTAATCCAGCGGCCGTCGGGCTGACGGTAGCCGGTGATGTCCTTGCGCAGCTCACGACGCTCGGAGGCTCCGCTGTGGAGGCTGTCGATATCGATCTCCTCGTAGAAGTGGCCGGCATTGGCCAGAACCGCGCCGTTCTTCATTTTGACGAAGTGGGATTCGGTGAGAATCTTCTTGGTTCCGGTGGTGGTCACAAAGTAGTCTCCCAGGGGAGCCGCCTCTTCCATCGGCATGACCCAGAACCCTTCATGCACCGCTTCCAGGGCCTTAATCGGATCGACCTCGGTCACAATTACCCGGGCGCCCATACCGGCGGCGCGCAGGGCAATCCCCTTGCCGCACCAGCCGTAACCAGCCACCACAAAGGTAGATCCGGTGATCACTTTGTTGGTCGAACGCATCAGTGCATCCATAGTCGAATGGCCGGTACCGTAACGGTTGTCAAACAGGTATTTACAATAGGCGTTGTTTACTGCCAGCACCGGAAAGGCAAGTTCACCCGCCGCCTCGCGGGACTGGTTGCGCAGCACCCCGGCGGTGGTCTCTTCGCAAGCCCCCCAGACCTCTCCGATGTGCTCACGCTTGGCGCTGTGCAGGTGGTGGACTAGATCACCTCCGTCATCTATTACGATGTTCGGCCGGATATCCAAAGCAGCCAGCTGATGCTGCTCGAACTCCTCCTTCGTGGCATCGTACCAGGCATACACGTGGAGTCCCTTCTCGGAAAGGGCCGCCACCACATCGTCCTTGGTGGACTTGGGGTTACTGCCGGTCACGGCCACTTCGGCTCCGCCGGCGGCCATAATTTCGGCCAAGTAAGCGGTTTTTGCCTCCAGGTGGACCGAAACAGCCACCCGCAGCCCCTTGAAATACTGTTTCTCACGAAAATCGTCTTCGATACTATTGAGCACGGGCATATTCATGCGAACCCAGTCTATCTTCCGGCGTCCCTCGAACGCCAGTGATGCGTCTCTGATAATATTTTTCTGCATATGTTCCCTCTTTATTCGAATAATTGATTTCTTTAAAAATACTGACTATGTATAATAGAATAGAATTGGAGAGAAATAAAGTGGCCAAGGATCCTGAAAATTTCCTATCTCCTTCACAGAACAACTCACATGCCAACTCTCCCGGCAACGTAAACGCCGAATCGCAGGTACCGCCCGCGACCGGTAGTACTTCAGGAGGAACACCCGGCAGCACTCAAAGCCCGCCTCTGTCTGGACAGTTGTTTGTTATGGCGGCGGCTGTGTTGTGGGGAACCTCGGGAACAGCCCAAGCTCTGGCACCGGGTGGCGCCACTTCTGCGATGGTGGGGACCGCTCGAATCATGCTCGCTAGTCTGGTACTGATTCTGTTTGCTGCGCTCGAAGGCCGCCTACGACCATGGCGGGCATTTTTGCGGCCGATTTTCCTGCTCACCGGCCTTACACAGGCCCTCTTTCAGGTTACCTACTTCGGAGGGATAGCCTATAACGGAGTGGCTATCGGAACGATGGTGGCTATCGGCAGCTGTCCAATTTACGCCGGTATACTGGGCGTGCTGCTGGACAAGGAGAAGCTGAGCCTGCGCTGGCTGGGTGCAACCGCAATCGCTTTAACGGGGCTGCTGATATTAACGCTCGATGACGGACCAAGAGTACAGGTAGATGTACGGGGCCTCTTATTGGCCCTTGCCGCTGGTTTCTGCTATACCTTTTTTACATGGATGGCCCGGCGGCTAATAAAAGTGATGCCGGTAGATTCAGTACTGGCGATTTCTTTTCTGGTGGGCTCGGTATTCCTGCTGCCGGTGCTCTTTCTCGAGCCGCTGGAGTGGATCGGCACCTCCCGCGGCATTTACGTAGTCCTGTATCTGGGATTTATCTCGGCAGGATTAGCCTACATGCTCTATGGGCGGGGCCTGCGGACGGTGCCGGTATCATCCGTCGGAACCCTGACCCTGGCCGAGCCGCTTACCGCCGCCCTGCTGGGCATCTTTTTTCTAGGGGAGCTGCTGAGCCTTGCCTCGGCAACCGGCATTGTTCTTATTTTCACCGCGCAGCTGTTGCTCGTTCTTCCAAGCTACACAGCCCTGCGCCAATCTCTTGGTCGACGCAAGGATCCGAACGTAAAAAAACCGGGTAAGTAAAAACCTACCCGGCCCAAAATAAATTTCTTAATTCACATTGTTAGAATGAGATTAAACTCCGTTTAGCGGCCAATCGCGTCGCGGCTGGTCTCAATTGTGACTTCGCCGGACAGGATATCTTCTTTCGCCTGCTCGACCGCATCTTTTACCTCTTGAGGTACAATGTCGTCAAAGTCATGGAAATCGGAGATACCTACTGCATCCTGTTCAAGTCCATACACCATGGTACCGGCCTCGAAGTTGTCATTATATACAGACTCTACGGCCAGAAATACCGACTGGGGAATTTTCTTTTCTGCAGAGGTCAGCACTGTATCCGGTGCAACATTGTTCTGATCTACATCAACACCAATCGCCATCACGCCCTCTTCTTTCGCGGCCTGAATGGCACCAAGACCAGTTAGTCCGGCGGCATGAAAAATAATATCGGCATCCTGTTCGATCATTGCCAGAGCTGCTTCCTTTCCCTTTCCTTGGTCAGTGAA
The DNA here is from genome assembly GCA_041686355.1 of Spirochaetaceae bacterium. Taxonomy (GTDB): domain Bacteria; phylum Spirochaetota; class Spirochaetia; order DSM-16054; family Sediminispirochaetaceae; genus DSBN01. Next base: position 6,703 of record JAWLDZ010000077.1, read on the forward strand.
GGAACCGGTCGTCACTGAGAGTACCTTCCCGTCTGGGTTTACGCTTTTTACACCCTGGATAAAGCCAACTTCGTATTTTTCAACTGCTGGAACAAGCATACCAAGTACCACACCAACTACATTCTCATCGTTCAGCTTATCGCTGTTCCCTGCGTATTCTTTGGTCATCAGTCCGGCCACAATACCTGCCAGATAACCGGCCTGCTCTTCCTTGTACAGAATACCCTGAAAGTTATCGGGGTCATCTTCGCCTGCACCGATGTCGATTCCGGCAAAGTAGGTGTCCGGCATATTCGCCGCGGCCTCTTTTACAGCTTCTTCCATCAAAAATCCGACTGCAAATACGATATCCGAGCCGTCTTCCGCCAAACCGGTCAAGTTCGGAATATAGTCGGTCTGCTGTTTTGACTCAATAACTTTGATATCGACATTATCCAGCTGTTCTTCGGCCAGTTGCAGGCCCTGGTAGGCTCCGTCGTTGAATGATTTATCTCCTAAACCCCCAACGTCGGTGGCCATCGAAGCCATAAAAGGTTCGGCTTGCTCTTCAGCGCCCTCTTCCGCTGCTTCTTCATCTTGACACCCGACAAACAGCAGCAGCAGCGCCATCATCACAAATAGTATTCTTAACCCTTTTTTCATAAAACAATCCTCCTTGTTTCTATTACTTATAAAATATATTTTTTACCCAGCTCCATTATAACGTATATTCCGGCTCTAGGTAAAATAGTTTACAGCTTTTACATCCGAATTAATCGGCTTCTTGCTCGATCATAAAGTCGACACCCACTTCTTTCGGAGGACGAGACCGACGTACCAGCCCTGCCACTGCAATAATCGTGGCAATGTAGGGGAAGATAATAAATATCTCTTCGGGTATATCGAACACCTTCCCAACCTGAAAACGCACCTGCAAGGCATCGGCAAAACCGAAGAACAGGGAGGCAATAAAAGCCCCAATTGGATTCCAACCTCCGGAGATGTTCGCCGCCAGGGCGATAAAACCGCGGCCGTTGGTCATCCCTTCGGTAAAGGAGGCGCTGTTTTCAATGGCTAAGTAGGCGCCCCCCATTCCGGAGGTGAGTCCGGAGATAAAAACTCCCAGATAACGCATCTTTTTTACGGACACACCGATAGTCTCCAGAGCCAGGGGATGCTCACCGGCCGCCCGGATATGCAGCCCAACCTTGGTTTTTTTCATAAACCAGGCAAAGAAGATCACCAGGATAAAGGTAAAATAGACAATCGGTGTCTGGCTGAATAACATTCGCCCAATCACCGGTATTTTCGACAGTCCCGGTATAGCCCATCTGAGCTGGCCTAGATTGTTGGCGATTGAATCAGTTGTTCCCGGATGTCCGAAAAAGATCACCATAAAATAACGGGTAATTCCCATTGCCAGAATATTAAGCACCGCACCGGAGACCACGTGGTTAAGATGGAATGAAACCGTTGCAACCGCATGAATGAGAGAGAAAAGACCACCTGCCACAACTCCCATCACCAGTCCTACCCAGGGATTGCCGGTATACAGGGCCCCCACCGCGGCAAAAAAGGCGCCCACAATCATGATCCCTTCCATGGCAATATTTACAATTCCCGACCTTTCACACACCACGGCCCCTATCGCCGCCAGGGTAATCGGAGTCGAGAGTCTGACCATCGCAACCAAGAGGTCCGTATTTGCTATCGTGAAGAACGCTTCCATTTAGGCCGCCTCCTCTGCTGCTTCCTGCTTCCGCCGTCGATAGCGTCGGAAACGGTTGCCTAAAAAGGCATAGATGTATTTTGCTACTACCAGGAACAGAATAATTCCCTTAATAATTTCCACAATCGCATTTGAGGTATCCGTAACACGGGACATGTACTGTCCGCCTGCATCTAATGCGCCCCACAGCAGGGCGGTAAAGATAACCCCTATCGGGTGACTTGACGCCAGCAGGGCAACTGAAATTCCGTTCCATCCGTAGCCGGCGCTCAGGTTCTCATAGAGCTTATGGTCGAGCCCCACCACCTGATTCACACCGGCTAAGCCGGCCAGAAAGCCGGCCAGCAGCAGTGCCACCATAATGTTTCTTCCGATTGAAATACCCTGAGCCCGGGCAGCATCTTTATTTTGACCGACCGCGCGAATCTCAAAGCCGATTCGAGTATGGTACAGCAGGTAATAGACCAGCAGGGCCATCACAATACCGATCAATATTCCCACGTGCAAGCGATAGTTTGCCTCCGGCAGAAAGGCTCTGAAACGGGGCAGCCAGTTGGCTTCCGGCAGCTGGTCGGTTACATAGGCGTGATCGCTGGTGTCCGGATCGCCGCCATGGGCACGAATAAAAATCGGGGAAAGGTAACGGGCGGTATGGGCCAGCATCATGGTGGTGATAACTTCGTGGGCACCTGTACGCACCTTCAGTATGGCCGGAACGATATTCCAGGCCGAGGCCAGCATACCCGCCACCACAAATATAAGGATGAGAGACAGAAACGGCGGCAGGTTCAGATTCAGCCCCAGGAAGGTGGCCGCCATGGCTCCGATGTAGTACTGTCCCTCAGCACCAATGTTAAACAGCCCCGCATGAAAGGCCAGTGCCACCGACAGGCCGGTGAACATTAGCGGAGCGGCGTTCAGCACCGACACATGCCAGTTTCGTATAAAAGCCCCGTAAAACAGGGCCCGATACGATTCAACCGGGTCGTATTTACTGGCCAACATGACCAGTGCCCCGAGAACAATTGCAATTGCAATTCCAAACACCGGGACCATAAGTGCTCGAGCCCCAGCCTTTATTAGTGAAACCAAAGCGGCGGTACCGGCTTCCAGCCATTTATAGACCAGAAACAGTAATACCCCTGCCAAAAGAAACAGAAGGCCACTGAAATAGGCTCCCATATAAAGGGTTGTGCCGATTACTGCGAATACAATAGATGCGATAAAAAAGACAGGTTTCAGTTTCTTAATGTCCATATTCGGTTACTCCTTTCCACCTGTCATATAATAGCCAACCTCTTTGTGGGAGGACTGTTTCGGATCAAACTCTTTCACGATCTTCCCCTCGTAAAGAACCTCGATGCGGTCGGATAGAGCGAAAATCTCTTCCAGCTCCAGGGATATAAGCAGGATTGCCACATTACGGTCACGCATGGCCAAGATTTGTTTATGGATATACTCGATTGCTCCCACATCCAAACCTCGGGTGGGCTGGGATACTAACAAAAAGGTCGGCTCCCGAGACAGTTCCCGTGCCAGAATTACCTTTTGCTGATTTCCCCCGGAGAGTTTCTGAGCCGGATTTTGTACGTCTGGGGTACGGATATCGTAGGCCTCAACCAGCTCCTCCGCGTGGGAATTGATATACTTATAGTTGAGTTGAATGCCCCGCACATAGGGTTTTCGATCGTGATACCCGAGCATGATATTCTCGCCAATTGTCATCGGCAGAATCAGACCGAATCGGTGGCGGTCGGAGGGAACGTAGGAGATACTTCGTGTAATTACATCCTTCGTACTCATATCGGTAATATCGTCGCCAAGGTGGGTAATTTTTCCGCTGTCCACCGGCAGCAAGCCCATCAATGCTTCGGCCAGCTCGGTCTGTCCGTTCCCGTCGACCCCGGCTATACCGACAATCTCCCCCGGTTTGACATTCAGCGAAAGGCCGTTGATGGCGGGATATTTTTTCAGGTTAAGCACTCGCAGATCTTCAATAGTTAATATCGAAGTGTCTCCGGCCTGTTTCTCTTCTTTTTCAACCGTTAACACAACCTCACGCCCGACCATCAGGTTGGCAAGGTCGGTTTTATCAGTCTCGCTTGTGTTGCGCTCGCCGACTACCTCTCCGCCGCGCAGGATGTACACTCGGTCGGAAATGGCCATTACCTCTTCAAGCTTATGGGTAATGATAATCACCGAAACACCGGTGTTGCGCAAATCTCTGATCACCTCAAACAGCTCATCCACCTCTTGAGGAGTGAGAACCGCTGTCGGCTCATCGAGAATCAGGATTTTGGCCTTTCGGTAGAGCGCTTTGAGAATCTCCACCCGCTGCTGCAGACCTACGGACAATGTTTCAATTGCTGCATCCGGGTCTATCTTCAGATTGTACTTTTCTGAGATCTCTTTTACTTCCCGGCGAGCCTGCCTGTAATCGATGGTTCCCCTTTTTCCCGGCTCGGAGCCGAGAATAATGTTTTCAGTAACCGTAAAGGGATCCAGCAGCATAAAGTGCTGATGAACCATTCCGAGGCCCATATCAATGGCATCTTTTGGGGAGTTAAACTGAACCTCCTGCCCGTCGAGCAGGATTTTTCCGGAGGTAGGGGTGTACAAGCCGTAGAGCACATTCATCAGAGTAGATTTACCGGCTCCGTTTTCTCCTAACAGAGACAGGATCTCACCCTTGTGCAGGGTGATGCTCACATCGTTATTTGCCAGCACCCGGGGGAACTGTTTTACGATATCTTTCGTTTCTAAAATTACTTGCTTCGTGTCTTGTTGTGCGCTCATCGCAGTTCCTTTGTTTATTCACAACAGGCACTTTCAAAAATCACTGATTTTCAAAATGCCAACAGAATACAACATGTGAAGGTAAG
>JAWLDZ010000078.1:0-11237 GCA_041686355.1 Spirochaetaceae bacterium
ATATGCTCCTCCAGCTCCTCAAAACCTACGCTGTGGGCCTCGATAAAATCCCGATCCTCCAGTCCCTCTTTCAAAAAACAGTAAAGCAGGGCCTGCATCAGGGCAGTATCGGTACCCGGAAAAATGGGAATCCACTGGTCGGCAAAACGTTTTACCGTCCGGGTGCGCCGCGGATCAATAACTACAATCGGGATGCCCCGTTGTGTGGCTTCCCCCAAAACCGCTTCGGTTTCCGGACTGAACCGGGTATCAGCGGCGTTGAAGCCCCACAGAATGATCAGGCGCGAATACAACAGGGTCTTTACATCAATGCCCACATAATCGGTTCCGTACATATGGGGCTTCACAAAATCGCCTGCCTCGCTGCTGAAGGAGCCCCGGGTATCAGTATAGCCCCCGCTGAGGGCTAAGAAGCGCTTCGTAAGGCGGGCGGTGTGGTGCAAGGCCCCACGGCAGGCACCGGACCCGCCAATCCGCATAACCGACTCCGGGCCGTACACTGCGTGGCTGTGCCGGATTCGTTCAGCAAGCAAATCCAAGGCCTCATCCCACGAGGCTTCTCTAAAGTGTCCCTCCCCCCGCCTGCCGGTTGCAATAAGTGGCTGAGTAAGCCGGTCGGGATGATAGACCGTCGAAGGAAAGCGAAAGCCCCGCATACATCCGTTCATATAGGTGGTTTTGTAGCGGCTGTTTCTTATCCGGGTGATAATCCCATCCTCCACCAGGGCCTCCAGGGGGCACCCGGTGATACAATCCCGGTTACAGGAGACCGGAAATACTGACTGCTGTTTCATTCCTCCATATTATGCAGAGATAAAATAACTTGTAAATAAAGACAATACTTATTAGAGTGGTCCTATAGGCTGTTTATTAATTAAACGATTAAGGGGGATAGAGATGACAGATAGAAAAGTACGATGGGGCATATTGGGGGCCGCGAAAATTGCCACCAACCAAGTTATTCCGGGCTTAAAGCGAGCCTCGTTATGTGAAGTACACGCCATCGCCTCGCGCAGCGAGGATAAAGCAAAAACAGCGGCTAACCAGTTCGCTATCCCGAAGTACTATTCTAGCTATGAACAACTCTTAGGGGACCCTGAAATTGAAGCAATATACATTCCGCTTCCCAACCACCTGCATGCAGAGTGGAGTAAAAAGGCTCTCGAAGCGGGAAAACATGTATTGTGCGAAAAGCCCTTGGCTCTCAACACCGAAGATATTCACGAGCTGATTAAGATACGAAATAAATCCAAACAGAAAATTGGCGAGGCCTTCATGGTTCATACCCACCCGCAGTGGCTCCGGGCAAAATCTATCGTTCAAAGCCAAAAATTCGGTGGGCTACAGGCTATTCAAGGTTTTTTCAGCTACAACAACCGTGACCCGGAAAACGTACGCAACAAATTCAGCCAGGGCGGCGGAGGCCTATGGGACATAGGCTGCTATCCAGTACATACTGCCCGTTTTATGTTCGGCGAAGAGCCCCAGAAGGTAATCGCAAGTTTTATCTACGATCAGAAGTTCAAGATTGATAAAATGGCGACTGCAATACTACAGTTTCCTTCGGGTCCTGCTAGTTTTACCAGCAGTACCCAGTTAGTCCCTTGGCAGACAATGCATTTTTTTGGAGATAAACAACGGGTGGAGATACAGATACCCTTTAATCAACCCGGCGATTTTCCCTCACGCCTTCTAGTGGACGACGGCAGCGATGTAACCGGATTTCCCGAGGAGATCGTCATTCCCCCGGCCGATCAGTATGCAATCCAGGGAGATGAGTTTTCCAGGGCAATTATCGAAAACCTCGAAGTTCCAGTGCCCCTAGAGAACAGCCTGTACAATACAGCGGTACTCAATGCCCTCTTTCGTTCCGGCGAAACCGGAACCTGGGAAACACCAAAGGTATGACATCCAGGAGGATAATATGAAATCAATAGGCTTTATCGGAGCCGGAAATATGGGATCCGCAATTGGACAGGGGCTTCGTAACGCCCACCCGGAACTTTCTATCAGTTTTTACGATATAGATACCGCGAAGGCCGAACAATCGGCTGAGGAGTGCCGTGGCCAAGTATGCGGGAGCTATGAAGAACTTTTCTCCGCTGCCCAGGTACTTGTCATCGCAGTGAAGCCCCAGCACTTGAACTCCCTTTTCTCCGAGATCCAGCAGCTGAGCAGCGAGCGGGAGTTTATCTCCATCGCCGCAGGAAAACCAATTAGACTGTTTACAGAACAGCTGCATACACACAAGGTTATTCGATTTATGCCTAATTTGGCAGCTAAAGTGGGAGAATCGGTGGTCGGCATATCGGCAGTCGACGGGCTGGATGCAGAGTTTCGCGAGACCGCCTTTGAAGCGGCCCGGGCGATCGGTATACCGGTTGAGCTGCCGGAAGGGCTGATGCCGGCGATTACGGGGCTCTCCGGTTCCGGAATTGCCTATGTGTTTGCTTTCCTCCATGCCATGGCCCTCGGTGGAACCGACGCAGGTTTTTCCTACTCCCAGGCCCTCGAAATCGCCTATGCCACCTGCCGGGGTGCGGTAGAAGTACTGCGCAGCGAGGGGGTCGGCCCGGCGGAATACCTCACCCGGGTCACCTCCGCCGGGGGTACCACCATCAAAGGAATCAAAACCCTTGAGGAAGGCGGCCTCACCCCAACGGTGATGGAGGCCATCAATGCGGCCGCTCAGCGTGCAAAGGAAATTGAAAACGAGCTCTGAGCGCGTAAGGGAGAAGGCCGACACAGCATTTGCATTTTGGCGATCAAAGCGGCTCCACCGCCCTGTTATACGTCAGCCGTGTACCGGGCTTGTAAGAATCACAATGGTCAAGTAAGATAATCCCGTTATGGTAGACCTAAAATATATCAAAGATAATCCTGAAGCGGTGCGGGAAAACATCCGCAATCGCTACATGAACGTCGACGTGGATGATATCCTTGCCCTCTACGAAGAGCGAAATCGTCTGCTGCGGAACATCGAAGAAATCCGTCAAAAGCGGAATGAGAATGCCAAGCGCATGAAGGCAAAGCTCGAGCCTGAAGAGCGCAGCAGCTTAATTGAACAGGGAAAACTGCTTAAAGAGCAGATCGCCTCCCTCGAAGAAGAAATGAAGTCAATCGAAGTGCGTCTGTGGGATGAAGCGAAGAAAATTCCGAATGCCGCTCACCCGGATGCGCCAATCGGTAAGGAAGATAAGGATAACCTGGAAATCCGGCGGGTCGGAGAGCCCACTCCCTTTGATTTTACCCCCCAGGATCATATCCAGATAGGCAGTGCCCTCGATCTGTTGGACTTTGAAACGGCGGCCAAAGTCTCAGGCCCTAAGTTCTACTATCTGAAGAACGAGGCGGTCTATCTAGAGATGGCCCTGATCCGTTACGCTATGGATACCCTGCAGGCCCACGGGTTTACCATCACCATGACCCCGGATATTGCCAAGGAAGAGGTGGTAGAGGGGATCGGCTTCAATCCGCGGGGCGCCGAGAGTAACATTTACAACCTTGAAGGTACCGGCACCTGCTTAGTCGGTACTGCAGAGATTACCCTGGGCGGATACCACTCCAATTCTCTGCTGAAACCGGAGCAGCTACCCATTCGACTGGCCGGCGTCTCCCACTGCTTTCGTCGTGAGGCCGGTGCGGCCGGGCAATACTCCAAAGGTCTGTACCGGGTGCACCAGTTCACTAAGGTAGAGATGTTTGTCTACGCCCACCCGGAGGCCTCCGAGGAGCTGCATCAGGAGCTGCTTGCGATTGAAGAGGAAATTTTTCAGGGACTTGAAATACCGTATCGGGTAGTCGATACCTGTACCGGCGATCTGGGTGCTCCGGCCTATCGTAAGTACGATCTCGAAGCCTGGATGCCGGGCCGCGGCGAAAACGGTGACTGGGGTGAGGTGACCAGCACTTCAAACTGTACCGATTACCAGGCCCGCCGCTTGGGTGTACGTTTTAAAGAAGATGGAAAAACCCAGTTTGTACATATGCTCAACGGTACGGCAATCGCAGTCTCCCGGGCAATTATTGCGCTCCTCGAGAACCGGCAGCAAGCGGACGGCACAATTGCAATTCCGAAGAAACTGATTCCCTATACCGGCTTTGACACTATTACCGCTAAGAAGTAGCAGGGCACATACCAAGCGATCAGATTTTAATCTATGTCCGAATCCGTAAAGATAAGCATTCGGACATAGACTATATTCCTGGTTCTACTTGCACATACGCTTTACAGTATCTATATATTGATCCTGATAGTCTGAAAATAGAAATTTGTCATGGTTTTCCATTTTTTCACTGACTTTGCTCAGAAGCTCTTTGTTACAGCTCTTACACAAGGCTTTGTCCATAATGTACATAACACCGGTTTGTTTTTCAGGGCCGGGGATAGCTTTTTTACATGCATCACATACAATTGTTAACATAGTTCTACTCCTCATTTTTTTTATTCTGTTTCTTCTCTTATTATAGCGAAGTTTACAAATATGTCGAGTCTACAAATTAATTCCTTTCAAGCTAAATTTCCAAGGGCAAGATTGTTGAAAGAGCTTATATCGGGTATACTTGAAGTCATGAAAAATTCAGCCTTATTAACAGATTTGTACGAACTCACCATGATGCAGGGCTACTTTTTGTATGAGCGTGATTCGCAGGTGGTCTTTGATATGTTTTTTCGCACCCAGCCTTTTAACAGCGGGTTTTCGGTGTTTGCCGGATTAGAGGATATGCTGAAGGCGGTTGAAGGTTTTTCTTTTTCGGCGGAGGACATAGACTATTTGTCAGAATTAAATCTGTTTCATGACAGTTTTTTGGAATATCTGAGGAGTTTTCGTTTCACCGGCGACATTTACAGCATGTCCGAGGGCACTCTGATCTTTCCCGGCGAACCACTGCTGCGTGTTCACGGCAACTTGATCGAGGCGCAGTTAATCGAAAGCATGCTGTTGAATACCATCAATTTTCAGTCCCTGGTGGCCACGAAAGCCGCCCGTATTTTCCATGCCAGCAAGGGAGGCAAGATATTAGAGTTCGGTCTTAGACGCGCTCAGGGTTGGGACGGAGCTTTATCCGCCACCCGGGCAGCCTACATTGGAGGAGCCCTAGCTACATCCAATACCCTGGCCGGAAAAAAGTACGGAGTACCGGTAAGCGGAACGATGGCCCACTCCTGGATTATGGCCTTTAGATCAGAACTGGAATCCTTTGAAATTTTTGCCGAACTCTATCCCGATAAGGCAATCCTGCTGATCGACACCTTTGATACCCTTGGCAGCGGAATAGAAAACGCAATTAAGGTAGGACACGTACTGAAAAAGCAGGGAAAGCGACTGGGAGTACGACTTGACAGCGGAGACCTCTCCTACCTGAGCCAGAAAGTTCGTAAAAAGCTCGATGCTGCCGGTTTGGAAGACGCCTACATCACCGTCTCAAACGATCTGAACGAAGAGATTATTCATCAGCTGGTCACCGACAAGGCCCCGATTGATATGTGGGGAGTGGGGACTAACCTTGTAACCGGAGGCTCCACCGCTGCCTTCAGCGGGGTCTACAAACTGACGGCCAAAACCCTGGATGGGATGATGGTACCCACCATGAAAGTGTCCAACAATATTGAAAAAACAACCAATCCGGGGGCCAAGCAGGTATACCGCTTTTATGATGAAGAAAAGATGGCGATCGCCGATTTAATTACCCTGGAAGAGGAAGATTTCAATCATAAACGGCCCCACTCCTGCTTCCACCCGATGTACCCAAACACCTATTTCACTCTATACAACTACGGTTCGGCGGAGCCCCTCCTCCTTAAAAAAATGGAAAATGGAAAAATCTGCACAAAGCTGCCGGAGCTGCCAGATATCCGCGAGTATACTCTTCAGCAGATGCTTAAATTTGACCCGACCTACAAACGTATTATCAATCCTCACATTTATAAAATATCCCTCTCAAGGGCACTCAAAAACCTAAAAAATAGAATGATCGATGAGTTCAGGCATGAAGATCGGTGATCGGACTATCGATTCCAAATCTCCGGTTCTTATTATTGCAGAAGCCGGTACCGCTCACCTTGGAGAGATAGATAGAGCAAAAGAGCTCATTGATGCAGCGGCAGAAGCAGGTGCCGATTGTATTAAATTCCAATGGGTAATCGCCGATGAAATTGTTCACCCAAATGCCGGAACAATTCTACTGCATAACAAGCCCGTCACAATTTGGGAGCGTTTTAAGGCTTTGGAGCGCCCCCCGGAGTTCTATGCATCCCTTAAGGAGGAAACCGAGCAGCGCAACCTTCTATTTCTCTGCTCTCCCTTCGGTCCCAGGAGTGCCCTCGGGCTTCGCAATCTGCAGGTAGATGCAATAAAGATAGCCTCACCTGAGCTTAATTATTTCCCCCTGCTCGAGCTGGTCTCCGACCTTCCACTTATTCTCTCCACCGGGATCTCAAAATTAGCGGACATTGAACGCAGCCTGGAGTTTCTCCACGGCCCCGCGGCTTTACTGCACTGCATCACTGCATATCCCGCCCCTGAACAGCAATACAACCTCAGGCTGCTGCCGGGCTTGGCAAAGGTTTTCGGTACCCCCGTAGGAGTCTCCGACCATTCCCCACACCCTTATCTGATTCCCAGCTTATCCATAAGCCAGGGAGCCAAGCTGATTGAGAAACATCTTACCCTGAACCGGCAGGACGGCGGCCTCGATGATCCTATTGCACTCGAACCAAGAGAATTTTCGCAGATGGTACGCAGAGTGAGGGAGGCGGAAAAAGAATCAGCAGACCAGCTTATCAAAGAATTGTCGGAGGAACTGGGGGCCTCACACGTTAAAAAGACCCTAGGGGATGGAGTAAAAATAATAGCCGATGCTGAATCGGCATACTACTACACCAGCAACCGCTCTATCATTGCCCGCCGCACACTACGGCCCGGGGATAAGCTAAATCCGGAGACCTTTGCCCTGCTGCGATCCGAACAGCAGCAGCCCCCCGGCCTGCCTCCCCAGTTTGTATCCACAATCACGGGCAGGCATATTAAAAAGAGAGTGCCCGCCGGTGCCGGTATTACCTGGGATCATCTCCTGTAAGCAATTTCAGCTCTCGAAGTTCGCGGTACAGCTGTTCCTGACTAATAGGCTTCTGCAGATACCCCTCGCATTGGCTTCGAAAGGCACTCATCACATTCTTCGCATCACCAAGAGCAGTGGTCATAATCACTTTAGTCGCATCAGTGCCGATCATACCCCGGCGCTCTTCAATTGTTCGTATCTCCTTAAGTACCTCCTGCCCATCTTTTTTGGGCAGCATGATATCCAGGCAGATAAGATCATAGGGGGTCTGTTCATTGAGGGCAATCTGAAAAGCATCAATAGCTTCTTCGCCATCAACAACTACATCACATTCGCCTAAAGGCGATAGATACTTATGCATCAGTTTTCTACTTGCAAAATCATCTTCTACTACCAGTGTTTTCATTCCTCCTCCTCATGCAAGGCAAGTGAAGTAGTAAATGGATTTCCTTCTGCATCAAAACTAAATTTCCAAAAACTATCAAGATCGGGGATCTCTTCAAGACTGAATAAAACCGTTGGGAACGATAGGTGAACTTTCACATCCTTCTGTTCGAGCTCCCTTAAAAAATTTCCACCAAGAACATTCAGCAGTTCCAGCAGGCAGTCATCAATTTCATTTACCGACAGCTCATCCCAATCTGTAGCGTGAATATTTTCCACGATCTCCCGCTTGATCTCAATTGGTAATGCCAGCAGTAAACGACCGCGTACCGGTTTATAAAATTCTATAAACAGCAGTTGCCCGGTTTCAAAATCCCGTTGCTCCTCCGCTTCAATGACATCAATGAAAGCCATCTCCCCTAAAGTGTGTTGAGTTGCTCTTAACAGAGCCGTCTTGGCTTGCTCTTTTGTTACTTCACGCATACTATTCTCCCAGTACGTTGGTTACTTTTTCAGGTGTCATGGGTTTTCTTAAAATCCCCATAACATCCTTGCCTTCCAACTCCAGCTCCAGACGTTCATTTCCCATACTCGATACAATCAACACCGGCAGCTGTTTGGTTTTGTCTATCAGCCTTAGTTTTTTAATAAATGTCGCACCGTCCATTTTCGGCATATTTAAATCCGTCACAACCAGGTCTACTGCATTACGATTCAAATTCGACAAGGCTTTTAAGCCGTCCTCCGCTTCAATAAAAGTACTATCCTGATAGCCGGCCATCTGAAAACAGCGTTTTATTATCATTCGAGAAGTGGCGGAATCATCTACTATCATAATCTTATCCAGTTTCATCTCTCACACCTCCTCACAATTGCCATTTAGAACCGGCGTTTGAAACAACAATTGCTCCATCAGCTACCTTAAATTCTACCGTACGGCTGGAGTTCCCTCCGGTATCCTCTTTGATTACACCAAACCCGTTTTTCCAAAGATACCGTTTAATAGCAATAGTGTTACGTCGTCCTATATCAAAATGTCGATTTTGATCCATTATACTTGACCCACCGGCAAGTTTTACTTTTATATTTTTCTTTTCAGCACCCTTTTTTACCATATCCTCGAATAACTTAGGAAGGCCCGTGTCTGCAAAATATCCAGGCAGCTTCTTAGCTTTTTCACTATTCACCTTTGAATCCGGCAAAGCAATATGTATGAGTCCAGCTACCTGCTGGTTTGGATCATATGCACATACCGCTACACAAGAACCAAGGGCATAAGTTTTTAATTCATCATCAGCTTTACTGCTTACCTTCCACTCCCCGATGCCGATATCAAGCCGCATCACTTCATCTCCCTTAACAGATGTACCATCTCTACGGTCATATCGTCTATAGCTACCAACTTTTCTGCTCCCCCCAAGTTATACGCCTCCTTAGGCATCCCAAATACAACACAGCTGCGCTCATCCTGGGCGAGGGTTCTTGCTCCGGCAGACTTCATTTTAGCCATTCCTTCAGCTCCGTCTCGTCCCATCCCGGTTAAAATAACCCCCAGGGAGTTGACTCCGACGTTCTCAGCAATAGAATTAAACAACACATCCACCGAAGGTACATGGCCATTTACTTTTTCGCCGTCCTTTACCCGTACCAAGTAACGCCCCCCTGAACGGACTACCCTCATTTGCATTCCGCCGGGTGCAACCAGCACGCGCCCTTTCATAACTCGATCGTTATCTTCAGCCTCTTTCACCTCTACCTTAGAGATCGTATTGAGCTTATCGGCAAACATTTTTGTAAATTTCGGCGGCATGTGTTGTACAATAACCGTCCCCGGCATATCCGGCGGGAATGCCTCAACAACCCTTTGCAGGGCTACCGTTCCCCCTGTTGAAGCCCCGATACCGATAACTTTATCGGTTGTTCCGTGCAGCACAGCTCCAGTAGGCCTTTTAACTCCCTGGGTGCTTTTATTCCGCCATCGGCTGACATCTACCGTCGAGGCAACCTTAATTTTCTGCAGCAGCTCTTCCAACATATCCTCCAGTTTATTACCAAAACTGGTGGAAGGTTTCAGTACAAAGTCGATTGCTCCGTAATCGAGGGCTTCCAGGGTTACCTGAGCCCCGGGCGCGGTAAGCGCAGAGACCATCACTACCGGAACCGGATACTGCGGCATAAGGCGGCGGAGGAACTCAACGCCGTCCATCCTCGGCATCTCCACATCCAGGGTCAGCACATCCGGTTTATTGTACACAATCTTATCCCGAGCCACATAGACATCCGGTGCGCTGCCGACAATCTCTATCTCAGGGTCTCGGCTTAAACCCGTGGTCAGGATTTTACGCGCGAGTGCAGAATCGTCTATTACCAAAACCTTTATCTTGTGCGCCGATGAGAACTTGTTCATTTGCTCACCTTCTTCATATACAAAGCCGGCTGCACATATTGAAAATCACGGTTATCCCGGCCAAGAGTCTCAGAGTGGCCAATGAACAGATAGCCGCCGTTCTGCAACACCCCGCCAAACTTCTGTACAAGAGTTTCTTTGGTGGGCTGGTCAAAATAGATCATTACATTCCTGCAAAAAACGGTGTGGAATTTTTTTCTAAAAGGAAATGACTCACGCTTAAAATTGAGCCGTTTATAAAGGACCATCTTTTTTAGGCTCTCTTTGACACTGTAGCCCCCGGCTTCGTTCAGTGTGAAATACTTGTGCAATAGCCCGCGGGGCACCTGATCTACCCGTTCTTTTCCATAGGCACCCAGCATTGCTTTCTCCAAAGCAGTTTTTGAGATATCCGTAGCCAGAATTGGCGGACCTTCAGAAAAGTAATTCGGTCCAAAAACCTCGGCCAGGACAATAGCCAGTGTATAGGCTTCTTCTCCGGTAGCACAACCTGCACACCATACACGCAAATCCTTACTGCCCTCCGCTTCAAGTTGCTGAGCAATCTGCGGGAGAACTCGTTTTTCAAGAAAGTCAAAATGATCTTTCTCCCTGAAAAAATACGTATGGTTGGTAGAAATTTTATCTACCAGCTCTAAAAGACCAGCTCCACTGGGATCTTCAAGGACCGCGTTGTAATAGTTTTCAAAATTGGTATAGCCCATCTGTCGCAGCAGCTTGTTCAGCCTCCCACGAACCAGCACTCGTTTTTTTTCGGTAAGGTGAATCCCAAATTTCTCATACACTAGGGCAGAGATTTGTTTAAATTCATTGTCAGTAATATCAATCAGGCCTTCCATTCTTCTTTTCAACTCCAGTACTGTTATTCAAGCACATACGAAATAAGTGCGCCTGTGTCAACTATTAAACTGACCTTTCCATCCGACATAATACTGCATCCGGAAAGTGCCCGAATGTCTTTCATATATGAGGGCAAACTCTTAATGACTATTTGCCTGTAGCCGATAATCTCGTCAACTAGAATTGCAAGTTTGTGGTCCCGGGCTTGAGCAACAATCACTATCCCCTCTTCAACCCGCTTTTTCGCAGTTTCAATTTGGAAAAATTCGTACAACTTTACTACAGGAATAACTTCATTCCGTAAATTGATAACTACATCGTCCGTGCTGGTCTGGGTAATTTCTACCTCAGATGCTTTATGAAACTGAATTATATCGGTAATCGGCAATGAATAGAGCTGAGGCCCAACAGTGAAGGTTATCCCGTCAATAATGGCAAGGGTGAGGGGTATCTTAAGGATAAAGGTACTGCCCTCTCCTTCAACACTTTGAATATCAATTTTACCCCGGAGCTTTTCAACATTCTTTTTAACAACATCCATTCC
>JAWLDZ010000079.1:0-10271 GCA_041686355.1 Spirochaetaceae bacterium
GCGGATTCGCTCTTTGCTGAGGGATATCTCGTCGTAGTAGGCCAGGCGTTCGATCTGGCCGCCGAACTCCTTTTTGAAGTACTGGGTGATGGAGTTTTCATCGGCATCTATCAACAGAACTTCGGCGGCGGGCAGGCTGACGGACAGGCCTCCCGCGGAGATTGGTGTTACCTGTACCCCCTTCTTCAGGTCGACTCCTGCCTGTAGACGCACGTCGACCGCAAACAGAAGCTGGGTGTCCTTGTGACGAAAGCCGAGGAACTCCGCTTGATCGGCAATGTAGATAATATCACGGTAAAGGTATTCGTAGCTCGGTAATTCGAGGACAGTGCGGATTTGCCGTTCCACATCTGTAGGCAGTCCCCGGCGTGTAGCTGCCTGAAAATCACAGCTGCAGAGGCTGATCGAAATGAGCAGGACCGGAAATAAGAAAAAGCTTTTAAAAATAAAATAACAACGAAACACACCTTTTGCCATTATCTAACAGTGTAAGCCCTCCCGTCGGGCTGTCAATAACTTTTTCCGGCGTTGCGCGTGGGGGGGGGCAGAACGTTAAGACTAAAGGCGGCGGGCCTGGTGGCGCTCGAGTGCCCAGTTGGTGTAGGTTCTGATTTTCTTTTGAGGGTCATTCTTCAGTTCCTCAAGAATTGTGCGGCCGCGGTCTGAATCCAGGGCATCCAGGGCCCGGACGACATAGGCGCGAACTTCCTCGTCGGGATCGCGGGCGGCTTGGACTAGGCCGCGGTAGGCGCTCAGGCTGCCTGCATGGAAGAGGAATGCAGCTGCTTCGCGGCGTACCGAGGGGTCGCGGTTGGTGAGGTGGCGTATTTGTGCGTCCACTGCCCCTATGGATTCAAGTACTTCAACAGCGATTGACCGCAGGGGGTGGGTTGATTCAAACAGGTAGGTTTCAAGTACACTTTCGGCAGAATCGCCCATGCTGCGAAGGGCGGATAGCAGCCGGCTGCGGGTGTCCGATTCTGCGGTTTGGATGTGTTCGAGCACGCGGCTGATCATTTTGTGGCTGTGCTTTTCCCGAAGCGCCTTAAGAGCCGCACCTTGAAGTTCGCCGCCGCTCTGGATTTGCTGTACCAGCAGATCTACCGACTCCACATAGGGGCTTCGTATCAGACCTTCAATTACGCTGGTCTGTACTGGGAGCATTTCGTTTTTGCTCTCGAGGACCTGTTTCAATTCATCGAAATAATCCGGGCCGGCATGAATAGCAAAGGCACGGGCTGCACTTATGCGTACCGATTCAACCGGGTCGTGGATAAGCGGCAGGCAGCGGCGACGCTCCTCTTCGTCGCCGGTACTGACCAGGGTCCAGGCACAGGCGGATCTTACCTCCGGGTCTGCATCCTGCACCGCTTCTAAGAGCTGCGCTTTAAGGGCTGGGTGGTACTGGGGAGGCAAGGCTGAAATGAGGCGTGACCTCAGACGGGCATCCTTGGTCTCTAACAGCTCGATGGTTCGCTTTTGGAAGGTTTTTCCGAAGTGTTGGGCCAGCAGCTCGGCATAACGGGAGGCTTGCTCAATTTCTAGCAAGGGCAGATGTTCGAGTACGTGCTGCAGAGTATAGGGAATTCCGATTTCACAAAGCAGCCGCAGGGCTTGCTCCTGGGTGGAGGCGGAGACTTTGGGGTGGATCGATTTTATCAGGTCGAACAGGGTCGGAAGGGTGAGCTCTGGTTCAAGACGGGCCAGGGTGCTGCGCAGGGTCTGTTTGTTGGGATAGTTTGAATCGTAGAGAAAAGAAAACAGGGTGTTGATATATACATGTGCATGGGCGGCCGGCAGCATCGGCAGAATGTGTTCATGGAGCTGAGCGTCGGATTTGCGGATCGAGAGTTCATCCCGAAGCAGCGCAAGGGAGTTGTCGTCTCCGCGCAGGCAGGCCGTTTCCATGGCGGATAGGTAGATGCTGCGCAGGGGTTCGCGCTGTTTCTGCTCGTCAGCGAAGGAGCGAACACGCTGCAGCAGGGTGGTGATGTGGGTTCGGTCGCCGTAGGAGCGCAGCAGCTCGGCGGCAATCTGCAGAGTAC
Organism: Spirochaetaceae bacterium; assembly: GCA_041686355.1. GTDB lineage: Bacteria > Spirochaetota > Spirochaetia > DSM-16054 > Sediminispirochaetaceae > DSBN01. Next base: position 2,046 of record JAWLDZ010000079.1, read on the forward strand.
CGGGGTTGCTGCTGTCCTCCAACGCTGAGAGAAAGTCCGAGCAGTGTACCCGGGCTGCATTTTCTAACAGATGCCGGCTGCGCTTTAGGCTGGGGTGGTCTTCGTGGAAGGCCTGCAGAAAAAGCCGGCGCAAGGAGCCGCTCCGGTTGAGTACTCGGGCTGCTTCCAGCATGAGTTCGTCATCTTGGCCGTCCAAAAGTGAGAATGCGTACTCACGATCCTGCTGAATTCCAGGATTCAGCAGTTCGGTTATATGTAGCTTCTGGGTGTGATTCAGAGATGAGGGGATTGCATAACGGTCTATACAATCGGCTTCTATTCTCTGACGGGCAGTAGAGCGGACTTCGTAGACAGGGTCGTTCAGCAGCAGATCCTGGAGCTGCTCGTACAGTTGGCCCTCATTTGTTTTTGTTTTTTGAAAGCTGCGGGCGATCATTTCGCGAATTTTCAGGGATGAATCGTTGAAGGCTGCCCAGATTGCCTTCTGGGAGCGTTCTCCGGCATCAAACAGCAGAATTCGAAGGGAAAACCAGCGGGAGGTCCAGCGCTGGTCACCGGTCATTTCGTACAATTCTTCCTTCCAGGGCTCGATCAGGGGCAAAGCTTTTTGTCCATCGAAGACTCTTCCCGCGCAGGAGTCGGCAATGGTTCCCATTACCATAAATTCACCGCTTTTATCGATCCAGTTTTTTAAAACCTCAAAGCGCTTAGAGGAGTCGAGGGCCGCCTGAAAACAGGGGAATAAGGCTTTGTCCGGGGAGTATTGGAGGAGTTTCTGCATAAGTGCGCTGCGGGGTCGGGCCGACAGTTGCTGAATCCAGTAGTCATCAAGATGCATCAGGACCGGTAAATTAATACCGTAGCGCCGGGAGAGTTTTTTTATCAGCCGAAAATGTGCAGAGAGGGTTTTACTTGGAAGTGAGAATGCACAGCTTGGCTGCATGGAGGGATGGGTTTCTGCACAGGCAGCGACTTCTTGTTTAATTTTTTTGCGCAGGTAGGTATATCTTGATATAAGAATTGCAACCGCACTTATCAGAGCCAAGGCGCTTACATACATCCATATGGGACGACTGGAAAGAAGTTCAAGATAGGTATTCATTTTTTTTCTCCTGTAGCCTGTGGTGAGTGCTTCACCAAGGTTCGTATCTGTTCAAACAGTTCGATTGTACGGCCGGTATAGTGATAGGCTGCGGTATAATTTGCTATCAGAAGGCCCTGGTAGGGGGCCTTTTTGCCGAGCACTATTGCAATGCCGCTCTGCATGGCGGGGTTCATTAAGAGTTGAGGGAAGGGACCTCCAGGGCTATTCTGCAGTACCGCCGCTTCACAGCCGACGGCAGCCTGTAAAAACTCCGCATTGGAGGGTATCCTCTCCGGTGCAGCTGTATGGCCTATCTGGGTTTGCAGATAGAGATAGCCTACTTTTTTTCCGCGGTTTATCTGGGTTTTGGGCAGCCGATAGAAGGTGGTTAAGGATGATTCGCTGAGCAGGGAAGTGATATTACAGACCGCCTGTGCCCAATGTTCCAAGGTTCCGGAGGGTTTAAGGTGGGCAAGCAGCTGTTCTAAGGGAAGGCTTGTTGGTATCATCTTCGGTTACTTTATCTCCGGTTTATTTTTTCCCCGGGGCGGTTAATTGAGCCCATTAGTTTGTCTCGCCCGGGCACACAAGTTCGGAAAAGAGAAGCGCATTCTGTACTGCCTGACCTTTATGATGATTGTTGAATGCCACAAACAGCCGCGTGGAAGCTTGTCGCATAGAATGTACATCCGGCAGACGCTCTTCCAGTTCTTCTCGGCTGTAGAGGTAGTCATACCGGCTTACATTATCGCCGCTCCACCAGTTTTCCTTATTACGGCCGTGAAATCGCAGATAGGCCGTAGTAGCTGTAACCATATTGGATGTTTGCGGAAGATTTTTCAAGTCCGGATGGTCGGTAACTATCAGCCCCAAGCCCCTGGACTGCATTTCCTGAAAAACCTGGGGCTGCTCCCAGTCACGGTTACGAAATTCGACCAGCAGAGGTGCTGCTGCTGGCGTGCCCTTCGAAGTCGGGTGTGGGGCGGCCAGGGCTTCCTGCAGTGCGTTGCTCACATTGGCGAGGTAGAGCCGGTTTTTGGGGGTGTAATGAAAGCTGTAGGGAAACTGCAGCAGAATGCCGCCGCATTGTCCTGCTTCAGTGAGGGGGCGGAGGCCCTGGGCAAATTCTCGTACAGCCCCGTGCCAGTTTTCATCGCGTTCATGGGTAATACTCTGATGGGCTTTGAGGGTAAATAGAAAGCTTTCGGGAACACTGGCAAGCATTTTTTCCAGTACCACCGGCTGGGGCTGCCGGTAATAGGTGAAATTGAGCTCTACAAAGCTGAAGTAGGAGCTGTAATAGCGCAGAAATTCACTGGATTCTAAGCTACTCGGGTAAAAATGCTCCTTCCAGTCACGATACGAGAAACCGCTTGTTCCTATATAACACTCTCCCATACAGCATGAGTATACTACGAACTACTGTATGCTGAAACTGTTTAAAAGACTTACGAAGATTACGGGGATTTATACCGGCCGGCGAACAAACAATGCCCCAAGTGCCAGCAGCCCACCGCTTAGCAGAGTAATGAGTGCGGCTAAAGCATAGCTGCCGGCGAGGTCCAGGGAAAGGCTGAAAAAGTAGGGCCCCACTGCACTTCCGGCGACGGTCCAGGCCATCGCGTAACCGGAGACAGCACCCAGGTGGCGAAGCCCAAAGAAGCGGGGCCAGGTTATGTTGGAGGTTATTCCCATCATTCCCTGGGTAAATCCGAGTCCCACGATGACAAGGATTGGGCCGACCGGTGTGGCGAGAATAACTATTCCGGCGCCCAGGAGCACGGCTCCGATTGACTGGATGAGAGCGATATAGCGCAGGGGAATATAGTCGCTGATCCAGCTGCCGATAAACTGTGAGCTGACTGCCACCAGGGAGGCGGGCAGGAAAATTAGTACCGCCTGGCTGCGGCTTAAGCCGGCTTCTTCGAATATGCTGACTACATGAAAGGTGAAGGCGGTCATGATGAGTGCCGAGAGAAGCAGGGTAAGATTAAAGAGCCAAAATGCATAGGTGCGTCGTGCGTCCGGTAGAGTAAAATCCCGGCCGGCGGTGGTTTCGGCGTGTAGCGATTGTCTTACCTTTATCGGCCCAGTGCCGTCGGGGGTGAGGCCAAGGGCTTGGGGGTTGTCGCGGAACAGCAGATATACGGCTGCGGCAAAGATCAGTAAAATCACTGCCATGAAGCGCCAGGCTCCTCGCCAGCCCTGGGATTGTACGAACAGGTCTAATATTTTGGGGGCGAGGGAAAACCCGAGGGAGACAGCGATTCCAAGCACCGCATTTGCCATTCCTCGCCGCTTATCAAACCACTTCATCACCATATTACGGCTGGTCATAGTGAGGGTTCCCTGTCCGAAAAAGCGCAGCAGCAAGAATCCGATGGTAATTACTGTGAAGGAAACGGCGGTTGCCAAGGGGTCTCCCAAAAGGGCGCTGATCCCATTTGCAAAGCTGTCGGAGAGCGAGAGGTACATGAGGGTGAGGGCGAGAAGGAGTGTAACGGTTACCCCCATTTTTCGGGCCCCATAGCGATCAAAGGCCCGCCCTCCGGCAGAGAGAAAAAATGCACTGCTCACGGTGCCGACGAGATAGGCTATGCTGATGGCGTTTCTGCTGAGCCCTAAAGCCTCCATCAGGTAGTCGGTGAAGACAGAGACTCCGACTGTTTGTCCGGGTATGCTCATGAGCATTCCGAGGGTGCCGATGCCGAGGATGGTCCAGCCGTAGAAGAAGGGGCTGCGGGAGGGGGAGAAGGGGAAATTATCTCTAAAAACTCTGTCTATCACTGTTGTCCGAACCTTGGTGTTTTCTGGGTTATAAGTACTGAACTTATTTGAAAATAATGATACAATAATTTTAGAAAAGCGTATATGTATACGGACAAAAGTATTAGGAAAGGTGTAACACCAATTTGCGTACAACAGGACTGGAAGAGGCTATAGAGTTGGCTTTGGAGGCCCACAGGGGTCAAACTCAGCGCAATGGAGCGCCCTATATACTACACTCGCTCTATGTAATGCAGCAGGTAAATGGAGAGGTGCGGCAGACCGCAGCGGTGCTGCATGATGTGCTTGAAGACAGCCCTATGACCCTGGACGACCTGCGGTCTAAGGGGTTCTCCGAACAAGTGGTAAGTATAGTCGATGCCCTGAGCCGTCGGGCTGCAGAGACCTATGAGCAATACATACAGCGATTGGCGAAAACCCCTGCTGCTATTCCGATTAAGTTAGCAGACCTGCGGCACAACATGGATGCTCTGCGCTTGGTCGACTTTACCCCGGATGATGGTTTTCGATTTCAACGCTACCATAAAGCTTACCGGCAGCTTGAACGCCAGTACACCGAGTTCTGTTTAGGAGAGACCCTTTCAACCGGCAGTTTTTCTGAATGGTAATGATTGGTAATTCTTGAGAGAAGGGCATACACAAAAGTGCCTCAAACAAGAGAGAAAATGGTGGAGAAAACGAAAGAGAAAAATGAGCAGTAGTTTGCCGGCTTATAAAATACCGGGGCTCCAGGCTGTGCCAGACCTCTTCTGCCTTGTCTATGAAGAAGTGGGGATTGATTTTATTTAGAATTTACTATACGATCACTAGCCCGTAAGGTATGAGACTTCCTTTCAGACTTCGGAAAAATTATAGCATGAGTTTTACCTGTCTTCAAGAAAAAAGAAGGCGCGAAAACATAAGAATAAACTAAACTCAAATCGAGTGAGAGGTGGAATATTTATGAGTACTCCGGATATTACTAAACTGCGCAATATAGGTATTAGTGCGCATATCGACTCCGGCAAAACAACCCTGACCGAACGTATGTTGTTTTACTGTAAGCGGATCCATGCGATCCATGAGGTGCGCGGTAAGGACGGCGTCGGTGCAACGATGGACTCAATGGAGCTGGAAAAAGAGCGCGGTATTACTATTGCCTCTGCAGCGACCAATGTAAAATGGAAAGATCATCCAATTAACATAATCGACACCCCGGGACACGTGGACTTTACCATTGAGGTAGAGCGAGCTCTGCGTGTGCTTGACGGAGCGGTACTGGTGCTCTGTTCGGTGGGTGGTGTACAGAGCCAGTCTATCACTGTTGACCGGCAAATGAAGCGCTACGGGGTACCCCGTTTAGCTTTTATTAATAAGTGTGACCGTGCCGGTGCAAATCCGCTGCGGGTACGTGATCAGCTGGAAGAGAAGCTGGATCATAACGCCGTGCTCATGCAGATCCCGATCGGACTCGAGGACAAGCACGAGGGTGTGGTCGACTTGGTGAAGATGAAGGCCATCTATTTTGAGGGCCCCGCCGGCGAAGAGATGGTGGAGAAGGAGATTCCTGAGGATCTGAAGCAGTTAGCCGAAGAAAAATATGAGGTTATGCTGGATGCGGTCTCTATGTACTCCGATGAGCTGATGGAAGCGATGATGGAAGAGAAGGTCACTGAAGAGCTCATCCATGAAGCGGTTCGAATGGCAACTCTCAGCCAGGATATTACTCCTGTTTTCATGGGCTCCGCCTACAAAAACAAGGGTGTTCAGGCGCTGTTGAATGCAGTTATCGCCTACCTGCCGAATCCTACTCAGGTTAGTAACGTGGCTCTGGATATGGACAATGATGAGGCTCCGGTGAAGATGACCGCTGAAGATGACAAGCCTACCGTAGCTCTGGCTTTTAAACTTGAAGAAGGGCAGTACGGGCAGCTTACATATATTCGGATCTACCAGGGTAAAGTTAAAAAGGGTGATGAGCTCTACAATGTGCGTTCCCGCAAACGCTTTAAGGTAGGACGGCTGATCAAGATGCATGCCGACCACATGGAAGATATCAACGATGCCGGTGCCGGTGAGATCGCGGCGCTGTTTGGCATCGATTGTGCTTCCGGTGACACCTTTACCGGGGGCGGACTGAACTACACCATGACGAGTATGTACGTTCCGAATCCGGTAATTTCACTTGCGATTTCTCCTAAAGATAAGAGCGCGGCCGACAAAATGTCCAAAGCCCTGAACCGTTTTACCAAAGAGGATCCGACCTTCCGCACCTATGTGGACCCCGAATCGAATCAGACCATTGTACAGGGGATGGGAGAGCTTCACCTGGATGTGTACATCACCCGTATGAAGCGTGAGTATCAGGCTGAGGTTGAAGTTGGTATTCCCCAGGTTGCGTATCGTGAGACCATCAGTCAGGAAGCTAAGTTTGACTATACTCACAAGAAGCAGACCGGTGGTTCCGGTCAGTTTGGTCGAGTTGTCGGCCGAATCGAACCGATTACCGAGAGCGAAGAAGTGTACGAGTTTAAGAACGAGATTAAGGGGGGAGTTATTCCCACCGAATATATTCCCGCCTGTGATGCAGGTTTTAAGAAGGCAATGGAGAAGGGCAGCTTGATCGGATTTCCGGTTGTTGGTGTACGGGCTGTACTGAGCGACGGCCAGTTCCACGCGGTGGACTCCTCGGAAATGGCGTTTCAAACGGCAGCTTTTCAGGCTTTTCGAAATACCTATACCAAAGCCAAGCCAATCATCATGGAGCCGATTATGAAAGTATCGGTAGAGGGGCCGACTGAGTTCCAGGGCAATATTTTCGGAACCCTGAATCAGCGCCGCGGCATGATTGTCAGTACTGTTGAAGAGGGTGTCTTTTTCAACGTAGATGCTGAGGTTCCGATGAGTGAGATGTTCGGTTTTTCCACTGTGCTGCGCTCTTTAACTCAAGGAAAAGCTGAGTTTACCATGGAATTCTTGAAGTATGACAAGGTTCCCCAGAGCATTTCCGAAGAGCTGATGAAAGAGTTTGAAGAGAAAAAGAAGCAAGAGCAAAAACAGTAATATTTTGGTATTTTGAGCGGCCCTTCTCCTTGGTGCAGTGAGAACCTGCAAAATGTTCTGCAAAGTTATGAACATTTTTTATGGCGGGGCCGCATAATTTGTTGTAGTCTTTATAGTATTAGGAAGAAGAGCAGGAGGAGAAATATATATGGTAAAATCGGAGCTTATTAAGCGAAGCCCGCTACGGATTTTTGAAAACACTATTCACGGGGGAGTTGGAAATGGGCACCTTGGGGTACTGGCATCAAAGAAGGGTGTTGGTAAAACCGCGTGCCTGACACATATTGCAGTTGACAAGCTGTTCCAGGATCGGCATGTAATTCATGTGTCCTTTGCTACCACTGTTGATCATATTATCAATTGGTATGAAGATATCTTTCGAGAAATAGCCAAAAAACGGAACCTCGAACATGCGGTTGAAGTGCATGATGAGATTATCCACAACCGTGTTATTATGAATTTTAATCAATCCGGAATCAGTATCGATCAGGTGGTGAACAGCCTGGAAGCGCTTATCAAAGACGGCAATTTTCCTGCTGATGCGGTGATTTTTGACGGGTATGATGTGACCGAGAGAAGCCCTGATGAATTGGATGCTATCCGTGCCTTTGCAGAGAGGCAGGAGCTTGAAATATGGTTCAGTGTTTCTCTTAAAGAGGAGAATGGAGCCTTGTTTACTGACCAGGGAGTGCCTGCTGTTCTGGAAAAACTAATCGACAAGCTGGATGTAATTATCAATCTGCGTCATGAAGGTGATTATATTCACCTAGAAGTGGCAAAGGATCATGAGATGATCGAAAATCGTGATATGCAGCTTAGACTGGATCCCAAAACCCTGTTGATCGCCGAGGATTAGTAGCGAGAGACCATAGGCAAAAGAACAGGGGCGAGAGAACAGGGGCCACACGGAAAAAACTTCTGTTGTCTGCAGATAGCCGACAGAAACATAGCCTTGCAGCAGTCCTTAATGGACGGCAGCAGGGCTTTTTTTTGTGCTTCGGAGGACCGAAGTGTGATCTTTATTGGATTGTGGGGCTCACTGTTATGGGAGTTCAGCGGTGCCGGTTCACAGCAAGCTTCGGACAACTGGCCTCAAGAGGACATTGTGAGCACCAGGGGGAGACTGGAGTGCAGATGCTTTGGCCGAAGCGGACGAAGAGTTCGTTGATTTCGATCCAGTACTTCTGTGGAAGAACAAGCGAAAGTTCACGTTCGGTATCATCGGGTTTTTCGGTCTGCACCCATCCTATCCGGTTGGAAATGCGGTGGACATGAATATCTACGCAGATGTAGGGAAGCCGAAAGCCCAGGCT
>JAWLDZ010000080.1:0-10045 GCA_041686355.1 Spirochaetaceae bacterium
TCACCGAATTAGCCCAGACTACCAGCCGAGCCCAGGCGGCCTGGATCGATGCCCGCAGGGCCGACGATTTTTCTCTGTTTCAGCCCCATCTTGAAAAGACTGTGGCCCTTACCCTGGAAAAAGCCGAGGCCCTGGGCTACCCGGAGCAGCCCTACGACGCCCTGTTAGACGAGTTTGAACCGGGAATGCGCACCTCTCAGGTGGAGGAGGTCTTCGCTGACCTGAAAACCAAGCTTGCTCCGCTGGTAAAGCGGATTACCGAGTCCCAGAAGGTTGACGACAGCTTCCGCAGCCGGTGCTTTCCGGCCGCCGGACAGCGCGAGTTTAGCTTGAATCTGCTGCGGGCGATGGGCTACGATTTTGATCGCGGCCGTCTGGACGAAAGTGCCCACCCCTTTACCACGTCCCTCGGGGGCAACGACGTGCGGGTCACCACCCGCTTTCACGAGGACGATCTGTTCTCGGCGATTTTCGGTACTATCCACGAGGGCGGCCATGGGCTCTACGAGCTGGGGATTGACCCCGCCTACCACGGCAGCAGCCTGGGCGAGGGGACCAGTCTGGGTATCCACGAGTCCCAGTCCCGCACCTGGGAAAACCTGATTGGACGCAGTCTGCCCTTCTGGCAGCACCATTTTCCCGACCTGCAGCGTTTTTTTCCCGAACAGCTTGGGGATATTGATGCTGAGAGCTTTGGACGGGCGGTCAACCGGGTGCAGCCGAGCCTTATCCGTATTGAGGCGGATGAGGTTACCTACAGCCTGCACGTAATTTTGCGCTTTGAGCTGGAGCTGGCCCTGGTAAACCGGAAGCTGGAGGTAAAAGATCTGCCTGAGGCCTGGAACGACCTAATGGAACAGCTGCTGGGGATCCGTCCTCCCTCGGATGCCGAGGGGGTACTCCAGGATGTCCACTGGTCGATGGGCGCCATCGGCTATTTTCCAACCTATGCGCTGGGGAATTTGTTTGGAGCCCAGTTTTTTAATCGGATGGAGCAGGACATTCCCGATGCGGATAAGAGAATCGGCGGGGGAGACCTGCTGAGTATTCGCAGGTGGCAGCAGGAGCACATTCACCGCTACGGTTCGGTGTACACAGCACCGGAATTGATTCGCAGGGTAACCGGGGAATCATTGAATCCGCGGTATTTTATCGACTACCTGGAACGAAAGTTCTCAAGGCTAAATGTCCTGTAATGCGGTTGATCTGCAGAATGTCTTCTTCTGGCTGGTGCTGTCCGCCGGAGGCATAGGAGGGACAATAGGGGCGCTGCTTAAGACAGGGTGGGCGAGCCGTGTTTCTATCAGCGGGCAGAGCCGCAGCGGTGGATTGCTGGTAAAAATCAGCTTGTATTTATCTGCGTCCCTCGCAGCGGTACTCGGCGCGATTGTGTTTCTGGACTTATCGCAAATAGACTGGAACCGGTTTTTACTTACCTTCTTCCTACTTTCTGTCCTAGGGTGGACTGTTTTTTACATCGGCTTTCGGTGGCTGGTGATTCCCGTGGTGCTGGTGACCGTGCTCTATGTTGTAATGGTGTCAGGGCTGGTTCGAGAATGGGGCTGCTGTCTTTTCTCTGAGCAGCTGATGCAGGTAAAGGTGATTGCTCAACAGGAGCGGGCAGGGCAGAGCTGGACAGAGCTGGAAATCGCCACAGCCGATCGCCGCCGAAATGAGTTTTTGCAGATCCAAGGCAAAGACCTCTCTGTTACCCTGAGACTTATGGAGCTTCGGCCCTGGTTGTTCTACCCGAGTTGTGAATTTCTTTTCCAAGTGGACAATGTGGAAGGTATGACAGAGCAGGATACAGATATGACTGATGTCTCTTCGGAGGAGGGGGCCGGGACTGTGTCAAATATTGCCGGGGCGTCTGTACTGCGTACGGTTGGTGCTGCAGAATTCCAAGAAATTACGGTTGTCCAGCGTGAATTGGACCCATTGGGAACTTATGAACTAGTGGTTGAAGAGGGCGGTTTGGTTTTTCAACACTCCAAATAGTATTCCCACCTAATGGCAGTGGATAGCTGGTTGATAGGGGGGCTTCCCCTCCAGTTTTAGAGGGTGTGTGCCGATAGGTGCAGTAGGATGAAGATATGATTATTCTTTTGCGTAAAACTACCCCATCAGGGATCCACTACTATTACACTCTGCATGATCGGCAGACGGGGCTGTTTGAACACTATACCCTCACCACCATGTGGGGATCCTCCCCCGACGGTGGCCGTCAAAAAGTTTACAGTTTTTCCAGTAACGGGGAACTTGATAAAAAACTGCGGCAGCTGATGAGCCGGCGGCTACGTTCTGGGTATAAGGTGCTCTACAGTTACTCCCGTGATGGAAATTACCGTGCTGTTCTGAAGGAATACCTGGAAGTGAAGCCTCAGCATAGATCAGCAAATTGAATTACCCGAATTGTGTGCTTTGAATTGACAGGGGGGAATAAAAAACGTACAGTTTTCTTATGAACTTACCTAATACTCTAACCGTTATTCGTATTATATTGGCACCGATTTTCTTTGCAGCTTTTTTCTTTACCGAATGGACAGGTGCCGGACACATAGTCTCGCTCATTGTACTGGTGCTCGTGTTTGTGGTGATGGAAGTGTCTGATTTTCTTGACGGATATTTTGCCAGAAAGTATAAACTGGTAACTGAAATAGGAAAAGTAATTGACCCTTTTGGGGATGTGATGAGCCGGATGACCTATTTTTTCTGTTTTACCCTGATTGGTCTTATGCCCGCCTGGGTTTTTCTGATCCTTTTGTATCGGGAGCTTGGAATTACTTTCCTGCGGATGTTGATGATTCGGCGCGGAATCGCTATGGCCGCCTCGGTATGGGGCAAAGCAAAGGCGGTAACCTATGCTGTCGGCGGGGTGCTTGGATTGTTGTACACGATAAGTATGCGGCTTGATCCAAGCCTGGGGTTTCTGCCTTCCCTGAAGGGGTTTGCCCTCGCTGTTTTTATTCTCGGGGCCATTTCTTCGGTCCTCTCTTTTATCACCTATATTCGAACAGCCGCTCCCGACCTGAGGTAAGTAATGAACAGAACAGCCTTACAACCCCTCTCACAACTCCGTGGAGATACGCACAACATACGTTTCGTGCTTACCGATATTGATGATACTTTGACCGATGAGGGAAAACTCTCAGCGGAGACGTACACTGCATTGTGGAAGCTTTATACAAAGGGTTTTATAATTATCCCGGTTACCGGCCGTCCCGCCGGCTGGTGTGATATGATAATTCGCCAATGGCCGGTCCATGCGGTGGTGGGAGAAAACGGAGCCTTTGTATATTACACCGTGCAGGAGAAAGGGGTGTCGCGCATTAAAACCCTCTTTCACCCGGAGATAGCCCAAAAGGATCCACAAGGGCAACTACTGAAGCTTAGGGATAAAGTGCTTTCCGAGATACCCGGTACTCGAATTGCCCGAGATCAGCCGGGACGGCAGTTTGATCTGGCGATTGATTTTCGGGAAGATCCCCCTGACCTGGGTTTTGATGTAGCTGAACAGATTAAGGAACTTTGCGAGGCCGAGGGAGCCATGGCAAAGGTCAGTTCCATCCATGTAAATGCATGGTATGGAAACTACGACAAATTATCGATGACAAAGCATTTTTTTGACACACAGTTCTGTCTCACCGATGAGGCTATTCGTCGACAGGTGATTTTCTGTGGTGACTCCCCGAATGATCAGCCCATGTTTGAGTTTTTTCCCTATTCTTGCGGCGTTGCCAATGTTATGAGTATGATTGACCACATCTCTTCCCCACCGACTTACGTAACTGAAAAAGCCGGCGGAGCCGGCTTTGTGGAGTTAGTGGAAATTCTGTTGGAAGCTTGAGTTAGTTATACACCGGCATCAAGAAGAGATTCTGCACCACAAAAAGCAGAATATAGGCAATCAAGCCTGAGGTGATTGGGGTGGTGACCCATCCGACACTGATCTTTCCCAGTATCCTGAAGTTGATATTGCGCCCGCCCTTTGCAAGTCCGATCCCGATTACCGCTCCAACCACCGCCTGGGAACTGGAGACGGGTACCAAGGGAAATGTGGGAAGTCCACGTGAGGCAAGCCAGAATTCGAGGCTTTCCGAGGCAAACAGAAACAGGACTGCAGAACTGGCCAGTACAACCACCAGGGCGGCCACCGGAGAGAGTTTGTACAGATTGGAGCCGACGGTTTCCATCACCTTACGAGAATAGGTTATAATTCCAGCTGCAATTGCCAGCCCTCCCAGTAGAAAGAGCTTTTGAGCGCTTGAAAATGAGAGACTCAATATTTCGGATGTCTCAAAGGGGGAAATCGGCACAAAAACTCCCATTACATTGGCAATGTTGTTTGCCCCCAAACTGTAGGCACCAAAAGCTCCGACCACGATTAAAGCCAGCCGGGTGTAGGCATCCAGTCTTATTATGCTGCAGCGCATCCGTGAGACTCCGAATCTAAAAATAAAAAAGAATATGAAGGCAAACAACGCTGACAACAGCGGACAGAGCACCCAGGTCGTGACAATTTTAGTGAGTGAGGAATAATCGGTGGGAAGATTCGCGTACAGGTTCCAGCCGATGATCGCCCCTACAATAGATTGAGAGGTGGATACGGGAAGCTTGAGACGAGTCATCCATAAAACTGTCAGTGCGGCGGCCAAAGCAACAGTAAATGCGCCGGGCAAGGCATTTACTGCTCCTAACTTGCCAAGTGTCTCCGTTGCACCTGCTCCGCTGATGACTGCACCTAAAATGACGAAGATACTTCCAACTATGGCCGCTGTGCGGAATTGGATCATCTTCGTGCCGACGGCCGTACCGAAAATATTGGCCGCATCGTTTGCCCCGAGTGACCATCCTAGAAATAGACCGCTTGAAAGTAGAAAAAACAACTGGAACATAAGTAACCTCAGATAGACCTTTTAATAGAGTAGACGGATAAGCGTTCGGCCACATCCTCCGCGTCGTCAGCCAAACTGGAGATGTAGGTAACAAAATCTCTCAGTTGTAATTTTTCCGCTAGACTGCTTATATCATCCGAGCGAAAGATAATCTTCTTCAGCTTCTCCTCAATTCTGTCGGCCTCGTGCTCATGGAAATGGACTTTATGGATGTAGTCATGAATTATATTGCTGTTTTTGAAAAAGGCTCGGTTGGCTTTTACTAAACTTGAAAGGGCACTTACCGCGGACTCGGTCAATTTGAGGAACTCCGAATTGAGGCTGTCCGGTATGGTGGGATTCTCAATATCGAAATGAGAAAGCACCGTTTTGGTTGTGTCGATGACGTTGTCGGAAGTTTCGAGCAGTCCCAGTACATCACCACGGGATTCGGGGATAAGCATTTTCGTATAGAGATAATAGCGTATTTCACGCCTGAGATTGTCGGCTTCTCCCTCCTGTTTGTTTATATCATCGATTCTACTATGGAACTGTTCGAAATCTCCCTCAAGGTAATCCTTGATACCGGCACTGAAAATGAGGCCCGCTTCAGATATTTTATCGAAAAACTGCTCTATTTCGGCTTCAATATTTTTGGCTTTACCAAATAAAATGCTCATTTTTTACTTTCCTCCGTTTATATCAAATTATCTAAAATAGGCTCCGACAAAACTGCCGGAACCTGTGTAGTCCCTAGTTAGAACTTGCATGTAAAAATTATTATTAACAGAAAACTAACAAAACGCTAATCGGATATACTATCAGATAATCTACGATTGTCAAATGAGAATAGGAGTTTTTATGAAAGAAATGGCTTATTCTTGCATCAAAGAGTCTATGGCTTGTTCGAAAATACCTAATGAGGTATCTTATTGTCTTGCAAGGCTAGGAAAACTGTACTATGATTATTTGTTACGTAAATGGATTTTTACATCAAAGAAATGTAGCCTAAAAGTGAGTTAATGTTCATAAAGAATTAAAAGCATACATTTGCTTTTATATATTTTAAAGGAGGAGATGAAGATGAAGAAAATTTTAGCCGTGTCTTTGCTGCTTGTACTTAGCCTGACAGTAGTGTTTGCAGGGGGGCAACAGGAGACAGCCACAGAGGTCGAGGAGTGCAGCAATCGTGGACTACTCGATACAATGTTCTGCGATGAGAATGAAGATCTGGTAGCTGATCTGCCTAAGGATGAAAGCGAATGGGCCGATCCCGATACGTTGATTTTTGCCTATACCCCCGTGGAAGATCCGGCGGTATACCTGGATATCTGGAAGCCCTTTATGGACCACCTTTCTGAAGTAACCGGACGAAAGGTACGCTTTTTCTCGGTAGATTCTTACGCCGCTCAGGTAGAGGCCATGCGGGCAGGACGACTGCACATAGCGGGTATCTCAACTGGGCCCACCCCTTTTGCCGTTAATTTAGCCGGGTATGTTCCCTTTGCTATTATGGGTGGTGAAGATGGACAGTTTGGCTATACCCTGCAAGTTTATGTACAGGCCGATGGAGATATCTATGAGCTGTCGGATTTGGCGGGCAAGCGCGTTGCTCATACCAGTCCTACTTCTAACTCAGGGAACATGGCTCCCCAAGCATTATTCCCAGATCACGGTGTAGTTCCTGGTGAAGATTATGAGATTGAATATTCCGGAAGCCATGAGAACTCAGCCCTTGGTGTGGTAGCCGGTGATTATGATGCGGCTCCGGTTGCATCGGAAGTAGTGGATCGAATGGCCGAACGTGATCTCTTTGATCCGGATGATGTCCGAATTGTTTTTGAAACCGATCCATTCCCCACCACCTCTTACGGACATGCACACAATCTGCATCCCGATCTGGTAGAAAAAGTAAAAGAAGCTTTTCTTTCTTACAAGTTTGCCGGCACTCCCCTTGGTGAGGAGTTCGGAGTAGATGGATTTATCGAAATTAATTACAAAGATCAGTGGGCACAGATCCGCAAAATCCAAGAACACAACGGTGTAGAATACACCTTTGAGGGGCTTGATTAAGGCTAATCTTTAGATATAGTCAGTGTACATATACCGGTGTCCCCTTCACAAATCGTAGGGGGGCGCCGGTTTTTAGAATAATATTTATGTGAGGAAATATGCTTGAAATTAAAGATCTAGTAAAAAGCTACGGTGCCGGCCAGCCGGTATTAAAAGGGTTGAACTTTTCCACTGAAGATAAAAACCTAACTGCAGTCATCGGCTCCTCCGGGGCGGGTAAAAGCACTATGCTGCGATGTATAAACCGCTTAGTTACCGCGGATTCCGGACAGATTGTATTCGAAGGGGTTGATCTGCTCAAACTGCAGGGCAAGGCTTTGCAGAACGCGCGTAGACAAATAGGGATGATTTTCCAGGCCTATAACTTGGTGGACCGTTTAACGGTAATGGAGAACGTTCTCTCCGGCCGTCTTGGATATGTGCCCTTCCTTCAGGGGGCCTTTCGAAAGTTTCCTCAGGATGACATCGATCATGCCTACCAACTGCTCAAACGTGTGGGCTTGTCTCAGTATGTGAACAAACGCTGTGATGAACTCTCAGGTGGTGAGCGCCAGCGAGTGGGTGTTGCACGAGCTCTTATGCAGAATCCTCGAATTCTTCTCGCCGATGAGCCTACCGCTTCTCTAGACCCAAAAACTTCCGAACTCATCATGGAACTGATTGCGAATCTCACTGATGAGCTGCATCTTCCGGTTCTGATCAACCTGCATAATGTTGCCCAGGCCAAGTATTACGCCGCCCGTATTGTAGGATTGCGAAATGGTGTAATGGTTTTTGATGGAAAGCCGGATGACCTGACCGATGAACATCTCGAGGAGATCTATACCAGTAAGGATGAGCTGACCGAACAACTGAACCCTGAAATGGAGACTGCAAAATGAGTGGTACATCCAGTACGGTTTCAGCCGATCAGCACTATACATGGCATAAGCCTCATTTTATAGAGAGCCTGTGGGTTCGTATAAGCGTACTAGTCCTATCGGTTGTCTATTTAGTCTACGCCTTTAGCACCCTTGAGATCGATTTTGAGAGGGTGGCCAGGGGGATTCCCAGGGCTATGCAGATATTCTCCGGAGCTATACCCCCGGATTTTGTTGCCCGAGGTAGTTTGATAGTCAGCGGTTTTATTGAAAGTATCCAAATTACTTTTCTGGCGACCTTTGTTGGGGTCTTGTTGAGCATCCCCTTCGGTTTTATGGCAGCTCGAAATGTTACCATCCTTCCGGTGTATGGATTAGGCCGGGGTATTGTGATAGTGGCCAGGAGTCTACACCCGGTAGTACTTGGAGTGTTGTTTGTGAAGGCGGTTGGCTTTGGTGCGGTTGCAGGGGTTTTAACCCTGTTGATTTATACTATCGGCTTTGTGGGCAAGCTGATTGCCGAGGCTGTCGAAGAGATCAAATATGGGCAGATCGAAGCTATCCGCTCCACGGGAGCCGGTTATTTTACCATTCTCATTTATGCGGTGTTTCCACAAATTATGCCGAGGTTGATCGGACTGACTATGTACCAGTTGGATATTAACCTGCGTGCCTCCGCCGTTATTGGTTTGGTAGGTGCAGGTGGAATCGGAAGTACTCTTAATTCGGCCTTTGGTCGCTACGATTATGGAACCGCATCAGCGATCCTGATCGTCATGATTGGCTTGATCTTGGTGGCGGAAACAATTAGTGGAAAACTGCGGAGGTTTACGAGATGAGCAAACTAACATCAGGGCCACTTAGTGAACTGACAAATGAAAGCTACCATTGGAAGCGTTATACCTTTAAGCAGAAGGTGAGCCGCTATTTAGCGTTCTTTGTTGTAGCGGGACTGCTGTTGTGGACTTTTAACACCATAGACGTGTTCTGGCCATGGGTGTGGTCTGCACCGGAAGAGATTCGAGATATGGTCTCTCGGATGATGCCTCCGAATCCCTATGCTATACCGAGAATCCTTCCTGTTCTGATAGAGACAATCAATATTGCCACTATTGGAACTGTGTTTGCAGTTATAATTTCCCTTCCTATCGCATATTTTGGAGCACGCAACGTGTCTCCAAATAAAATAACCCTTGGGATTGCGCGTTTGATTATTGTTGCCACTCGTTCCATTAATACCCTTATTTGGGCGCTTTTATTTGTAGCTATTCTAGGACCCGGTCCGATGGCCGGAGTAGTGGCAATTGGTTTTCGTTCAATTGGTTTTATGGCTAAATTGATAGGAGAGAGCATTGAGGAGATGGATTGGGGACCAGTGGAAGCTTTGCAATCATCAGGATCCTCCCGTGGACATATCATAAGCTATGCGATAGTTCCACAGGTTATGCCGACCTTCTGGGCAGTAACTATTCTACGCTGGGACATTAATATCCGTGAGTCTACCGTGCTTGGCATGGTGGGTGCAGGTGGTATTGGTATGCTCTTTCAGGTAGCTATTGACCTATTCCGTTGGAATGATGTTTCGATGGTACTGGTATCAATAGTAGCTGTAGTGCTCTTTGGTGAGGTCGTGACAGGCCTCGTACGGCGTAAATTGATATAGACTTACAAGAAGCTCTATTCTGTCGCTCGCTCGCATTGCTTATCTAAGGATTGGATAGCACATGCCCCTAAATGATTTTTTTGTCATCGCGGGGTATGTGTTTTTCCTGCTATTTTTTCTACGTTTTTTTCCGGGATGTATTGACAACTTAAGGGCATTCATATACCTTAACACTCGTCGCAAGGAAGCAGCGACTACGGCTAAAACAGCAGATTACTTCGCTAAACGGGCTGTCACTTAATTGACAGTTTTTTTATGCAGAGGTATACTGAAAGTTCAGCCGAGAAAAGATTTAGCTTCTACTAACAGAAAGCACTTGACATGAGTTGGGTTAATTTGTTATAAATCTTTCACGGTCGGCGGTACTGAGGTACGGCAGGCCGAAGAGAAGTTCTTTTACAGATGAAATAGGGAAGGGGAGAGAAAAAGAGAGCAGGGTGCAAACCGCCCCGCGAAGCTGAGCCGCAAGGCGAGGTGGAGAGGAGCGAGTTTGAAAGAGAATTAAATAAGACTTTAGCGCCTTCGGGCGTTGAAGATATATGACGGAGAGTTTGATCCTGGCTCAGAACGAACGC
>JAWLDZ010000081.1:0-9458 GCA_041686355.1 Spirochaetaceae bacterium
GGCAATTGACAGTATTAAGTATATAAGTTTGGTAAGACGGCGACGGACAACTGTAAATAGGAAACCTAATATGAAAATGACCGACCCGTACAGGGTAAGCGAGAGATTGTACGCAGTAAGTATCAGCACATTGAGTAGTAAAAAGAAAAGACCGGCGGCGGAATAGAAGCTTCCTCGAAGCCTAGTAAAGTGAAAGGGGGTGGTAATCCTGTGGCTAAGGGCAAACAAAAATCCGGCGATACTGATCTTCAAGAGCAGCAGCATAAAGGGCTGCTGCTGCCACAGCAGGCTATACTGACGGTAGATGGAAATGCCCTCCAGCACCATCGTGGCCAGGAGTAAGTATAAAAACATCAAAGTTATAATTATCGGGAGTACCCAGCTGTTGCGTCGCATTGAGCCCAGGTAGCGGTAAAATCGTTTTCGGCGAAAAAAGGGGTAGAGAAGCACCGCCGCAAATAACACTAAAATAATAATAATATACGAGAATTCTGGAATAAGCTGCGTATAGGTATCCAGCTTATACAGAATATAATGCCTGTCCCACTGGTCCGGGATTTCCGCGGGGTATGATTGCACATAATTTATTAGGAAACTGTGAAGCTCATCGATACTTGTGGTTTCCTCGCTCGCGATAGAATCTTCCGATGCCGGCTCCCCATATAGGTGAAGGGCGGGCAAGTCGGCTTCTAGAAAGGGATCTATCCGAGTAGTAGATTCATTAAGACCCATCTGATACAAGTTGAAGCGGATTGTTGAAAACTGAAAAGCTATTTGATTTTTTAGAAGTGAATCGCTTGTGTATTCAACAAACCATGCAGGTGCTACGATCCCGCTGCCGGCGGCCCGTAGATCGATTTTGAAGTCCGACTTGGGGATGGTGAAATAGAGCACCTGTGAAAGGGATTCGGAGCGGTATTCTTCCAGAAAAGCGCGGGTACCCAGTTTGTACTCCTCCGAGCGTGCATACTCAGCTCCCATAAAAAGTACATGAACATTTTGTGTGAGGCTCATCTCAGATAAGCTCCTGCAGAGCTGAAGAGCCAGGGCAAGACCGGCTGCTCCGCTCTCCTCCTGAGCTGCATCCATTGGATGGTTCACGGGGAAAATGAAATAGAGATCGTTATCTGAAGTTCCTTGGAAGTTGGCTTCAATGATCGAAGAGAAGGAATGAAAATTGTCAAACCCCCCTAAATCTATCTGCCGATAATCAATATTTTTATCCTCCAGTTCATTGCTAATGTATTCGAATGTCCGTTTCTCATTTTTGCTATTTTCAAAACGGGGATAGTTTTCGTAAAAGGTGTGCATATCCTCTAATGTATGGTAGGATGAAGGGAAGGGTAACGCCACTAAAATGGTGAGCGCTGCGAGTAGGCTTAAAACAGTGATGCAGACAATTCTTTTTATTAACATCTGATTTCACCTTACGGGAATTACTGTTTTCGAGTCAAGCTTTATTTAAATTTATACATATAGAATTGAGGGCGTATGGAAGTATTAAAAGAGATATCTGAATGGGTAACCATTTCAAATTTTAAGCCGGACATTATTCCGCAGGAATCTCTCGACCGTATCGTTTCTGCTGCTCAGAGGGCTCCCTCAGCCAAAAACCGCCAGCCCTGGCGCGTAGTTGCAGTGAGAAAAAGGGATGTCCTAGAGAAGATTTATACTGCCGCCTACATGGAGGAACATGTGGGTAAAGCTCCGGTAATAATGGCGGTATGTACTACAAACGTAGATTATAAGATGCCCAACGGTCAGCTTGCCTATCCGATTGATATTGGTATCTCTCTGGCCTTCATGATGATTCAGGCCAGGGCTGAGGGATTGGGGGCCCATACAATTACCACCTATGACGAGGAGCAGATTCGTCAAATTCTCACGGTACCCTATCAAATGCGGGTGGTGGGGCTTTTGCTGTTAGGGTATGCCGAAGAAATACCCCTGCAGCGAGAGCGTCGTCCCCTCGATCAGCTGCTGGCCTACGACCACTGGTAGAGCCTTACTCGCGGGTGTAGTGCAAAGCTGTTCGCTGCTGATACCGCTCAATGCCCAATTCAATTAAGGTAGTAATTAGAGCCGGATAGCTTAGTCCGGTATGCTCACAGAGTTTAGGAAACATGCTGATGCTGGTAAAGCCGGGGATGGTGTTGATTTCGTTCAGCACTACCCCGTTTTCTTCGGTTACGAAGAAGTCCAGCCGTGCAAAGCCTTCAACATCGGCGCTTACATAAGCTGCCACAGCCAGTTCCTGGACGGCGGCGGTAACCTCGGAGGGCAGCTGGGCAGGAACTTTCAGCAGTGCTCCTTCTGGGTCCAGGTACTTGGCATCGTAGTCGTAGAACTTGTGTTCATGGGTCGGGACGATCTCGCCCACCGCGTATGCATCCGGGTATTGGTTCCCCACTACCGAGCATTCGACCTCGCGGCCGGTTACTTCCGGTTCAACCAGTGCTTTCGTGTCAAACTTAAAGGCGGTGTTCAGGGCGGCCAACAGTTCGGTCCGGTCTGTGGTGCGGGTGACTCCGACGGAAGACCCGGAGCGGGAGGGTTTTACAAAGAGGGGAAAGTCGAAGCGCCTAAAAATCCGGTCGAGCAGTGCCGTCTGGGTGCTGGAGCTTTCGAGTTCACGCTGGTGAACCTCCACAAAGGGGATAGTCGACAGTCCCGCCTCAAGCCACACCCGTTTTACCATAGCTTTATCCATGCCAAGGCTGCTGCCCAGAACCCCGGCCCCCACATAGGGAATGTCGGCTACTTCTAACAAGCCCTGAACCGTGCCGTCTTCGCCGAAAGTGCCGTGGAGCACAGGGAATACCGCCGCTAAATCAAGCCGGCCGGTGCCGGTCCACAGCCCCTGTCCCGGCAGGACACTTACCAGAAAATTCGGATCGGGGTTCAGCTCCAGGCTGGAGCCATCTTTCGACAAGCGAGGTTCAGGCTGCAGATACCAGCGGCCGTCGCGATCGATGCCTATCAGTACCGGCTCAAATTTATCCTGGTCGATATGGGTAAATACCGAAGCCGCCGACCTAAGGGAAACCTCGTGCTCGCCTGATTTTCCGCCGAATAAAATTCCAATCCGTGATGTATCCATACTGCCTCTCCCTGTTAATTTATTTTTTAAGGGGCTTATATCCGAGTTGCTGCAGCTGCTCCCGAGCAACCGTCTCCTCGTCCCAGGGGATGGGCCCGTCCGCGTAAATAATGCTGCCCTCGTGGCCCTTCCCTAATAATACTACCATGTCACCCTTGTCCGCCAGGGTAAAGGCATGGCGAATAGCCCTAGGACGATCCTCTATTAAAAAAAGCTCATGCTCCCGCTGCATTGACCCGCAGCCGGCGGCTACATCCTCTAAAATATCCATTGGAACCTCTCCGCGGGGGTCTTCATCGGCCAGTACAATGATGTCGCAATAGGCAGCGGCAATTTCGCCTAACTGGCTGCGCTTCTCGATATCACGTTCGCCGGCGGAACTAAAGACAGCGATAATCCTGCCCGTACCGACTTGGGTTCGCAGGGCGGGAAACAATTTACGGAAGGAACCGGGAGTGTGGGCATAGTCGACGATAACCTGAAAGGGCTGGCCTTCATCCACCGGCACCATGCGTCCTTTAACGGGTTTGAGCTTTGTAATGAGGGGTAAATAGGTCTGCAGGGATTCCCCAGGTAGGTTCCCAACAGCCAATAAAGCGGCCAAGCTGTTCTCCACATTAAAACGGCCCGGTTGAGGCAGCTTTACGCGGGTTTTTAAGGGTTTTGCTGCAGCGTGCTCCTTGATGGTATTTGCCTTGAAAGCGACAAAAAAGCTTTGCCCCGCCGGACTCTCTTCAATGTCCGAGGCGGTGAGCTCTGCTGTGTTCAGAGGCTCTTGTGTTTCCGGGCTTATGCCATACAAGTACACGGGACAGGCCGCCGCATCGATAAAGGCCTGGCGGTGGGGCTCATTGGCGTTGATCACGGCGATGCCGCTTTCAGGTGGAAGAGCCCGAAACAGGTTCGCCTTGTCGTCGATATACCGTTCGAGGGTTTTGTGAAACTCCAGGTGCTCGTGACTGATGTTGGTAAGCACGCCTACATCGAACTTTACATCCCCAAGGCGATTGTTCAGGGGTGAGAGGCCGTGGCTGGTGGCCTCGACCACCGCATGGCTGCAGCCGTTCTCGCGCATGGCGCGCAGGAGCCGGTGTATTTCAGTGGCTTCGGGGGTTGATTGGCGCAGATAGTTTTTCTCTGCTCCTCGGCCTAGATCAAATTGAACGGTCGTAAGCAGCCCAGCGGATTTACCGCTTAACTGCAGCAGCTGTTGAATAAAGTAGCTGGTGGTGCTTTTTCCGTCGGTACCGGTTACCCCGATAATTGTCATTTCTGAAGAGGGATCGTCGTAAAAACTGCAGGCAATCGGCGACATAGCCCGGCGACTGTTCTCTATCCGCAGATAGGCTACATCCCGGCTGTAATGGGGAAGAGGATCGCTGTGGACCACTGCCGCCGCACCCTGGGCAAGCGCCTTTTCGATGTAGTCGTGGCCGTCGCTGTGCAGCCCCTTCAAGGCAAAAAACAGGCTGCCCGGCTGCACCTCGCGGCTGTCATAGGCAAGGTCGGTGATTACCGGATCCGATGGTCCGTGCTGTTCGATTATATTGATCTTTGCAAGTAAAGCTGTTAGTCTCTTTCCGGTCATGCCGGAATGGTATCAGGCCCTCAGCCTTTCGACAAGTGATGGGGCCTTTGTTTCTACAGATTATCTCACCCGTCAGCTAATTGCCTACATTGGCAACAAAAGGCGTATCCTCGGTTTTTTATACCGAATCTTCTCCCGGTTGAATGAGCAGCATCCTATCACCCGATTTCTCGACCCCTTTGCCGGCAGCGGTGCGGTGGCCAGAATGGCCCGTCAAATGGGGTTTCAGACGGCGGCCAACGACTGGGAGGAGTATTCGCGGGTCATTAACAGCGCTCACATTACCTTAAGCCCGGCTGAAGCGGAGGCGCTGTTTTCAGATTTTAAGGGCCTGAAAAATGCCCTGGCCAAGCTAAATGCACTGCAGCCGGATATCCAGAGAAAAGGACGGGATTATCCATTAAATCAGCCCCGGCAGCCTTTGATCAGCCGTCATTACGCTCCGGCCTCCACCGCCGAGGCAGACTACCGTACCGAGCGCCTGTTCTACACACGGGAGAATGCCCTGTTCATCGACTTGGTGCGAGAGCAGATAGACAGGTGGTTTCCGGAGGGGGGCAGGGCCCACGACCTTTTGCTGGCCCTGTTGCTGTACCAGGCGGCCACCCATGTGAATACTTCAGGAGTGTTCAAAGCCTACCACAAGGGCTTCGGCGGACACAGCCGGGATGCCCTGGGGCGGATTATGGCACCGATGCAGCTTGAATACCCTGTGCTGATAGATGGTCCTTCCGAGTGTGAAGTGCAGCAGCTGGATGCCGCCGAGTTTCTCTCGCAGCGCAGTGGTGACCTTTGCTATTTAGACCCCCCTTATAATATTCATCAGTACGGCAGCAATTACCACCTGCTTAACACTATTGCCCGGTGGGATTTTCCTGCAGTAAATGAGGCGATCGGAGCGGACGGCAGATTAGTATCGAAGGCGGGTATACGTCCGGACTGGCAGGCAACCCGCTCGGACTTCTGTTCACGGGCACGCGCACCCCGGGCACTGAGGGATGTGCTGGAGGCTGCGGATGCCCGTTGGCTGGTGCTGAGCTATAACAGTGAGGGGATTATTCCCATGGAGCAGCTGATGGAGATACTCAGCGAAACCGGTCGAGTAGAAATTAACAGTCTGGATTACATTACCTACCGCGGGGGCCGGCAGAGCATGAACCGCCGTACCTATAATACGGAGTTTCAAATTGTTGTAGAGCGCCGCAGCGAGAGCGGGAGGAACAGGGAGAAGCTGGGTTCCGACGGAAGCACTTTCAGTCAGCCGGATCTTGGCCGGTTTCTTCCGGCCCACCGTATCCAGGCGATGCTGCAGGGCTCTTTTGTACCGGAGCGGCTCTTGAAAAACTTTGTGATCCGGGATGCTGAGGTTCTGCTTGCGGGCGACGAGAGTTGGGGTCGGCTGGCCACCGAGAATTTATACCGGTTTCACGAGATTCCGCGGATAGACGTGTTACAGAAGCTCTCAACGTCAGAATTAAAAGGGATTGAAACTTTGCTGAAGGAGGCGGCCTGCAATGACCGTCTGGAAGAGCTGGATGTAGTGCGCCGGCTGATGTGCAGTGCCGACACCCAGGCTCAGCGACGCCGGTATCAAAAAAAAGTGCTGCACATTCTTAAAAAATTCACCCACAAAAAGTATCGACAGCAATGGGAGATAGAGGTAAAAAAGCTGCAGGAACTGCTGGAGCGCGATGGAGCACAGCTGGAGATACTGCGCCAGGGACTGGCGGACTTAATTGATCTGGGTCACCGGCGCTTTGAAGGTTGAAATTTGAGGGATGAGGGCCATAAAAAAACCGCGGGTTCCGATTACTCGGTTCCCGCGGCCCTTTATACGCTTTTTGCCGGTTTATTCGGCAGTTCCGTCTTCATTGTATAAATACTTGAAGTAGTCCATATCGGTGGTAAGGGTTTTCTTAAAACTCGGCATGGTTTTACGGTACGATTCGATCGATCGCCAGAACTCAAAGAAATTCGGGTCCTGCTCATAAGCCATGGCGTAAATTTGGGTTGCCTCGGCATCGGCCTCACCACGAATCCCTTCGGACTCTTGATAGGCTTCCGAGAGAACCGTCTTACGTTCATTTTCAAGTCGACCAAGCCACTCGGCCTTTTTACCTTGTCCGTAGGACCGATATGCCTCGGCGATCTGGTTTCGCTCTTTGATCATACGGCTGTAGACACTTTCGGTAAGGTCGTCGGAATAGCGTATTTGACGCATGATGATATCAACCAGCTCAATTCCGTAGTCGGGGGTTAACTCAGCGGCCAACTCGTACATCTCCTGGGAGAGTTCTTCACGACCCCGATTCACAGTCTCATAAGACTTATCGGTTTGGGTTAGTTCACGCAGCTCCTCTTCGTCCACCTCTTCATCCTGCTGCTGCAGAATTTCCGGGGCGGCATCCATCTCGTTGATGATGTTGGAGTCGCGGACTGCCTCCCGCAGATTGTTGCTGGTAATGACCGTACGGATGGTCGAATCGATTACGTCGTCAAGACGGGCCCAGCCCTGTTCAAGGGTAGAGACTGCCTCGTAAAACTTCTGGGGGTCCTCAATTTTCCAGCGGGCCGTTGCATCAACCCAGATAAACTGATTTTCTGCGGTGGGCACACGTTGTGCATCACCATCCCAGCTCAGGATCTTTTTAGAGTATTTTACTACGTTGTCGATAACCGGCACTTTAAATTTCAGGCCCGGTTCGAGGTTTGTCGCAACTATCTTACCAAAGCGGGTCACAACGGCCTGTTCACCCTGTTCTACAATGTAAAACGGCCCCAGGAGTACAAATACCACCACGATAATAAGCAGCACTACTGCAGTTGTTACTAATTTTTTCACTGTGTGCCTCCTTCCGCTGCCGGGAGTCCTTTGAAGGGAATAAAGTTCTCCAGTCCCCGGTCGATCAGGTCGGTACCCTCTTCTTCCTCAAAGAGCGCTTCAAGGGTTTCGATGTAAAGGCGGGTACGGGTTACCTCGGGGCTCAATTCATACTGGTCAAGGACCGACACAAAGCGGGCTACATCACCTTCTGAAGTATTTACACGTTCTGCCGCGTATCCCTGTGCTTCTTGAATCAGCTGCTGGGCCTGGCCGCGGGCTTTCGGAATTTCCTGGTTGTAGGCCTCTTTTCCTTCATTGATAAACCGGTTCATATCCTGAACCGCCCGGTTTACATCTTCAAATGCGTCCTGTACCTCGCCCACCGGGGGTACAATATTTCGCAGTTTGACCGTGGTAACCGTGACACCAAGACCGTAATCGTCAAAGCGCTCCTGCATTTTTTCCTGGCCCTGCTGCTCAATGCTCGCTCGTTCTGAACCGATTACATTCAGTATTGCCCGGTCGCCAACCAGCTGATTAATAATGGACTGACTGATGTCGCGCAGGGTTTGTTCTTTAAACTCCACATTGAACAGCCAGTCTACCGGTTCACTTACCCGATACTGAATAATCCATTCGACATCGATTATATTAAGGTCTCCGGTCAGCATAATCGACTCTTCAGGAAAGTCGGCGCCGGAGTAGGCGGTATTGACACCTGCCTGTTGGGTGCGAAAGCCGAACTCCATCTTTTGAACTCTCTGGGTCGGCACGTTGAAGTTCTTTTCGACTCCCAGGGGAATCTTAAACTGCAGGCCCGGGCCGACAATTCTGTTCACCTTCCCAAACCTAAGCACTACTGCTTGTTCAGTTTGGTCAACGACGAAGAAACTCGACATGACCATAGCAATGACCACAACTATTATTACCACGGCAACTATAAATTTCGGTTTTATCGAAAAAGGTAGTCCCGGTGGTGATACGTCACGTTCGGACATATGTCCTCCTTATATTTGATTCATTAAAAACTTTCTCTCTTTAAGGGTACCCACAGGGGTTGGGTGAGTCAAGATAATTTTCAATTAATGAATGAAGCGCCCAAAAAAGGCAAAAAAAACGCGGCCCCTGAGGTACCGCGTTGAAAAAGGCTATATAGCAATACTATCACTGCAATGCCAGCCCAGCCTAATAATAGAAGCTGAAAAGGTCAGTTTCCATTTCCTGGGGCATATATGTATCCCACTCACCAAAGTCGGTATTAAAACTTACGATTCTGTTTCCGTTTGAGGTTACTCCGTTGCCCGATTCATCGATAGCTTCATCAATTACATAGATTTTCTTGTTGCTAGAGGCAAGGAAGCGGGAAGGTCCGAAAAACTCGCCCTCTACTTGGTTTCCACTGAATTCAGTTGCTGCAACTCCGAAACTGTCCAGCAGCACAAGGTCTTTATTCAGCTTGAGAATCTTTTCCCCGTCTGGCCCCTCCTGGTTCGTCACATATATATGCCCATCTTTGTAAAGCAGGTCGGGATATTCGT
Source organism: Spirochaetaceae bacterium (assembly GCA_041686355.1). Taxonomy (GTDB): domain Bacteria; phylum Spirochaetota; class Spirochaetia; order DSM-16054; family Sediminispirochaetaceae; genus DSBN01. The sequence goes on from JAWLDZ010000081.1 coordinate 9,051, forward strand.
AAGGAGATGCGTTAGAAATTGAAGCAATTTCCGAGGTCGATGCTACTATGCTACCCGGTGAATCAGGATCTATTTTAAAAATTTTAAATTCCTCAGTAGAAGCATCACCGGTAAAATAGATATAGCCTTCATCATCGACGGCCAGACCGAAGGGGTGAATTGCAATTATGTCTAGGCTTGTTGTATCTATTAGTACTGGATCTGGAAAAGTTAGGGAATCATCAATATCAAAGATTGTATCAATTCGATAAATAGGAGGTCCCTCATAGGTAGAAATATAGTACATGAAGTTATTATGTCGGTCGAAGGCAAGTGATTGCACCGGAGGCTTATCTATTAGCTCAGTTATTGGTATTGGTGTACTCAGCGTAGAGATATCCGGCCGTACCTCTAAAAGGCTTACACTTC
>JAWLDZ010000082.1:0-4642 GCA_041686355.1 Spirochaetaceae bacterium
CCCTGGGTAAGGAGTTGCTGTCCCCTGCTACTATTACTCTTAGCAAGCTTGAACTGGGCGACCATACTTCTGAGCTGTTGTGCCTGTCCGGCAAGCTCTTCCGAGGCCGAGGCGCTCTCCTCGGCGCTGGCGGTACTCGCCTGGGTAGCCTGGTCTATCTGATCGAGCCCTTCGGTTATCTGCTCGATTGCCTGGGCCTGCTCACGGCTCGCCTGGGCGATCTCCTCTAAAAAGTTTGCTACCTTTCCCGACCCCTCTACTATCGAGGTAAGCTGCGCAGCGGTCGCCTCGGCCGCTTCGGTTCCCTGTTTAATATTGGTAACCGTATCTTCAACCATTCGAGTGGTCTCTTTTACCGAATCGGTACTCTTGACCGCCAGGTTCCGTACCTCGTCGGCCACTACCGCAAAGCCCTTGCCGTACTTGCCGGCCCGGGCCGCTTCTACATTCGCATTGAGTGCCAGGAGATTGATCTGGAAAGCGATATCGTCAATGACCTTCACCACCTTGTTTATCTCGTCACTGGAGGCGTTTATCTTCTCCATACTCTCGTTGAGCTGCTGCATCTGGGAGTTGCCCTTCTCAGCATCATCCGTGGCCTGTTTGGCTATGCTGTGGGCTTCCGTGGCGTTCTCAGCGTTCTGTTTGGACTGACTGTTTATCTCGTTAGTCGAACTGGTTATCTCCTCAAGGCTGCTCGCCTGTTCGGTGGCTCCCTGACTGAGGCTCTGACTGGCCTGGGAGACCTGCTCTGAACCGTTACTGACCTGTTCGACCGCCTCATTCACCTGAGACAGTACTTCATTAAGAGATTCCACCATCTCGCGCAGGGAGTAGCCGAGTTTATCCCTTTCGGATGCAGGATCTACCTTCACCGTTAGGTTCTTCTGCGCTATTTGGGTAACCATCTCCTCCTTATACTGCAGCGATTTGAGCATAAACCGCAGAGAATCGGCGAGTTTACCCACCTCATCTTTCTGCTCCACATCCAGTTCAATATCAAGGTTACCCGAAGAAACATCTTCGGCAAACTGCACGCCCTTTGCCAGGGGCACTGTTATACCACGGGTGAGAATTATTCCCAGGATAAGGGCAAGGATAACTCCGAGGACCATTCCAATAAGGGCGATAAGCTCGACATTGCGCCCTTCTACATCCGCCTGATGAACCGCCTCTTCTGCAATCCGGTCATTTATCGTGATCAACTGATCGACGCGGCTGGTTACTTCTAATGCTTCCTCCCGAATAGGTCCTACGGCCAGCTGAGTCATCTCATCTCGCAGGGTATTCGCTTCTTCAGCCAAATCGAGTAAACGATAGAAGTATTCAAAAACCTCCTCGGAGGCGGGGAGCATCATTGAAGTGAACACCTCAGAGGCGGCATCATTGTTTCCCGCGTCCATCTCCTCATGGATAAGACCAACAGCCCGGTGAAAACGGTCATGGGGGTCTCGTATCTCTTCGAGTACCCTCAGAAATTCGGCATTTTCGGTGCTAAACTCCGGAAGCCACTGTCCGAAGTTGCAGGCTGTTGGGTCATCGCCGCCACTAAACTCCTCACCCTCCTGCAGGAGCATGACTACATCGAGCTCAAGGGCATAGTGGTCTCCCCTAAAACGCTGAAGATCAGCCTCCAGCTTCTGGGGATCGAGTATGTCGACAGCCTCAAACTCCTCTTCAAGTTCAAGCCATTGGGCATTTAACCTTCTCCAGTCTTCCAACTCTTGCTCTATTTCATTACTTATACGGATCTCTTCATCGGTGGCCGGGAGGGAGAGGAAAAACTCCCATTGGTCGTAAAACTCATCCCGCGCATGATTGAACTCGGCCAGGGTTTCGCTTCGTTGCTGTTTATCGAGCTGCTCCGACATGAGGGTCCGTTGGGCAACCATGAGCTGCTCCGCCGCATCGGCGGTTCTCAGCAGCGATTCGACACTCGGCAGGCGAACCTCTCCTATTTCGTGGATATGTCCCTGAAGCTGACGGGACCCAGTCCACCCGAAAAAACCCACCACTAGCACGATCAGGGCAACAATCGTAAAGCCCCCAATCAGTTTTGTTCCAATCTTAATGTTCTTCATGTACTAAACTCCTCAAGAAATATCCAGACCTTGTTTAATCAATTCATAGTATAGCGGGCTGTTAAAACCAAATTCAAATTTTGTTTCAATATTTTTTTTCTACAGGAAAAAATCGTGACAGGAGCTGTTTGGAGTTCGCTTTTAAAAAGCAAAAGCCCCCGGTGAGGGGGCTATATTGATGTAAAGCTTAAGTTGTAGCTCCATTATATTTATATTAACAAAAAGTGTCAATAGGTTGATTGTATTCAAGCGCCCACAGCTATCGCTTCAGTTCTGCAAGGGCTTCGATGTGCTCCACCGACAGGCCGCAGCAGCCGCCCACGGCGCTCACTCCATCGGCGATCCATTCGAGGGCGTACGACTTCAGTTCCTGAGGGGAAATGATATCCTCGAACTGCCAGTGGGGCATGCGGAAGAAGCCGCTGTCGGGATAGGCATACAGGGGACCCTCGTAAGTGCGGCGCAGAATGTCCAGGGCCGGGCCGGTCACATTCACGTTCGAGTGCATAATGCCCGCCGCATCGATACCCTCTGCATCGATGTCCTTCGCCGGCAGCAGGGCTGCAAGCTCCTCAAAGGGGATATCCCGGTCGTGGTAGTGTGTGAGGACCTCGCCCTGTTCGCCCCAACGGGCTGAAAAACCGACCCACACCGGCAATCCGGTAGAGAGGGCCGCTTCGAGGGCACACTCGAAGCGTTCGGGATGGTACACCATCTCCAGCATAATCAGGTCACAGCCGCCCTCTTTCAATAGGCCGGCAGACTCGTTCATGGCGTCCCGGAACCCCTCACGCCCCACACCGGCATAGGGGTCGTTGGAAACAGCTCCAGTGGCGGTCATCGGGACCATATGCGAGAGCGAGCCTGCCACCAGCACACCGCTGCGACCAAGTTCCCCCTCCCCCCGCTCGCGGGCTCGTTGAGCAGCGGTGCATGCGTTGCGGTAGATTTCTTCGATGCGATCGGCAAAACCCGCCGGCCCGAGCATGAGGCGGCTGGTGGCGTAGGTGTTGGCGATGATGATTTCGGCACCGGCGCGAATGTAGTCCAGGTGCACCTCTTCCAGCAAGTCGCGGTGGCTGATGTTAGCCGGGCCGCACCAGGCGTCATCATTCATATCGGCCCCGCGCTTCTCCAACTCGGTGCCGGTTGCCCCATCGATTATCACCACCCCGCTGCCGGTCATCCGTCGCATTATATCCGAATAAGCCATAGTCACCTCCCTTTGCTTCTCTCTAGAAACATAAGCGGTCCGTAGTAAAACTGCAAGCCCGCTGTATGGGGCAACCGACATAAGTTCATTTCATCCTCGCTTGTTTGAGCAGGAATAATGAAAAGGAACCGGCCAGAAGTACCGAAACTCCTACCATGACAAAGGTTGCATCCAGTCCAAAGCGGTCAGCCAAAGCTCCACATGCCCAGGGACCGAAAAACATACCCACCGCATACACACTCTGATGAAAGCCCATTGCAGAGGCCCGGCCGTTTTCAGGCACATCCTCTATACATGCCCCGATTAAAACCGGGTAACTGATGCCGTGGGCCAGACCGAGCATAGCCTGGAATAGAAACAGGAGCGGCACACCACCGGCAAAGGGGGTAAGGGTGATCCCGAGCCCGAACAGAAAATAGCTTATTCCCAGCAGCCTCAGAGAATTTTCTCTCTTTCCAATTGAAGTCACAAGAATGTTTCCGGCAATTAAACAGAGTATATTTACGCTGAGGATATAACTTTTTACTAGATCCGTAGCCCCCATCTGATGGGCCAACAGAGGGAAAAATCCGAATATAATTCCAAAATTCAAGAATTGATTCACCGCGGCCAAAAGTGATACTATCCGCACCTTTTTATCTTTGAATACCAGACCGATCCGAAAGGGCTCAGCTGCAGCGAGCCGCCGAGCTTGACCAGGAACATGCTTTGATCATCTCCTCATCGGAAAATAGGCTGCCGAAAAAAACCACATGCAGCACCCAGGCTCCCATCGACAGCCCGACCAGGGCCCGTCCGAATGTTAGCCCGGCAAATCCATCAGCGAAGCCGAGCACCAGGGCTTTTACCCAGCCCTTACTGTCGACTGATTTACTTAATACCAAAACCAGGCCCTTCTAGGATTTGAGGGAGGTATCGCAAATGACAATGGCGCGTGCATTTTTTATGAGAACTCGTTTTTCCATGTTTTAAACTCCGGTAAAGGTATTCGGCTAATAATCGCCCACAGCGAAAAAAATGTACACCCTATAGCTTATCCCCTGGAACACAGCAGCGCTGCCCCTACACATCCCCCCTACCCACTTCCATACGCTGTACCTCGATACCGTTAGTCAATGAAATTCAGTCTGAAAAAGGTTGACTATCAGCATCGGGCTACAGGGGTAAAGGGAGCCCTAGTCGCGACTTCGTCGCTTGTAAGCTATACCTGCTCGGATCAGGTGCGTACCGGACCGAAGAGAGGAACGCACCGACAGTCTGCATCCTGGGGCACCCCGCAGCCGCCGGCGCTTCGGTCCCGAAGGTCCGGGAGGCGGACGGAAAAATCACTCCGGGGGAGGTGGGGGCG
>JAWLDZ010000082.1:4742-9139 GCA_041686355.1 Spirochaetaceae bacterium
GGGGGCGGCGAACCTTGTGCAGCAGATTAAATGCCGCCGCAGAGGTACGGGGATACACCCGAAAGGCACCCTTTCGAACTCTCGGCAGCCGCGGGACCAGGCGCACCCGCAGCAGCGCAAACAGGATGTAGAGGCCCAGGGGCAGGGCCATCGAATAAAACAGTCCCGCCGGACCTAACCTGGACATGAACAGCCCCCCTAACAGCGGCCCCACCGCCGATCCTATTCCGTAATACACAATAATCGCGCCGGCAGCATGTACCATCTCGTCCGGGTTCAGCTGGTCGTTCATCAGGGCAATACACAGCGAATACAGGGGCATCGCAAAACCTCCGAACAGCAGAACAAGGGGATACAGCATCAGGCCGCTTGCAGTGGTTACCGCAATCATCAGTGCCGCGGCTATTCCGACTATCGCACTCAGCAGAATCGCTTTTCTGCGGTCGCGACGGTCGGAAATCATGCCCAGGGGCCACTGGAAGGCTAGGGTTCCCAGGGAAACCAGCAGCATCAGCACACCAATCTGGGCCTCGGCCACTCCCACCTGCTGCCCGTAGCGCGGAACCAGACTCCAACTGGCACCGAATATGAGCCCGCTTAACATTATCCCGCTGCCGGCCAGGGGCGAACGCATGAAGGTCTGCACCAACAGGGCCTTTTGCTTGCGCACCTGGGGCATCCCCGTTACTTTTGCCAGTGCCAGGGGGACCAAACAGAGAGAGATTAGCACAGTGGTAATCCCGAATATCTCAAAACTCGCCGGAGAGAAAACCCCGATAAGCGGTTGTCCAAGGCCCAGCGAGACATGATAGACCATACCGTACACACTGAGCACCCGCCCTCGATTCTGGCTGGTTGAAGAGACATTCAGCCAGCTCTCTACCACCACCAGCATCACCGACAGACACAGACCATGCATCAAGCGCAGCACAATCCAGGCATAGGGGTCTATTATTATGACGTGGAAAATCGCAGAGGCCGAGGCAATCGAGGCAAAGGCGGCAAAGGACCGTACATAGCCTACAGTGCGGATAACCGGTGCGGCAATAAAGACGCCAACGGCCAATCCGGCGTAATACACCGACATAATTATACCAATGAGCGGCTCGGAGAAGCCTTCGATACCGGCTCGAATCGCCAGGGCAGTTCCCTGAAGGGCCGACCCGACTCCCATAAGCAGCACCGCCGCCATAATCGCCGTAATGGTGGTGAGCGGACGGTTTTCTTCCTGGTAACTTAAATCCTGAATTTGCGACATATCTCTATTTGTAATAGAAATACACAAGTAACGCAAGTTTTGCAACTGGGAGATTTGGGAGCTGAGACCTGGTTAAATGCAGGAGAGCACTGGGCCGTGGACGTGACTGAGGCTCGGGTTTAGTACTTGCAGTTGGGGCAGCTGCTGGTGTCCACCAGATCGTATCGCGCGAGGAACCCGAAAATCTTACACCCGGCGCAGTAGCGAAGGAAACACTCTAAAAAAGAGAATGTGCCCAAAAGCAGGAGTGTGGCCGCCGCATAATTCGGCAGTTCTACTAAGGTTAATCCCGCCGCAATGCCCGACAGGAGCAAACCAATTCTCGCAGCAAAGGAATCCACACCCCGCCGAAGTACACTCCGGAGAGACTCAGCAGGATTACCCACAAAGCCGCCCCCTGTTGCTGCCCCCGAAATAGTGTAAACGGCCCCCCTACCCGCCCCACTAGACTGTACCTCGATGCTGAAAGTCATTGAAATTCAGAGTAAAAAACGTAGACTTTCGGCATCGGGCTCAAGCGATAAGGGTCAGTGCAATGGGGTAAAGCTGCGTACCGAGGTCCTGCGCCCGAGATCCTGCGCCCGAGGCCCTACAGCCCTCTATGGCTTCCAGCTTCTGGACAGATACCCGCCGATGCCCCTCTCGCCGGTAAACTGGCCCCGCTCTACCACCGGGCTTCCGCGAACAATGGTGGTCTCTACGGCTCCGGTTACTTCCAGCCCCTCATAGGGGGTCCAGCCGCAGGCCTCGTGCAGCCCCTCGGCGGTAATGGTCCGGCGGGCATCGGGGTCAAAGACAACCAGGTCCGCATCGTAACCCGGGGCAATCACCCCCTTCTGAGCAAAGCCGTGGAGCCGGGCCGGGAAAGTCGAGCACAGCTCCACCCAGCGGTTCTCCGAAAAGCGGCCCTTCGCCACCCCCTCGCTGTACAGGGCGGCCATCCGCATCTCCAGAGAAGGAACCCCGCCGGGAATCTTATGAAACCCCGCCTGCAGCCCGGCCTGCTTCTGCTCCTTAGTAAAAGGGCAGTGATCGGTAGAAACAATCTGCAGCTCGTCATCGGCCAGGGCCTGCCACATACCCAGCCGATCCTCCTCGCTGCGCAGGGGCGGCGCACATACCGCATACGCCGCCTCGATCCCCTCCCGTTCGAAGGCTCCGTTGTTCAGAAACAGGTACTGGGGACAGGTCTCGCCGTACACCGCCGCTCCCTCCCGGCGGGCGCGGCGTATCTGGGCCACCACCTCACGGGTGCCTACATGAAAAATCTCCACCGGCAGACCGACCCAGCGGGCGATGGCAATCACCCGCGCCGCCGCCTCCGCCTCAAACTCCGCCGGACGGGTCTTCCCGTGCCAGCGCGGATGGCGGTGCCCCGCATCAACCGCCCGCTGCACCAGATGCGACAGAAGCTCCCAGTTTTCCGCATGCACCACCGGAAGCCCCCCTACCCCGGCAATCGCCTCCATCGCCTGCAGCAGCTGCACATCGTTCAGCCGATACCCGTAGGCCATATACAGCTTATAAGTCGAAATCCCGAGGGCCGCCGTCTCCTCCACAAAACTCTGCACCCCGCCGGGGCGCCGGAAGGCCTCGGGGCCGATATTCATATGCCAACCGTAATCCACCACCGACTGCCCCGCAGCCTCCCGCTGCCGCCGGTTAAAGGCATCGCTCGCCGACTCACCCTCCTCCGGGTGAATAAAAGGCACCACCGTAGTCGTCCCCCCAAAAGCCGCCGCCCTGGACCCGGTAAAAAAGTCGTCCGTCGACACCAGATCGCCTCCCAGGTCGAGGGTAAAATGCAGGTGCGTATCCACCCCTCCGGGTATTACCAACTTCCCCTCCGCCTCTATCTCGCGTCTTCCGGCCAAATCCGCTCCCACCGCGGCTATCTTTCCGTCCTCTACCGCCACATCCGCCGTAAACGACACATCACTATTTATTACTCTGCCATTCTTAATCACTAACTCGTACATCACTCTCAGCTCCTTATCTATTGTGTAATGTAGGCCACTCCCCCGAAATTGTCAAAAGATAAAGGACTTCCAAAGATTTTCCTGGAAATTTTTTGGAAAGAATGCTCTTCCCGTAGACGGACTACAAGCCCGGGCATCCTGCCCCTTCGGCCGGCAGCCCCAGGCCCTCCCAGTCTCCTTGAATCTCAGCCCTTTTCCGGTTACCATTCAGCACTTATGAAACACCTACCATTATTACCCACACTCATATTAACAGCCCTCATTCTGGCCGCGGGTATACCCGCAGCCTACTTCGGCTACCAGGCCCTGCAGCCGGTTCGCATCACCGCAGAGCTCTCCCAGGCCGCCCCGCTCAGCGCCCTGGCGGAGGTAAAAACCCGTCGTCCCTCCCGGGTCAGCCTGCGGATACAGGGCCGCGACGATAACGACCTGCAGGTCGATTTTCCTGATACCTCCCGCCGGCATCAAATCCCGGTGCTCGGGCTGTATCCGGACTACCAAAACCGGGTTGAGTTCCGCATTACCACCGACAAGGGACGGGTTTTCGAGCGCAGCCTGACCCTTACCACCGAGGCTCTGCCGAAAGCTTATCCGGATATCCGGGTTGAACGCCTTCAGCCGAAAAAAATCGCCCCCGGTCTTATCTACATGCATCTGGGCCACTACGACGCGGAGGGCAATTTCCAATCCTTTCCCTCCGCCGTTGACGAATACGGGCGGGTCCGCTGGTTCTATACCGGCGAAATCGGCCACGTGCTCACGCGCCTTGAGAACGGCAACTTCCTCATCCACCGCGAGGGCGACGAAGATGGCAGGGCCCGGGGCGAGACCGCCGACTCCCCTACAAACGACCATCTGCTGGAGATTGACCCCCTTGGCCGCCGGGTGACAATCCGAGGTGAGGTGCAAACCGGCATCCACCACGATGCGGTTCCCATGCCCAACGGCAACATTCTGGCTCTCACCAGCGCCCTCGGGTCTTACGACGACGGGGTGGTGGAAATCGACGGGGACAGCGGTGAGGTAGTCCGGGGCTGGGACCTGCGCACTATACTCCAGCCCGAGCGTCCGCCCCAGCCCCGCAACCTCGAAAAAGGGGACTGGCTGCACCTCAACGGCCTTGACTACAACCCCTCCGACGACAGCTTCATCCTCTCCGG
>JAWLDZ010000083.1:0-6640 GCA_041686355.1 Spirochaetaceae bacterium
GGATAGGATGATTTATCACGCTCCTTCTCAGAGCTGCGCATTCCTTTGTTAAAGCCGGCAGCCTGTCGCTCAGCCTCACGAACCGATAGATGCTCATTGAGGATCCGATTATACAGGATCCGCTGGTCAGCCGGGTTGATCACTGAAAGAATCGCGCGGGCATGTCCGGAGCTCAGTTCCCCGTTGACGATAGAGCCCTGCATATCCTCTGGGAGCTTGAGCAGCCGCATTGAATTGGCGACGGTAGAACGCTTCTTGCCGATTTTCTTGGCCAAGCTGTCCTGGCTGAGATTATTCCGTTCCATCAGCTTGAGGTAGGCCTTCGCCTCTTCGATGGGGTTGAGGTCCTCACGCTGAATGTTTTCGATGAGTGCAATTTCCAACTTCTCGTCATCTGTAAACTTGCGCAGAATAACCGGCACCTCTGAAAGCCCAGCCATCCGGGCGGCACGAAACCGCCGTTCCCCGGCGATGATGGTATAGATGTCGCGGTCCTTCTCCACTATCAGGGGCTGGATGACCCCCTGCTGTTTGATCGATTCGGCAAGTTCGGTGAGCCTCTCTTCATCAAACTCGGTTCGGGGCTGAAAAGGGTTAGGCTGAATATTTCGTAATTGAACGGTCGTCACATCTTTGGGTTCAGGGGGCGTTTCATCATCGACTTGTTGGATGAGCGCATCGATTCCTCTTCCTAAGGCTCGTTTAGACACGGTTAATTACCTCCTCGGCGAGTTTCTGGTAACTCTTGGCCCCTATACAGGTCGCATTGTACTGGCTGATCGGCACACGGTGCGAGGGAGCTTCCGACAGACGCACATTCCGGGGGATAATGGTTTTAAATACCACCTCCTTAAAGTAGGCGGTCACTTCCTGCACCACTTCATTGGCCAGATTGGTGCGCGAGTCGTACATGGTAAAAAAGATACCCCCGATTTTCAAGTCGGGGTTGAGCGAGCGCTGCACCATTCGGATAGTCTTAAGCAGTTGGCTGAGCCCTTCCATGGCAAAATACTCACACTGAAGTGGAATGAATATATGATCGGCGGCCACCAGTCCGTTGAGGGTCAGCATTCCCAGGGAAGGCGGTGAGTCGATCAGGATGTAGTCCCAGCCGTTTTTGAATTTGGCGATAGCTTTTTTGAGATAGTGTTCTCTCTCCTCGGCTTCAATGAGCTCGATGTTTGCCCCGGTGAGGTTAATGTCCGCCGGGATAACCATCATATTGCGGACAGTAGTTTCTTGGGCTACCTGCTGGTAGTTTGACTGCTCGGTGATCAGCTCGTAGGATCCAGGCTGCTCGCGTTCGGCTCCTACACTGCTGGAGAGGTTTCCCTGGGGATCAAAATCCAAGAGGAGTACTTTCTTGCCTGCTTCTGCAAGATAAGCGCCAATATTAACTGCGGAGGTGGTTTTGCCGACTCCACCCTTTTGATTTGCAAATACGATTGTCTGTGCTGCCATATAGGGGGGTATTATACACGAATTCACCCTCCCTGTCAGTCTTGTTGTACAAAGATTGGTGCTCTCAGGACCATAAGTTCTTATATGTTTAAAATTAATCTGCATCAAATAATCTGCTTTGCTGATTATTATTCCCAGTAAAGAAGATAATATCTTTAAAACACCAAGCTTCGAACAACAGCATTGCTTGACCAAACTAGTCAAAATACAGTACTTTTTCAGTGGAGGATAAAAATGGAAGAACAAGTTCGCAAAGCTATAGAAGATGTACGACCCTCGCTGCAAGCAGACGGAGGAGATGTAAAGTTTATCGGAGTCACCGAGGACGGGATTGTAACTGTCCAGCTGGAAGGTGCATGTAACGGCTGTCCAATGGCACAACTTACTCTAAAGCAGGGCATCGAGAAGTATCTAAAAGAAACTATACCTGGAGTAACATCTGTCGAATCCGTATAATACCAACTTTACTAGTATCACTACGGACAGTAGCGAAAAGCAGGTGTGTTAATACACCTGCTTTTTATTTGCCTTGTAGAGCAACAAACTAATCAAATACTGTGAATAACTTGTTGATAAGCTGCTTATATTATATGATTATATTGTGTACTGCTTTGAAGCCAACTACAAAATTGAAGCACATATTGAATGACTGTGACTATAATGGTAAAACCCCTCTCCGAAATAAGTGAATATGTATAATTTCAAATAAAATGATTGAAATTATAACAAAATGATATAGAGTTAATATTAGAGGAGTATCCTTTTAGTATCTTACAGATACAATATAAACTTTGCTAAACATTATGCAAGGTTCCGCCGTTATTGTAGACAAGGATATCAAAATTTTTTTAGATAGCATCAATCGGTATGTGTATGGAAAAGAAAACAGTGAATAAACAAGAGTTGCGCAGTATAGTTGCTTCCTTACCAAAGACAGAAATCCACCTTCACCTAGAGGGCCTTGCAAGTGTCGACACTATCTGGAAACTGAAGCAAAAACATAACCTTACCTTTGATGGAATCTCCTCCAAAGTCGATCTTTACGATCGGTTCAAGGTTGATACGCTGAATGATTTTATCGACCTGTTTATAAACGTGGTACAAAACGCTTTTCAAAAAGAAGAGGATATACTCCTCTTAATTGAAGATGCCAGAAAATATTTGAAGCGCAATAACATTGTATATGCAGAAATTTTTTTTGCACCCTCTAAGTTTGTTCGCAACGGGTTTTCTTTTCAAAAAATTGTTGAACTTTTAGATGAAGGTGCGAAAAAGCTTGAGCGTGAGGACAACCTTAGAATTAAGTATATCATGGATGTCTCTAGAACCTTTGGTCCTGAAAACGCGATGAAAAATCTCGACCTCACTCTGAAGCATAAAAAAAATTCGGTTATTGGTATTGGCCTTGGTGGTGCGGAAAATAAAGGGCCGGCCCAAGATTACAAGAAAGTCTTTGAAAAGGCACGTTCGGAAGAACTACACACAGTTGCCCATGCCGGAGAAGACATGGGGCCAGAATCAATTTGGCATGCGATTGAAGATTTACACACAGAACGAATTGGTCACGGTATCAGTGCCATTCAAGACGAGGCTTTGCAATCTAAATTGGTCGAGACTCAGCTACCTTTGGAAATCTGCCCGAAAAGTAATATTATTACCGGTCGTTATGTAAAGACATACCAAGATCATCCTATACGTGCATTTTTTGATAAAGGAATCAATGTTACGCTGAATACGGATGATCCTACCATATTCGGAGCAGAGCTGAATGATGAATATATGAACTTATTAACAGAAAAAGTATTTAGTTTTAAGGAAGTTGTGAAGCTGTTGAAAAACACACTGTATGCAACTTTTTTAAGTGATCAAGAAAAAAATGAAATTTGGAATACTGTCTTACCTAGTTTGACGAACCTTGGTGATAAGTAATATTTATTTCCTTCCTCTATATCATAGTACTGCAACTAAAATTTTTAAAAAGCTCTAAAACCCCACGAGAAAAGTAATTTTGATGGTATTAGCACCAATTTTCGAAAAACTGCCTTAGAAATTGAAGCAGAGCACCGACTTACCCCCTCTTTATATATATACCCAGTTTATGTAAGGAGGATTTATGTATTACCCACCATTCTGCCCAAACCCACAATGTAGTAACCACCACGATGTGCCAAGAAAAAACAAGTACAGTTGGTTCGCAAAGGATGGCTTCTACTCGAGCCGTCTTTTAGGAAAAACGCAACGCTTCAAATGCAAGCAGTGTAAAATGAGATTTTCAAAACAAACCTTTAGCCTCGACTACTATGCAAAGAAAAAGATTCGCTACCAGAATCTTTTGAAAGAACTTGTGTCCACGAGCAACCTTTCTGACATGTCTCGTCGCTTTGGTGTCTCCCATAATACTATCTCCAACAAAATCCGCCGCCTCTCTCGGCAAGCACTGGGGGTAAACTCTCACCTTCGTCAGCATATATCTCTACATGAGCCATTTGTAGCCGACGGTTTCGAGGGGGTTGCAGTAAACTTCTACTACCCGAGTAACGTAAATATCATGGTAGGAAAAAACTCTCTTTTCTTCTATGTATTCAACTACACCACTATTAAGAGAACCGGCAGGTTGACGGAAAAACAGAGAGCCGACAGGGACTATTATGAGAGCCTCTGGAAGGCAGACACAAAAGGAGTAAAACACAGCTTTAATAGATTAGTAGAAGACTTAGCCCAGCTTGATTTTATCGAGCATGATATTTTTCCGATGGTTTTGTTTACTGATAAGAAGCTGGAGTATGAGCGAGCTTTGAGGGGTAATAAGTTTTTCAGAGCCCTTTCTGAGGGGGAACTGTTTTACCACTTTACTATTTCCAGCAAAGAACCGCGCACCCTGCAGAATCCGCTTTTTCCGGTGAACTACATGGACAGGCAGTTTCGAAAGGATATAGCCGAACATGTAACAAAATCAATCTGCTTTGCAAAGAATGTGAACAATCAGATGGAGCGTATGCATATCTATCAGTTCTACCACAATTATATCAAAAAGAATCGAGTCCGCGAAAAAAGGTATCTTACCCATTCCACCTTAGCCGGTATTCCTAATCGTTTGAGAAAGAGCTATCTCAAACTGTTTTTTACAGAACGAGTGTTTGCGAGCCATCTCAATTTGGATCGAGCGGAAGTTGCGAGCTGGAATCGGGGATATGTGACTCCGCTAAGACTGCAGGAGGAGCATCTCCCGGCCTACCTATCCCCCCTACCAGCACTGTTGTACGAAGATTGGTGCGCTTAGAGTAGTCATTCCTATGCTTCGTAGACAGTTATAACGACAAAAATCGCTGTGCACCTCTATTTTATCGGTGCACAGCGATTTAAATCATTCAAAACACCAAGGTTCGTATAGCTGTTTCACGTGAAACAGCTAGTCCTCTTTTTCGTTGATAACCCTCGCTACCCCCACCAGCTGATCCGGCTTGGAAATGTTCACTAGTATCACTCCTCTGGCGGTGCGGCCTTGTTTCGGGATAGACTCTACCGGGAGCTTGATACTGTTGCCCCGAGAAGTAATGCAGACAATATCGTCTTCCTCACCAATACTCAGGGTACCTACCAGCTCACCGGTTTTATCATCACTCTTGTAGGCAATCTGCCCGCGGGTGCCGCGGCCATGGGGCTGAAAGTGGCCGTACTCGACACGCTTGCCGATACCATTCTCGGTGATTACGAACATGTGCTCATTCTCCTCCACTCTCAGCGCACCGACCAGCTCATCATCCTTAGAGAGCTTCATTCCCTGCACGCCCCGAGAACTGCGTCCCATCGCCCGCACAGCCTCCTCGTGGAAGCGCAGAGCGTTGCCGCTGCGGCTGAGCAGAACCACATCGTTATCCCCATCGGTGAGAATCGATGAGATCAGCTTGTCGTTGGGAGTCAGGTTCAACGCGATGATCCCGCGGGTTTTTGCATTGGAGAAGTCCGAAGTGCGGACCTTCTTCACAATCCCCCTCCGGGTCGCCATAAAAATGTACTTCTCGTCGCTGAACTCGTGCAGATCGATGACCGAAGTAATCTCCTCGTTGGCAGAAATCTGCAGCAGGGTTTTGATGTGGCTGCCACGGGAGGTTTTCGAACCCTCCGGCAGCTCATGCACCTTCACCCAGTAGGCCTTCCCGGCACTGGAGACGAACAGAATATAATCGTGGGTATTGGCGATAAACAGATGTTCGATAAAATCTTCATTTCGCAGGCTGGCTGATGAGGATCCTTTTCCGCCGCGACCTTGGCTGCGGTAGCTGGATACCGGCACCCGCTTGATAAAGCCCTTATTGGACAGCAGCACTGCCATATCCTCTTTCTTTATCAGGTCCTCTATATTGATCTCATCGACCTCGTCGATAACGATCTCTGTGCGGCGGTCATCGCCGTATTTGGCGGCAATCTCCAGGGACTCCTCTTTCACCACCCCCAGGATCTTCTGTTCACTGGAGAGAAGGTCACGCAGATATGCGATCAACTTGCGGATCTCTTCAAGCTCTTCTATGATCTTTTTTGTTTCTAAACTGGTGAGTTTCTGCAGGCGCATATCGAGTATGGCTTGGGCCTGTCGCTCAGAAAGAGCAAAGCGGTCCATTAGTTTAGTGCGGGCATCCTCTGCATTGCTGGAGCTCTTGATAATTTGAACAACCTCGTCGATGTTATCCAGAGCAATTTTCAAGCCGACCAGGATGTGCTCCCGTTCCTCGGCCTTGCGCAGATCGAACTGGGCACGTCGGGTGATTACCACCACTCGGTGACGGACGAAATAGTGGATCATCTCTTTGAGGTTGAGCCGCTTTGGCATGCCGTCTACCAGGGCCAGGGCGTTGACGTTAAAGTTCTGCTGCATGGGGGTGTGACTGAACAGGTTGTTGAGTACTATTTTGGCTACAGCACCGCGCTTGAGTTCGATGACAATGCGCATGCCGCCCTTATCACTCTCATCCCGCAGGTCAGAGATACCTTCGAGCCGGCGTTCTTTCACCAGTTCGGCAATTCGAATGATGAGATTAGCCTTGTTGACCGCATAGGGCAGCTCGGTAACAATTACCCGCTCCCTGCCGCCGCTGGTCTCTTCAAGGTTGCAGCGGGCTCTTACGGTGATTTTTCCACGACCGGTGCGATAGGCATCGCGGATTCCCTTGCGGCCGAAGAT
>JAWLDZ010000083.1:6740-9108 GCA_041686355.1 Spirochaetaceae bacterium
ACATCTCCGACAATACGTCCACACTTTTTGTAGGGCTGGTTGGAACGCAGCCCCATCTCGCTCATTGAATACAGGATTCTTCTATGTACCGGCTTAAGCCCATCCCGTACATCGGGCAGGGCCCGGCTGACGATAACCGACATCGCGTAGTTGAGGTAGGACTCTTTGATTTCGTCCTCTATCGCGACTGGTATTACTCTGCCTCTGATCTCTTCCACAGCTCAACTCCTTGCTTATCTATACGAACACACCGCGTAATTAATCTGCTGCTGCGTGTTAAGGGCCGTAGGTCGGCCGCGCCTTACGCTTTGCGCATTACGCATTACGCCTAACACCTTACACGCGGGCGGTGCGGCTTATTATATCCTATTGATATAAAACTTTTTTGGGATCGCTTTCTGATTTACCGACCCGCCAACAGCCCAGATCTGTGCTCCGGCTTTGCTGCCCTCCCTCGTGCTGGCCGCCTGGCGGCTCTGGCCTGGCGGCTCTTGCCTGGCGGCTCTGGCCTGGCGCTGGCCAGGGGCTTCGACAGCCCAATCTGTCTTTAGCGCTCGTTTGGCTGGCTTGTACGGGCGGCCCCGGCCGGAATTTCGCGTTGGCCCCGGCGGGTGGACACAGCAGCGGGTATGGTAATCAGAAACAAACCCAAAAAATAAAAATTTCAAATATCGTTATCTATATCTTTCTACTTACTCTTTTCTCTTTACTCTTTCTACGTGCCTTTCGCACTTGAGCCACGAAAAAATTACACGTCTAAGTTGACGACCTGCAGGGCGTTTTCTTCGATAAACTTTCTGCGGGGCTCGACGTGTTCGCCCATGAGGGTCGAGAACATTTGATCGGCCTCGACGGCGTCCTCGAGTTTTACCTGCATGATGTTGCGGGTTTCGGGGTTCATGGTGGTGTTCCAGAGCTGGTCGGGGTTCATCTCGCCGAGTCCTTTGTAGCGCTGGAAGCCGACTTTGTCCTCGCCGACGTCCAGCTCCTTGAGGATGCGGCTGCGGTCGCGTTCGTTGTAGGCATAATAGTCGCGGCGCTTGAAGGTGATTTTGTACAGCGGCGGCATGGCGATATACACGTAGCCGCCTTCGAGCATCTCCACCATATAACGAAAGAAAAAGGTCAGCAGCAGGGTGCGGATGTGCGAGCCGTCGACGTCGGCATCGGCCATGATGATGACCTTATGGTAGCGCAGGTTTTTAACGTCGAACTCTTTGCCGGCTCCGGCGCCGAGGCTGGCGATGATCGGCTGCAGCTTGTCGTTGGACAGAACCTTGTCGGCCCTGGTTTTTTCTACGTTGAGCATTTTTCCCCACAGCGCCAGGATGGCCTGGGACTGGCGGTCGCGGCCCTGCTTTGCGCTGCCGCCGGCACTGTCTCCTTCTACGATGTAGATTTCGCTGAGGGCGGGGTCACGCTCGGCACAGTCGGCCAGCTTTCCGGGCAAGCCCGAGCTTTCGAGAAAGCTTTTGCGGCGGGTCAGGTCCCGCGCTTTGCGGGCGGCCAGTCGCGCTTTGGCGGCCATGACTGCTTTTTCCAGGATTTTATCGATGATGGCCGGATTTTCTTCTAAGAAGTAGGTCAGAAACTCGTAGACCAGCGAAGAGACGATGCCCTTTACTTCGGAGTTGCCGAGTTTGGCTTTGGTCTGTCCTTCGAACTGCGGCTCTGGTACTTTGACCGATATGACGGCGGTGAGGCCTTCGCGGCAGTCGTCGCCGCTGAGGCTGTCGTCCATTTTCTTGGCATGTTTGGATTTTTTAAGAAAGTCGTTAAAGACCCGGGTGAGGGCGGTTTTGAAGCCCACCAGGTGGGTTCCCCCTTCGCGGGTGTTGATGTTGTTCACAAAGCTGAAGATGTTCTCCGAGTAGCCTTCGTTGTACTCCATGGCTACTTCGATTTCCACGTTCTCCCGGGTGGCCTCGATGTAGATGGGCTCTTTGTGAATCGGCTTCTTGTTTTCGCTGAGATAACTGACGAAGGATTTGACTCCCCCTTCGAACATGAACTCTTTTACTTTTGGCTGGGGGAAGCGGTCGTCGGTTAGGGTTATTTTGATGCCCTTGTTGAGAAAGGCCAGTTCCCGCAGGCGGTTTGCCAGTATGTCGAAGCTGTAGTCGGTGGTTTCGAATATTTCGGGGTCGGCCAGGAAGCGGGTGGTGGTGCCGACGCGGTCGGTTTCGCCCTGGGCTTCTACCGGCATGAGGGGAACTCCCCGCTCGTATTTTTGGTAGTACTTGGTGCCCTGTTTGTGGACGACAACGTCGCACCACTTGGAGAGGGCGTTGACTACCGAGACGCCGACGCCGTGGAGGCCTCCGGAGACTTTGTAGGAGTCTTTGTCGAATTTTCCGCCGGCGTGCAG
>JAWLDZ010000084.1:0-8912 GCA_041686355.1 Spirochaetaceae bacterium
CTCCGGGTTTACCTCGACTTCAAAGCGTTCGGACAGATGGTCTATTCCCGGCTGAGGAATCTTTCTGGTGATATATATTTTTTGTTTAGCTCCCATTTTTTTCTCCTATTTTAATCCCAGCAGGTTCTCTTCAACAAACTTCCAAGTTTTCATATAATCATCTCCGTGGATGAGCTTTTCAAGCTCTTGTTCATCGATTGATTCGAGCAGGTTCCACACTTTATTGGTAAGTCGACTATTAATCTCGAAGGTATCGCGAATCGGCCAGCGTGTAGGAGAAGTATCGGAGGTCAGATAGTCTGAATAACCGATTTTTCGCAGGTAATACATGAACTCTATGTACTCGAGCAGATGTTTAGAGCCGGCAAAAAAGTCCCAGTCCCAGCGGGCGTCATTGTCATTGATATGTACGTACAGTTTGTACGGGCTGTTATGAACCAAGAGGGCTGCTTCTGAAGGATTTTCGTTTCCATAAATCGAATGACCGAAGTCCAGAGTAATGCCCATGTTCGGCGCATCAACCTGATTCAATAGCAAAATAGTTTTAGCAGTATCGTTTACAAAACACTTTCCCCTGGTTTCACTCGGTTTATATTCGATATACAAGGGCATATCCGGATTGTAGCGGCCCGCTTCGCGGAAGGATTCAACCAGGTTGGTCCAGTATTCATTATAATCGACCTGAAAACTGAACTCGTAGCCGTCACCTAAGGGACAGCAGGTTACTTTGTCGGCTCCGACTGCGACGGCGAAATCCTTGGCCTCTTTGATAAACCTCACAGCCTTGGCCCGGACATCCGGATTCGGAGAGCTCACCCCGCCGTTCTTGAACTCCGGTTCACCCTTCACATTCACATTGATGGCAGCGATCGAGACACCGTACTTTTTCATCAATTGCATGACCTGCTCAGCGTCATTTACCTCGTATGGATAGACCAGTTCCAGGCCGTCATACCCTTCTATCTCGCTTAGACTTTTGAATTTACCCTCTAGATCTATCGCCTGGTTGTATTCATGAAATCTGTCTTTTGTTTTTCCTAAAAAACCTGCAATAATTGCCATTTTAAGCATACTATACTCCTATAAATTGTTTTATTTTTTGATGAGCCGGCGGCTTTTTTCAACAATGTGGGCAGCGGAAAGCCCGTATTTGTCCAGCAGCTTATAATAGTTGCCGCTTTCGGCGAAGGTATCTTCAAGGCCCATATGATCAAAGGCGATGGGGTATTCCCGAAGGAAGTAGGCAGCAAGATCGTAGCCGACGCCGTTTCGCTTCTGATGATCTTCGGGAACCAGTAGGTGTCCTGTTTTTTCAACTGAACTGCGTACCGCTGCATAATCGAGAGGCTTTACGGAATACAGATCGATCACCTCGGCCTCGATGCCGGATTTTGCCAGTTCTTCAGCTGCTTCGAGTGCTTGAAACACCATGTCTCCGTAGGTGGCAATGGTGATATCCTTTCCGCTCCGGATTAACTTGCTTCCGCCCATAGGAAAATCCTCATTCGGACCGTAGATATCAAACAGAGGATCACGCATGAGGCGTATAAAGCAGGGGCCCGGGGTTTCCATAGCCGTATCCACACTTCTGCGGGCAGATTCGGTATCCGCCGGTGCCAGAACTTTCATATTGGGTAGAGTGGTCATGGCAGCCATATCCTCAGTTGCCTGGTGGGTTACCCCATCGATAGCCGGTGTTATTCCCCCGTGGGAGGAGAGAAATTTTACGTTCAGGTTTGGATAGCAGACAAAGGAACGGATAGCTTCTACTGCCCGCATGGTAAGAAATACTCCGTAAGTGGCCATAAGAACCGTGCGACCCTCCGCGGCCATACCTGCGGCGGTATCAACCGCATTGAGTTCCTGGATTCCCATATTGAAGTATCGCTCCGGGTATTTATCACCAAATAAGTGGGTATAGGTGGAATAGCCAATATCTGCATCAAACACGATGAGTTCAGGATCAATTTCACCGTATTCTACTAGTCTGTCGGAAAATGCCCGTCTTGTAGGGACTTTTGCTGCTTTCATTTCCATTATTCTGCCTCCCCCCGAATTTCTTTAAGTGCTACTTCAAACTCTTCTTCCGTCGGCGGTTTTCCATGGAATCGTTGTTGATTTTCCATCAGGCCTACACCTTTGCCCTTTATAGTATTTGCCACTATGCAGACCGGTTTTCCCTTGAATGCTTTTGCCTTCTCAAGGCTTGCGAGAACGCTGTGCATATCATGGCCGTCAATGCTGAGTACCTCCCAGTTGAAGGCCTCAAATTTTTTATCAATTGGGTCCATCGGCATTATGGAGTCGGTAAAACCGTCGTTCTGCATGCGGTTGTCATCAACAATTGCAACGAGGTTATCAAGTTTGTACTTATCGGCCGCCGCGGCGGCCTCCCAGACCAGTCCCTCCTGAATCTCTCCGTTTCCCAGGACTACGAATACAGAGTAATCCTTTTTCATATACTTGGCTTCCAGGGCAATTCCGATTCCCTGTCCGAAACCGTGCCCCAAAGAACCGGAGCTCACATCGACACCCGGGGTTTTTCGGATTGGGTGTCCCTGAAGGATGCTTCCGAACTGACGCAGGGTCTTGAGTGTATCCATCGGAAAGTAGCCCTTTAAGGCAAGACAGGTATACAGCACGGGACACACATGTCCCTTAGACAGAATAAACCTATCTCGTTCAGACCAGCGTGGATTGGTCGGATCAATATTTAGAATGTCAAAATACAGAGCTGTCATAATATCTGCAGCCGACATTGAACCGCCTATATGGCCGGATTTTGCGGTGTACACCATATCTACGATGTGGTACCGAACCTCCCGTGCTTTTGCTTTTAAGAACTCGACCCGCCGATCGAATTCCTGTTTTTCGTACTCCGATTGCATTTCATACCTCCAGTTGTGGTAATGTATATTGAATGAGGAACTGGTACGCGGCGGAATATTCAAATTCGACCTCCTCCGGCGTACAACGTATCTCTACATCAAATGGCCCTTGATAATCGGCCATGTGACATGCACTAAAAAAAGAATCCCAAGGAATAGTCCCTTTTCCGGGACGTAATGATGAGTTTTCGCAGCTGTAGTTGTCGGAAATATGAGTCCCGTAAATGTAGTTTTTCAGTTTGAGGGGCAGGAGCGCCATGTTTTCTTTACAGGCCCAGGCGTGACCGGTATCCAGGTTGATACCTATATAAGGTGCGCCTAAACAGGTGCTCATGCGCAAAAAGCCGTCACTGTTGCCGAGCAGTGATCCCGGCAGGACTTCCACCGCAAGTGCCATTCCTTCCTCCGTCGCGAGATTTCGCAGTGTATCTAGCTTGTCGAGGTATGTTGACCAGAGATCGGAGAAGGATGGTAGTGGGAACCTGTCGCTGGTAGCAAATGCCGGCTGCGGAATGGTGAGAGTGCCCTGCGGATGAACCAGAGCTGCTACCGAAAGAATCCGTCTAAAATCACTTATTAATTGAGAATCAGTGAACCCCTCGAGTGAGGAGAAGTAGTCCTGTAAATGGTGGGCTACAAATTGACTGGTAGAAAGCCCTGCTGTCTCTATTGAAGCTTTGAGTCGTGCACAGGTGGTTTTATCGAAAAGATCGACTTGCTCCGGAACAAAGGTTTCCAGCTGTAGTGACTGAAAACCCATCCGGCTGAGCTCGCTTAGAGAACTTTCAATGTGACCGGGGGTAAATCTGGGTGAAAAAAGTGATAAAAAGTATGCCGGTGAAGCACCAATCATTTGACCCATCTCCTAATATTGTATACAATATTTATAACACAATATACACGGGCTGTCAACATAAGGAGGCTGTATGAGCAGAAATCGTCCTATTATTATCTCACTTGCTCCGATCGGGTTTTGGAAGGAGGCGGGAGTTGTTCCCCCGCTTAGGCCGAAGGAAATCGCTCAAGAGGTAAAACAGTGTGAAGCTGAGGGGGCTTCCCTGGTTCACCTGCATGTGCGGGATGAAACGGGTGCTGCTGCCGTTGACTTGGGGGTGTTCAACACAACCGCGGAGGCGATTCGAGACAATTGTCAGTTGGTGCTGCAAGGCTCTACCGGAGGGGTAGAAGGTTTAACGGTAAAAGAGCGCTGTGTGGTACTGCAAAACAACCTGGTCGAAATGGCCTCGCTGAATATGGGTTCCACCAATTTCTTCAGCGGCGTGTATGTGAACTCGCCGTCGGACATTCGCTATTGGGCTCAGCAGATGAATGACCGCAGCATTGTTCCTGAACTAGAGCTGTTTTCTCTTACCATGATACCTGCTGCGGTTCAACTCGCAGATGAGGGGCTTTTGTCGGATCCCCTCCGCTTTAGCCTCTGCATGGGAATTCCTGGTGCAATTCCCTTAGATCCTCGGTATATATTTATGGCGGTTCAGCTTATGCCGAAAGACGCTGTATGGGGCGTAATGCTGCATGGAAAGACAGACCCGCAACTTATTGCCACCGCCTTGTCCCTTGGGGCTGCCTGGATACGAGTCGGGTTTGAAGACAGTCCGGTGGATATATATGGAAGGAAGGCTGCACATAATACAGACTTAGTGAAAACAGCACGTGAATATATTGAGTTACTGGGATATTCGATTGCGGATGTAAATACCGCCCGGCACACCCTAGGAATAGGAGGCTGAAGCCGGCTAATTAAGAGGTATATGGCCTTAAAGAGCCCGCTTTTCTTTACATTTGATTGATTTTTGCATACAATATTACGCATTAACTTACAGGTAGGTTTTATGGAAAAGCTCCAATATGAAGATTTGCCGCTTAAAGTGTATAAGGCGCTTAAGGATATGATCCTGCGGGGGGAGTTGAAAAGCGGACAGAAACTCCAGCAGGAGAGGCTTGCTGAACAACTTGGAGTTTCACGAACTCCCTTATTAACAGCGTTCTCTAAACTCGAGCGTGAGATGTTGATTGAAATTCTACCCCGTAAAGGGGCCTATGTGCGGCACTTTTCTAAAAAGGAGCTGCTGGATATCTACGATATACGGGTTCGTATGGAGCCTCTGGGAGCCAGAAAAGCAGCAGAGAATGCCACGAAAGAACATCTTGATGAGCTGCGCAGTCGAATTGAGGAGTTTCGAGCGGCCTCGGAAAAGGACGATATCGGCCATATAACTGAGGCGGATTATAAAATTCACATGGAGATAATGAATACCAGTGGAAACCAGTTTTTGTTTCAGATGGCATCTTCCTTTAATATTATCGTTATTGCCAACCTGGAAGGATTTCCTAAGGATTATCATGTGAGTATTAACGAGCATGAGCGTTTATTTGATGCAATCAAATCCGGGGACGGTGATACAGCTGAAAACACTATGTACAATCACTTGAGCAGCTCACGGGAAATAATTGCCAATTCATTTGCGTAAGTAGAGAGTAAGGGGAACAGACAAAATGCCGAAAATTGAAAATACTATTCTGAGCGATCATGTGTACGAAGGAATTCGGGATATGATTCTCGGTGGTGAGCTACCGCCAGGGCAAAAGATCAATAAGAATGAATTGGTTGAGCGTTTGGGAGTAAGCCTGACACCCATCAATGCCGCTATATCCCGCTTAGTGGGGGAAAAATTTATCGAACAGCAGAGTCGCTACGGTTTTTTTGTAAAGGCTTTCGATTGTAAGGAGATGCAGGATCTATACGCGGTTCGTGCCGGACTGGAAGGGATTGCTATTCGACTGTGCATTGAAAATGGGTGCGAGGAAGAACTGCAGCATTTAGCTAGTTTTTTTGAGGACTTTCGGCTGCCTCTTTCTGAAGATGATAAAAAGCGATACGCCCAGGAGGACAAAGACTTCCATTCCACAATTGTTAAATATTCCGCCAACCAGATTATGCAGGATATGAACTTGAGTTATGCCTATATTATCCGCAGCTATCAGAAAGGACTAATCCGGGCGCCTGAGGAGACCCTTGAAGAGCATCACGCTATTGTAAATGCAATCAAGGGCCGCGACGGTTTTCTTGCCCAGGAAATGATTATCCAACACCACCTTAAATCAAAGGAAGTCCTTAAACAGCAGTGTTCCTCGGAGTAGGAAACACATATACTGGAAGCGCTTCCAGCTTATTTTGTTCCCAAAAGTGATTGAATCCAGCCATAGTATTCTCCCAGCCCCGCCTCCAGGGAAAATTGCGGTTCGTAACCGAGTTCCGCGCGGGCAAGTTCGATTGAGAGTGCTTCACAGCGCGGCATAAGAGTTCCAGGGCCGATTTTAGCCGGCTTATTACCGGATGCAATCGTAGCTGCCAGGGCTGCAACCTCCCCTACGGAGGACGCCTTTCCGGTAGCGATATTATACACTCGACGCTGGAGCTTTTCTGCGGAGTACAATAAATAAATGCCTCGAGCCGCATCCTTTACGTGAGTAAAATCGAGTTTTTGGTCAAAGCCCTGTTCCATCTGCAAATCTTCAAGCCCCTCGAGAACTCCGAAAGTGGTGCGATAGAGCTTAATGAAAGTTGAGGGTAGTTTACCTGGGCCATAGATAAAGTAAACCCGTGCAATTCTCACATCCATATTAAAAGTTTCGCCGTACTGGAGACCAATCATCTCCGCCGAGGTCTTGGTTGCACTGTAAAGGTCGGCCGGCTGGGGAAGATGCCGAGTTTCGGAGGCAATGCCTTTGATTGCACCGTATACCGCCCCGGTGCTTGTATAGGCAACCTTTTTTATCCCGAAAATGCGGGCAGCTTCCAGGACATTGAGAAAACCGTTCACATTAATTTCAGTATTTTTATGGGGATTCAACTGTACGAATTCGCCCATGATACCTACGGTGTGGATAATCCCATTAATAGAGTCCCGGTACTGTTGAAATGCAGCTGTGAGTTCGGCAAATCGGCTTACATCACAGGCAAGGTGAATGAAATTTTCTTGGGAATCAGCCAAACAATCGGGGACTGTAGTGCGGGTATCTAAAATCAGCACCTTTCCACCCTGGTCGATAATTTCACGTGCAGTCCATGACCCGATATGTCCGAATCCGCCTGTTATTACTGTGTACATATTCACTCCTATCAACTATAATGGATTTTAGTATAACATAAATACAAAATATTGAATACAATAGATTCGCTGGGAGGGATTATGGAAAGGGTTGAACTTATTCTCGGAACGATGATGTTCGGGGCCAGGGCGGATGCGGAGGAAAGCCGCCAAATGCTTACCCATTTTACCGCAGCAGGCTGGACCAGTCTGGATACGGCAGCAGTTTATAGCGATGGTGTCTCTGAGCAACTAATAGGCGAGTGGCTGGCGGGATCGCCGGTTTCAGGAGTATCAATAGCCACCAAAGTCCATCCACGGACAACCGGCCGGCTGGATGCGGACTCGGTGCGTAAAGTCTTCGAGGCTTCCCTGGAGCGCTTACAGGTACAAAGTGTAGATCTGCTGTATCTACACGCCCCCGATTTACAGCACCCGGTTGAAGATGCTCTGAGAATGTGTGCGGAACTGTATCGGGAAGGCAAGTTTCAGCGGCTTGGATTGAGCAATTATCCGGCATGGCTGGTTGAGAAGGTGTACTATTTATGCGAAAAGAACGATTGGCCCCGGCCAAAGGTCTATCAGGGAATGTACAATGCTATTACTCGGGCGGTTGAACCGGAGCTGTTTCCCGCACTCCGTGATTTGGGGATGCAGTTTTATGCATATAATCCTCTTGCCGGCGGTTTATTAACTGGGAAATACAACAATTTTAATAAAAAGCCGGAAGCCGGGCGCTTTGCTTCGATGCCCTTTTACCAGGACCGTTTTTGGAATGCGAGTGCCTTCAAGGCGCTGGAGCAGTTAGAGGAGGTATGTGCCGACCACAAGATATCAATGGCCCATGCAGCCCTGCGGTGGATGCTGCACCATTCGCTGCTGTCCGCCGAAGCGGGGGACGGGGTGATTCTGGGAGCCAGTACAATTGACCAGTTGGCTGATAATATGAAGGGAGCGGAAGACGGCCCCTTGCCTGATGCGATAGTTGCTGCTTTCCAAGGGGCTTGGGAAACCGCCAGGTGTGAGTGTCCCGAGTATTTTCGGTTTTACTCCTAGTACATTCTACAGAGTTAGAAGAACATCTCTCCCTGTTTGGAGGCAGGCAGGGCATCTTCCACCATTTTGTTAAACACAAGGGCGGTAATGTAGGTGTCGTAGCTGCTGCCGTGAAGCCGGTCTCCCTCGGTGTTAATCTTAAATCGACGGGCTAATTCGGCCAATTTCGGGTATTTGCCGATGCTGTTGCTTTTCATCGTGCAGAACAGGGGCTTTTCAAACAGAAATGGGACAAACTGGGCGTCAAAATCGATATTGTGGGCTACAAACAGTCCGGCATCGCCTAAAAACTCGAGAAAATCTTGGTCTTCTGAAAAGTATTCCGGCCAATCTTCGTTTTCGCGGCGGCTGCGGATTACCTCCTCGCTCAGTCCGTTTACCCGGATTGCACCCATATTCTCCGGCTCCCGGGAGAAGTAGTACCGCTCGAAAACATCGGTTAACTGCAGAGGGCCTGCCTCTGGAAAGACGAACGGGTTGGGTTCAAATGGATTGTCGGGTTCAAATGTTTTATCCGGTTCAACAGGGAAGCCGGGCGTCCCCTTCGACGAAGTACTGCTGCGAATGCTGAACTTGAAGGCACTGCAGGACAGGACGCTGCTGCGGTTTGAGAGGCCGTTAGTCTCCAGGTCAAAAACTACTATCGGGCGCCCCTTCAGTTCACGAAGGGCGTGGGGAAGATCAGTTTTCTGATAGTACCGTTGTATGTTTTCATTCATAGTATATCCTCAAATTTGCTTAGTGCCTGGGCAAAGTTTGTCCGTCCTAGGCCTACACGAAAATAGTTGTCCGGCATATCGAACAGAGGTCCGGGAAGCATCAGGAGCTTCTGTTTCTCAATAAGTTGCTGTGAAAC
>JAWLDZ010000085.1:0-4777 GCA_041686355.1 Spirochaetaceae bacterium
TTCCGACCAGCCAATTGGCGCTTTTAATATGAAACGCGAAAATACTTGCAAAAACCCAAAAACAAGCATCCCAACCATAAAGACAACCAGGATTGTCTTCTCTATAACCAGAACAACATGGTTTACTTGTCCAACGACATGGACCACCGAATCGGATCGCTCTGACATAACCCCTCCTACCTTTGACCTTTCAGGTATTCATAAATTGATTGAGGAATTTCAATTCCAGCGGAGAGTGATTTTTTCATTGTCTCATGTTCTATCTCGCCGGGAATTTTCACCTGATCGTATCCGGGTGCCGGAGGCTGTGCATGCAAACCGTCAATCATATCCTGAGCTTTGTTATAGACTTCTTCCCCCCCAAACAGAGTAGGATCGATAACAAGATGAAAACTTGAAAGGTTTCGGTAGGTCTCAAGCTGATCGTACATCGGCTTTACATCCGGGCCGAACACCCCGCCCACAAGCAGTCCAGTTAAGGCCTCAACCATCATATTGATTCCATACCCCTTGTAACCGCCAAAGGGAAACAGGGAGAAGGCAGCATGTGGATCCGTGGTAAACTCTCCCTCCTTAGTAACCGCCCATCCCTCAGGAATCGCCATATTCTTTTCTCGAGCGTAAAAAATCTTTCCAAAAGCTACCTCACTGGTTGCCATATCCAGCAAGACCGATTCATCCTTCCCCGGAAAACCGAATGCAAACGGATTTGTGCCAAAAAAGGGTTTCTTACCACCATATGGTACAACTACCGCATCGGTATTGACTGAAACCATAGCTGTCATCTTTGCCTCGAGGGCCATATTTATGTAGTATGCCAACGCGCCGCAGTGGCTGCTGTTTTTAACACCGACAAGTGCTATACCATGCTCTTTGGCCATCCCGATAGCCTTTTCAGTGGCGAACTTAGCCGCGATATGCCCCACTCCTCCGGCGGCATCTACAAATCCAACTGCCGGTTTAATACTCTGTAATGAAAGGTTTGGGGTGAGGTTCATTCCGCCCTTGCGCACACGATTTGCATAGTGTTCAACCCGTAAAACTCCATGAGAGTGGGTCCCACGAAGATCCGCAAAAACCAGCACGTCTGCAACTGTACTTGCATCCGCTTGCGGCATCCCGACTTCCATGAGTCGTTCTATCACCATTTTTTTTAGTTCATCCGATTTTACCGTAATTGTTTCATTTGTCATTTATCAAACTCCGTCTTTCGCTGCCTCATCGGACAACTATATTTTGGTAGCGCTTTCACTATTTTCTTTATAAGAAGCAATTGTAATACGGCTTTTTGTAAAACACAAGCTTTTTCTTCACAATTTTTCTAGTCTTTTTAACTCTTTTTTTGTAATAAACCTCAATTATATGCATCCAGCACTATAATTCAAGGCATTTTTTACCATTTTCATGTTGCAATTCTTAGCATAATACTTCATCATTTTAGAAGCGCTTTCATACAAAGGAGATTATTATGGATGCATATGTCCTTCATGGACCACAAGACCTAAGAAAACAGGATCGGCCTACAAAAAAACCAACATCGGAAGAGGTTGTTATTGATGTCAAACGTGTTGGAATTTGCGGATCCGATGTTCATTACTACGAACAATTCCAGATTGGACAATTCATCCCTCAAGCTCCTTTGGTTCTTGGGCATGAGTTCTCCGGTGAAGTAATTGAAGTGGGCGGCGATGTTACAACTATACAAGTCGGCGACCGGGTAACTGTTGAGCCTTCTATTGAGTGCGGTCACTGCAAATACTGTCGCACTGGGCGCTATAATCTGTGCACAAACTTAAGATTCATTGGAACTGCCGCTACTATTCCCCACATCGACGGCGGTTTTGCCGAACAAGTTACGGTAC
This sequence comes from Spirochaetaceae bacterium, assembly GCA_041686355.1. Lineage (GTDB taxonomy): Bacteria > Spirochaetota > Spirochaetia > DSM-16054 > Sediminispirochaetaceae > DSBN01. The sequence continues at coordinate 1,863 of JAWLDZ010000085.1, forward strand.
CGGCAAGTCATTGCTATGTCTTGAGTGACGCCGTCGACTACGGCGCCGGTGCGCTGCTTGAACCACTGGCGGTTGGTGCTCAGGCAGTGCGACGTGCAGGTACTGTTGCCGGTTCCCGGGTTCTAGTAACGGGAGGGGGAACCATAGGTCAGATGGTTCTTGCCGTTGCCTCCGCTTTGGGTGCTACGGATATTACCCTGGCTGACCCGGCGGAATTCCCCCGTACCTTTGCCCTCTCTCATGGTGCGACCAATGTTATTGATCCAACTACAGATGGATTGGCAGCAGAACTATTTGCTGATGGAGGTTTCGATGTTGTATTTGAAGCATCCGGTTCACCGGCAGCACTCTCCTTTGCGTATCAAGTTGCAGCACGTGGTGCACGGGTTGTTCAGACCGGTACTCAGCCTCCATCGGTGACCCTGCCGTCGAATCTTGTTATGTCTAAAGAACTTACCGTACTCGGCTCTTTCCGGTATGCTCATGTGTATCCGATGGTGTTGGACCTAATGACCTCCGGCCGTATCAGTGTTGATGACATGATATCGACAGTGTATCCCTTCGACCAGATGCAGGAGGCTATGGAGCGGGCAGTTACAAAAGAACAAGTTGTTAAAGTTCAGGTTGCAAGGTCATAACTGTAAACAGGTCTCCATACATCACTATTCCAAGCCGGAGAACTCCTTCTGCGGCTTGACTTGATCCTTATTATAGCCCACCATTTTAGTTATCTCGATGGGATTTTGAGATGGGATAACTTTCTGCCAATCTTTTTAAATAAAAAGTTATAAATTGACAAAATTATTTTTTTGGAACCTAATACTATCAGAGGAGCAGTAATGCGGCACTTCATTCATCTGTTCGCACTATTTTTCTTGTTCACTGCGCTGGCCGCCCCCGTTTTATCTGACAAAATAGCAGACGAAATAGTATTGAATACCGCCGATACCCCTCCGCTCTCCAACCGCGAGGATACCGGCTTTCTCGACCTGATTCTGGAAGAGGCTTTTGCGCGTATAGACCGGTCGATAAAGATCATCCATCTCCCCTCACAGCGATCTATCCTGAATGCCAATGCAGGTATAGCAGACGGCGAGTTTGGCCGTGCTGCAGGAATGACCTCATTCTATTCACAAATCCATATTGTAGACGAGCCTCTAGTGGAATTTGGTTTCTGTGCATTCAGCAAAAACAAGAACATCACATTGTCAGACTGGTCGGACCTGTCCGAATATAATATCGCCTTTATCTCTGGATGGAAAACTCTAGAAGAAAATGTCATTACCGCAAAAAGCATTCACACCGTTACAAACGAAGAATCGCTATTTGCCATGCTGCAAGCCGATCGGGTCGACTTAATTCTCTATAACTGTAGAAGAGGTAAGTACTATCTTAAAAATAACAATATCAAAGACATTTACCCACTAGAGCCCAGACTTGCAGACCGAAAAATGTACCTGTACCTGCACAAGTCCCAAATGCAGCTTATCCCTCAGCTTGAACAGGTACTGCGTGGTATGAAAGATGACGGAACCTTTGCTCGAACAGAGGTAGCGGCATTTGAATAGGGCGGTGTACATATGAAAGGCATTTTATCCCGTCAATTTGTTGTGCTTATATTCGGCTTTATTGTGATAGCTATCAGTGCGGCAAGTATTGTCTCACTTTTTGTTGAAAACAGTAATATTGAAGCCCAACAGGCCGCCACCTTCCAGAATATTGAACAAAACTGGCTGCCGATTATCACCCGCAATGCATGGACCCTTTCGATAGGCGAGAGTAGACTTGCCATCAATGCAATCCAGAAAATAGAAAGAGTAAAAAAGGTGGAGTTGATAATATCAGATTACGCTACTATCACCGCCGGGTCGGTGAGCACAGAAACCAGAACACTATCCAAAACCTGGCCTCTCTCTTACAGCAGTGAGCAGGAAACACAGGAAATCGGCAGCTTGACGGTGTACTTACATAAGCCAACAATTGCAGACCTCGCCCGGCAGCATTTATCTCGCTTTGTGCTGGTCGAAGGCATAAAAGCCCTGCTAATAATTCTTCCCGTCTTTTTTCTGGTTCAAATGGCAATAACCCGTCAGCTGAACAGTCTCTCCACTCAGTTGTCCCTGAGGGAAAAAACAACGGATGAAAACACTTTTTCCCCATTGCAACTGCAGCGAAAGAAAATCTTTTCCAGAAAAGATGAAATCGATGAACTGGTCGACTCCTACAATCGGCTCATTGACAATATCAAACAGGAACGAGAGAACCGGATCGAAAGCGAACGGAGACTTGCCCTCTCCCTAGAGGAGAAGGATGTACTCATGCGTGAGATCCACCATCGGGTAAAGAACAACTTGCAAATAGTGATAAGCCTGCTGAACCTTCAATCGAATAAATTGACAGACAGAAGTGCGCAGGCGATTCTTATAGAAGCTCAGAATAGGATCACATCGATGGCTCTTGTTCATGAGCAACTCTATAGCCGGGATAACCTCGCCAAAGTAGATATCATTCAGTACATCCATTCACTCCTTGACGAACTATCAAGTTCATTTCAAAACATCGACAATAGCCGGATCGAGACTAACGTAACCGGCGATACCGTGTTAATGAATATCGACCGTGCTATCCCTCTGGCACTTATAATCAATGAACTCTGCTCCAACTCTTATAAACACGCCTTTTCCGAATCTGCACATGGAAAAATTGATGTTCAAATAGCCGATAACACGAATGGCCGCATAACCGTACAAATTACCGACAACGGCACAGGTATCCCTCCGGACTTCGACTTCGACAGTGCCGAGGGCTTCGGCCTGTCGATGGTAAGAACCCTCACCCATCAATTAGACGGAGAGCTGAGCTTTCACTCCAACTCCGACCCAAGCCTCCGCAGCAGCAACGATCGGAGCACCAGC
>JAWLDZ010000085.1:4877-8823 GCA_041686355.1 Spirochaetaceae bacterium
GCACCAGCTCTAGGGGCACCTCATTCATTCTGACAATTCCAGTATAACAGCGGAGTTGAAGGCATTGGCCGAAGTTTACGTTGACAGCCGGCCTGCTTTTTCCTATTATGAGCGTACTTATGGTAAGTGGAGCTTAGGGCCGGCGGAACTAACACCGGTTCGAATTTCCATTCTATAATAAGCTTGAATAAGCCTTGCCCCCGTAGCTCAGCAGGATAGAGCAACTGCCTCCTAAGCAGTAGGTCATGCGTTCGAATCGCGTCGGGGGTAAAATTAATTTTCTTTGAATTGAGACATCTGACCAATTAGGACAATAACACCATCAACCAATTCCACTTGCCGAGAGAAGAATAATTCTAGTATACTACCTAAATAAGATATGGATGAAAGACTTCGCTCGGTAATCAGCTCATTACGCACCTCTTTCCCAATAGATGCTGTCTACGTGTTCGGCTCATTCGGCCGTGGAGAAGAAACAGATGACAGCGACATCGACATCCTTGTCGTATATTCCGTGAAACCTAAGGATCCTTTCGAGCTTGCATACGAAATCCGTCGCTACCTTCATGAGCATCTCGACCGTGCTTTGGACGTGATAGTAAGCTCAAAGGAAGATTTCGATCGTCGCCTACACCACCCATGGACTATAGAACATGTGGCGTATAACGAGGGCGTTGCGGTTTGACAGTAAAACCCGAAGTCCAAGAATGGATACACTCAGCCGACAGGGACAGAGATTCTGTTTTCATACTGTTGGATTCATCCCGAGTACCGTACGAAATCGTTGCCTTCCATTGTCAGCAATGCGCAGAAAAGTACCTTAAGGCGATGTATATTCATTTCCATCGGAAGATGCCATTCATCCACGACTTATTAAAATTGAGTCGTGATATTCAAGATGTGTGCACTCAACTGAAAGAGGTAGAAGAGGAATGCGAGAAACTGACTCCCTTCGGGACGATAACCCGCTATCCAGGCAGTACTATGCAGCCGGAAGCCGATCATATGCCTCTTGTCACCAAATGGATGGATGCTGTTCGAAATAGAGTGCGTAAATGCCTCAATATTGATTGATACGCAATTCATTTTACCTAAGTGAAGGAGCAAATCCTATACCTGATAATGAACGGGTTTGAATCTAGCAGAGGGAATCGGCTTATTCGAAGCTTTAGCCGACGCGATCCAGGCCTCTTTCGCCTGAAGGACCTCCTGCAAGGCTTGTTCAGGAGTTTCACCCACTGCAGAACAGTATTTGAGGTCGGGAATATCGGCCACATATGCTTCATCTTCCTCACTATAGAAAATGCTGATATAGTAATCTTTCATTCTCTTTCCTCCAATGACAAACCGTATTTCTCGACTATTTCCAAAAACTGTCGAACCTGATACGGCTTTGCCTCTCCTTTATAATTGTGGATATTGATCATCTCTTCTATTCCTTCTCTCTTGAAAATATGATCACTACCGCTCACGCGGTCAAGGGTAAACCCGAATGCTTCAATGAGCCTGATGAAGTCGTAAAAAACGGATTCCCTTCCTGCCCTGTACTATTTGGCGTAAAGCTTTCTCCGGATTCATTGCACACAACCCCTCTATGTGCAGTATAACAAACGAATGAGACTTTTGTCCTGGTCAAAAGCCCCTCTACTGGAATTGTATTTGCCCATAGATACAACAAAGTTACAGCACTTTGTGATAAAGCATATGTTATATATGAAAAGCTCCCATCTCGTATCCGATTTCTCCGTCATACGTGCCAAATATGTACAATATAGATAGAAAGTCGCTCTCCTAAGCAGTAGGTAATATCAAGGGTCGTACCGGACCGAAGGGAGGAACGATCCCGTAAGCGTTCGAATCGCGCCCAGCGATTCGCGAAGCGACATCGCAAGCCCGAGCCTTTTGCGAAGCAAAATACCGAGGGTCCGGGGTAATAGGTCATTGTTTTAATAGTAGTAAGGATTTGTATAGGCCGCCGGTGTACCGGCGGCTGATTAGCAGGCATTTCGCTTGCACCAAAAACACAGCAATTTACAACAGTTTATAATTACACTAATGATTTTTATCTGCAAATATGCTAATGTAACTACATGCCAACTATTTCACGCTTCTACGGCATTCTCATACAGATGTACTTCGACGATCATAATCCCCCGCATTTTCATGCGATCTACAATGAGTACAAGGCAATTATAACTATCAATGACTTCAGCTTACTTTACGGAGATCTACCGCCGAAGGCTCTGGGACTGGTACTCGAATGGGCTAAGCTTCATCAAAAGGAACTCTTTCAAGAGTGGAATCTGGCTAAAGATCATAAAACGCTATTCGAAGTAGAACCTTTAAAATAGGAGCATAATATGTTTTTTGATATAATTCACGCACAGTACAACTCGGAATACAAAATAGAGCTGGAGTTCGAAGACAAGTCAAAAGGAACAGTAGACCTTTCTGATTACATAAAACCCGATACGGTATTCGCGGCATTTAGTGATAAAGAATATTTCAAGGCTTTTCACATTGAATATGGAACGCTCGTGTGGGGAGAAGGCGAGGTTGATATTGCTCCTGAAACACTCTATGAAAGAGCTACAGGAAAAGAAGTTAAGTATCTTTCGACGAAAAACACAGTGTGATAATCAGCGGACAAAAGCTTGCCAATCTTCACCTGATCAACACCACTATACATGCTAAATATGTCCAATATAGATAGAAAATCATCCTCCTAAGCAGTAAGTCATACCGAGGGTCCGGGGTAAAAACAGAGGGTACTGTTCAGTACTGTTCAGTACTGTCCAGGCATTTTCTTTTAAAAACAGATTGTGAATACTCCATTGTGGGGTACAATGATAGTATACCACACAGCAGCATTAAAGGAGGATTGTATGGAGTTGGAGGATTCAAACGGGAAAATTGTTGTACCCCAAAGTCCTGCAGAAGTCGATCAGATGATCGATCGTCTGGGCCGAGATTTGGATCATTGTATTCTCAGCGAGGGTGAACTATTCATTCAGGCTGCCGGATCCGCTCCGGGAATGATTGTTCAGTATGGAGACCCTTCGGGCCATTATGAGGCCGCCCAAATGCTGCCGCCGGAGACCGTGAAAGAGCTCTTTGCCGCTTTCTTTCAAAATGATGACTCCTGGCGGACAAGGGTAGGCTACACACGCATAGGTGGAGGAAGCACGTCCTCCGGTGCACCGGGTTCGGGAGCCGATCGAGGAAGAGTCGCAGGACAACAGGAGAAAAGCCTAAAGGACAGCCTGCTCGACTCGGTGAAACGAGAGATAGGACACAATGTCTCCGGTATGGTCCGCCGTGGAATCCGCGGTGCCTTTCGAAAGTTCAAATAGACCATATTCGGCATTCCTGTTTCGCTGTAGCACGAACTTTATTTCCCCGACCATTCAAGAAAGCGATTGCGCAGAGGGTTAAGTGCGGCATAGAGCCAGGTGAATCTCTCCGGCGTTGTTGACGCCGACACTGCCTCTGCTGCCCCAGTGGTGGCTTCCGCCGGTAAAGTAGTTCTCCTTGGTAATCTTTATAACTGGAGCCTTTTAATAAATTTTGCTGATACCGTGCAGTTCAAGAAGCGTTTTTCTTGTGGTTTTCCATATAGGAACGAAGCACAGCGTTGATACGGGTCTGGTATCCCTTGCCATGTGCTTTGAACCATTCCAGGATATCACGATCTAATCGCAGGGTAACTGGTTTTTTCGGTTCCGGATATTCGATATTTGCACGGTCCCAGAAAGAAGTATCCAGTTCCGGGATATCCGAATAATCAATTTTTTCTTCTCTGACTTCTTCATACTTACTGTTTCGTCGATCTTTGTACTTGCTCATCGTACTTTCTCCTTTCTCTGGAGTTTGCTTTTCGTGCAGATATAATTCTGATTGTATCTCCCCTGAGGGTATAAACAACAATACATACAGTATTATCAAT
>JAWLDZ010000086.1:0-8785 GCA_041686355.1 Spirochaetaceae bacterium
TACATAAGGGGCGCCCAATAAGAGACGCCCGGCACCCAGTAAGGGGTGCTTTAGTCCCTTTACATTTCTTTGGATTACGGTTACCAATTATAGAAACAAGTTTATGAACTTACACAGGGAGAAAGGCTATGGATGTTGACGTAAAAAGCTTACACCCGCTTGAAGTCAAGACCCTCCGGCATGTGAAGCCAGGAGAAGAAATTACCACCACACGGCTGGTTGATGAGCTGTCGTTTAAGATAGGTCAGTGTAATCAGGCTTTTAGCTGGCTGGCGGGCAAGGGTTTTATCGATGAGGCCCGCCGTGTGCAGACTGTGGTGTATGAGCTGACGGAATTGGGTAAGTCCTATGCCGAACAGGGTACTCCCGAAGAACGGATGCTGGAGCTTTTGAAACAAAGCGGTCCGCTGACCATGCAGGAGCTGACGGGCAAGCTGGGGCTGGAGAATAGAGATACCGGTTCAGCCTATGGGCAGCTTTCCAAAGAGGGTGTTCTTTCGATGGACGGCGAGAAAAGGGTTTCTGCTGTTGGCGAGGCATCCCAGCGTATGCAGGCGGTGCGGAGGGTGCTTGATAAGGCCGCCGGACAGGGAGAGATTGAGCATCAGGCTCTGGATGATGCTGAACAGAAGGCAATTGAAAAGATAAGTAAAAAGCGCGGGGCCGCTGGAGTGCCCTTTAAGCTCTCAGACCGCGAAGAGATTGTATATACCCTCAGCGAGGCCGGGGCGGCGGCCCGGGATGAGCTTTTCAAGAAAGGGGTTACCGGCGAGGAGATAGGGGAGCTTACACCTGAGATGCTCTCCACCGGTTCCTGGAAGGGGAAGAGTTTTCGTGAGTACAATATAAAGACGCCTCCCAACCGGGTACTGCTTGGCCGGCGTAATCCTTATGGCGAGTATCTTCATTGGGTAAAGGACAAGCTTACTTCCCTCGGTTTTGAGGAGTTTGATGGGCCCCTGGTAGAGACGGAGTTCTGGAACGGGGATGCCCTGTTTATGCCGCAGTTTCACAGTGCCCGGGATATTCACGATGTATATTACATTGATAAACCGAGCCATGCCCGAGAAATCGAGCAGCCCTACCTGGACCAGGTGGCGGCCGCTCATGAGGACGGGTGGGAGACCGGCAGCCGCGGATGGGGGTATACCTTTGACCGTGATTTTACCCGGCGCCAGATTTTGCGCAGCCAGGGGACGGTGCTTTCTGCCAAGCAGCTGCCCGAGGCGAAGGTTCCGGGCAAATACTTTGGAGTTGCCCGCTGTTTCCGCTATGACCAGGTGGATGCGACCCACGGGGCCGATTTTTATCAGACCGAAGGGATTGTGCTGGGGGAGGATGTGAACCTGCGCACCCTGTTGGGCTTGCTGAAGATGTTTGCCGAGGAGATTGCCGGGGCCGAGGATGTGAAATACGTTCCCGGCTACTTCCCCTTTACCGAGCCTTCGATCGAGGTGCATATAAAACACCCTGAGCTGGGATGGTTTGAGCTTGGGGGCAGCGGAATATTCCGGCCCGAGGTGTCTAAAGCAATGGGTGTAGATGTACCGGTACTGGCCTGGGGCCTGGGTATCGACCGCATGGCCTTAATGCACCTGGGGCTGAACGACCTGCGGGAGCTTTTCTCGCCTAATATAGAAAACGTGCGGCTGAGGAGGAATCAGTAGTTATGCCTAAAATTGAAGTATACGAAGATGCCCTGTACTCCTATGTAGGAAAACGCTATAACGATGAGCAGCTGGAAGATATGCTTACGGTTGCCAAGGCCGAGTTGGACGGCAAGGATGAGGCGACGGGACAGGTGAAAATTGAATTAAACGATACCAACCGTCCGGACCTTTGGTCTACCGCCGGAGTCGGGCGTCAGCTTCGCCAGTATAATGAGGAGAAGATTCCCGAATACGATTTTTTCTCAACCCCGCAAGTGAGCAAGGACTACGGCGAGCGGGTGGTTAAAATCGATCCGTCGGTGAAGGATGTGCGGCCCTACGAGATTGCCCTGGCGGCCACCGGCAAAAAGATAGATGAGGCTACGCTGAAGGATATCATTCAGACCCAGGAAAAGCTGTGCTGGAACTTCGGCCGGAAGCGGAGGTCGATTGCCATTGGGGTCTTCCGCAGCGATCTGCTGACCTATCCGATTACCTACCGGGCGGCGGATCCTGATGCGACCAAGTTCACTCCTCTGCAAATGGAGAGGAAGCTTTCCCTGCGAGAGATTACCAAGGAGCACCCGAAGGGCCACGAGTACGGCCATATTGTGGCCGACTTCGACCGCTATCCTTATCTCGAAGATGCACAAGGCGAGGCCCTGAGCTTTCCGCCGGTGATCAACAGTGCCTATACCGGTGCGGTGCAGGTGGGGGATGAAAACATTTTTATTGAAATGACCGGTACGGAGCTGCGCGATTTGATTCTGACTGCCAATATTGTAGCCTGCGACCTGGCGGATGCGGGTTTTACTATTTTGCCGGTGAAGATCGAATATCCCTTTGACACCGAGTTTGGACGGGAGATTGTCAGTCCCTTTTATTTCCAGGAACCGATGACCATTGATTTGGAACACGCCCGCAGTATGCTGGGAGTGCCCTTCAGCTTGAAGGAGACTGCCGCTGCCCTGACCCGTATGGGGGTGAGCGCCGAGACTGACGAGAGCCGGCAGCAGGTAACGGTGACGGTGCCGCCCTACCGCAACGATTTTCTGCATCCGGTGGATGTAATCGAGGATATTATGATTGGCCACGGCATGAGCCGCTTTGAGCCGCTGATGCCCTCCGATTTTACCGTGGGACGGCTGACCGAGGCGGAGGAGTTTGCCCGGAAGGTACGGGATATTATGATTGGTATGGGGTTTCAGGAGATGATGTACAACTACCTCGGCTCGGGAAAGGACTTCATAGAGAAGATGGAGATTAGCGGGGACGATTCAATCCGTATCGCCAATCCGATGACTGAAAACTACGAGTACGTACGCTCCTCGATTTTGCCGAATCTGCTTAACAGCGAAGCGGTGTCCGCCCATGCGGTGTATCCCCATCACATTTTTGAAACCGGGAAAACCGCCTTTCTTGAGCCTTCGGACAATTCGGGTACGGTAACCCGAAATACCCTTGGCTTTTTGAGCGCCGATGGCGAGGTGACCTATAACGAGGTCTCGGCCCACGTATCGGCGGTGTTTTATTACCTGTCCAAAGAGTATCAGCTGCAGGAGCTGGATGATCCCCGCTTTATTAAGGGGCGTTCGGCAAAGATCCTGTATAAAGGCACCTATGCGGGGATGTTTGGGGAAGTTCATCCGCAGGTTCTTGAGAATTGGGGCGTACAGGTGCCCTGTACCTGCTGTGAAATTGACCTGGATGCGATAATCCTGGAATAGAGGAGGAGAAGAAATGAAAGTCGATATTGAAGCGGTTCAACTAGAGTGGGAGACGGATGCCAATATTATTGTAGGGCAGTCCCATTTTATTAAAACGGTTGAGGATCTGTCTGAAATACTGGTGACTTCGGTTCCGGGGATTGAATACGGGCTTGCCTTCTGCGAAGCCTCCGGGCCGGCACTCATCCGCACTGCGGGAAACGATGAGAAGCTGGTTAAAGAGGCGATTGCCTGTGCACAGGCCGTTGCCGCGGGACATTCATTTTTTCTTATTATCCGTAAATCTTTTCCAATCAACGTGCTGAATCAGATAAAAAACTGCCAGGAGGTTGCGAGGATCTTTGCTGCGACGGCGAACCCCCTGCAGGTGCTGGTAGGCAGAACCCAACAGGGTCGCGGAATTATGGGGGTTGTCGACGGCTTCTCTCCGAAGGGTGTGGAGTCCGAGCAGGACCGGAAAGATCGGAAAGAGCTGCTGCGGAAAATCGGGTACAAGTTTTAAACTTCGTTGCTTCATACTGAATTCTGTACGATAATAGGTAAGAGCCTCAAAGAAGAGAGCCTTAGAGAAGAGAGTAAGCTATGAAAAAAATCCTGGTAATAGACGAATCTCCCATGTTTAGGAATTATCTGACCGACAAGCTGAGCTCCTACGGTTTGGAGGTTGTGCAGGGCACCAACGGGCTCGACGGATTGGTGAAGCTGCGCAATGAGATGCCCGATCTTATCATTATGGATTACTACCTGTCCAGAAAGAGCAGCGTTGAACTGCTGGAAGAAAAAAGAAATAATAGAAATGTGGCTAATATCCCCCTGGTGATGGTCTCATCAAAAATTGATAAGCGGAAAGTGGTTGAGCTGGCCGGGTATAAGGTCAATAAAATCATCTCCAAGCCCCTGAAAATGGAGCAGCTGCTCTCTACTATTTCAGAAATACTAGATATGGAATTAACTACCGATGATACGCCTTGCATCATTGAGGCTCACTTCAATGAGGATATTCTGTTTATTGAAATTGCCCAGGGGCTGAACAACGAAAAAATTGAGCAGCTGCAGTATAAAGTGAACGAGCTGCTTGAACTGTATCAGGTGAGAAATCCTAAGATTCTGATTATGATGTCCAGCCTTGAGTTTCCAGAGACCCATCACGGCAAGCTTACCAGATTGCTTGATATTATCACCGAGCATGCACAGCCGAATGAACGCTTTATCAAGTTGTTGACCGGCAATCAGGATGTGCAGAAAGTGGTAAAGAAGTCTTCAAAATATGCCGGAATAGCGGTGTATGACAGCCTCGATAAGGCTATGGATGAACTGCTGGGCTTGAAGGCTGACAATATTGCCCATGATGAGGTAGTCAGTGAGAAGCTCCTGAAATCGACCGCACCAAAAAAAGAGAAGGACGAGGCGATTCAGCTGCGCTTTGACGGGGCTGGAAGCGGTGCTGCGGCCGAAGTTGATCAGGGTGAAACGAGGCGTAAAAGCGTAGCCGTGTTTAACACGGAAGCGGAGGTTGCCATTGTCGATGATGACTTGGTGATTCAGGAACTGGTAAAAACGGTATTCTCCGAGACTAAATGGAAACTAACTACCTACGATAACGGCAAACAGTTTGTTGAAGATAAGAAAAATCACGATTTTTCTCTCGTTTTTTTAGATTTAATGATGCCCGAGATGAATGGATTTGAGGTGCTGGAGCACCTGTCGAAGGAGGGAGACGAGATGCCGGTGATCGTCTTTTCCGCACTCTCGCGCAAGGAAACCGTGGTGAAAGCTGTAAGTTACGGGATAAAAAGCTATCTTACCAAACCGCTCAAACCGGAACAACTGCTCAGGAAAGCCGCTGAAGTCTTAAGTCCGGCTTTTTAGCAGAGCTGGAGATACGAGTTGGATGCCAATATTTTCAAGTCGATTTTCATTGAATCACCAATCGGGATGGCCCTCGTCAGCAGCGGCTGCAATATCCTTTCGGCAAACCGCGCATTTCTTAAGCTTATAGGACAGTCCAATGCAAAGGGTACTCGACTCACCTCAATGTTTCATCCGGAGGATGTAGAGCCCTTTCTCAAGGGTTTTACCGGACTTATTGATTCGGAATTGGAAGCTTTCTCTGAAGAGCTGCGCTATTTTCCGACTCCCGAGGCCGGGGACAGTCACCGCTGGGTCCGCCTTAATTTGTACCCGGTTAATTCGTCTAATCGAAAGATGCTGGTCGGCTTTTTTGAAGATATCAGTGGACAGAAAAAGCTTGAGACCGAATTACGCCGGGCGAAGGAGTCTTCCCAGCGGGCCCGTAAAGCCGCGGAAAAGGAGACCCGGATTAAATCGGATTTTCTGGCTAACATGAGCCATGAAATTCGTACCCCGATTCACACCATTAACGGAATGGGTGAGTTGTTAGGAGAGACAGAGCTCGACCCCGAACAGCAGGAATATATCGATCAAATCATTTTTTCTGCGGATGTGCTGCTCAGTTTAATCAACGACATTCTTGATTTTTCAAAGATTGAAGCGGGGAAGCTCAGCCTGGAGACAATTAATTTTGACCTGCAGAAGATGGCCGAAGATGCGGTAGATCTGGTAGCCCTGGAAGCACATAAAAAGGGGCTGGAAACAGCGGTATTTGTTGATAGTGACATCCCCATTCTTTTGCGGGGTGATCCTGTGCGGCTGCGGCAGGTTATTGTGAATCTGTTTAATAATGCGGTGAAGTTTACCCATGAAGGTCAGGTGGTGGTATTTATTGAAAAGGAAAGTGAGACAGATAGCCACGTAATGCTGAAGTTTCGGGTAGAGGATACGGGAATCGGTATTCCGGAAGAGAAGCGATCAAAGCTGTTCAAGGTTTTTAGTCAGGTCGATTCCTCTACCACCCGTAAATACGGGGGCACCGGACTCGGTCTGTCGATTTCTAAAAACCTGGCCCATATGATGAACGGGCAGATTGGTGTGGAGAGCGGAGACGGGCAGGGTTCGACTTTCTGGTTTACCGCCAAATTAGAAAAACAGAATGAAACCAGTTTTTATCATGCCCTGGAGGAGAACTATTTTCCTATTCGGGTGTTGATTGTGGATGACAACCCGACTGTCCGTGGAATAATCCGTGAATATCTGGAAGAGTGGGGCTGTGAGGTGGAGGAAGTTGCGGAGGGACCCGCTGCGCTGAGTCTGATGCGTGATGCCCAGAGCAAGGGGCATGTGTACGATGTCTGCCTGGTTGATTTATTGCTGCCGGGAATGGACGGCTGGCAGTTTGCCAGTGAGGTGAATGCGGACACACAGCTTGCGGACACCAAACTGGTACTGATGAGCCCCACCGGAAAAAGTGGTGATGAGGCCAAAATGAAGCTGCTGCACTGGTTCAGCGCGTATCTGAATAAGCCTATTAAAAAGGGCAAGCTCTTTGAAACGCTTTTCAGTATTACCGACTTACAATCCGAGGCGGGCCAGGAGGAGCTCGGGGCAGGGGATGATGAGTCTATTCAGATGGTGGAGGAGATCACCGGCGGGAAGTTTCTGATTGCCGAAGACCATGAAGTGAACCAGCAGCTGTTCAAGACGATTCTTGAGAATCTTGGACACGAGGTGCACATTGCAAACAACGGGGTCGAAGCGGTGAAGGCGGTGAAGGCTCAGCAGTATGACCTAATTTTTATGGATGTCCAGATGCCGGAGATGAATGGCTATGAGGCCACCGAGTCTATCCGAGAGCTTGGAATAGAGACACCTATTGTGGCGGTTACTGCAAGTGCCCTGAAGGGAGAGGAAGAGAAGTGTTTGAAGGTGGGCATGAACGGCTTTTTGGTGAAGCCCTTCAAGAAGAGGGACCTTCTGCCGGTGCTCGAAGAGTGGTTTGAGCAGGGGCACCACACCACCTCTGCCGCCTCGCCAAACGGGAGCCCTGCAGCTGCTTCGGCCGCTGGGACGGATGAAGATGCCGAAGAACTTGAGGAACTTGAGGATGTCGAAGAGTTGGAAGAGCTTGAGGAGAGTGAAGCTTTAGAGGCGACAGGCGAGGGTGAAGGGGTGCGGGAGGCTGAGTTGCCCTTTGAGGCCGATGATGCGGTGGTGGATATAGAAGAGACCCTGGAGAACTTTATGGGGCAGCGCGAGGTAGTTGGCCGGGTGATTGAGGGTTTTATTCACAAGGTTGAGGCGCAGCTGCCTGAGATCGAGGCCGCTTTAGAGGGTCGTGATTTTGTAAAGCTGCGAGCAGAAGCCCATTCCATTAAGGGGGGAGGGTTGAACCTGGCGGCTGTCAGGCTGGGGAAAACCGCCGCTGCCCTTGAACTGGCGGCGGTGAACGAGGAGCATGAGCAGGCCTCTCGCTTGGTGCCCCTGCTTCGTCGCGAATTTGAGGGGTTTACTGAAGAGTGTCGGAAGCAGTTGTAAACACTATCTGCTCCCAGCCGGCAGACTCCATTAGGCGTAGCAGTAGGTCCTGCATGTTTTTTTCGGTCTGCTCCAGGATTCCCTCCTGCAGCACCCGGGAACGAATTTTTTCTTCCACATACCCGCTGATGGCCCTCCACTGGGCTGCATCCACCTGTATATCCGGATATTGATAATATTCACTGGTTTCATCTTGAATCACAAACTCGGTAATCAGAGGTTTGGGCAGTCTCAGTTCTGCGGTTTTCAGGCTTGGATTGAGGTGCACCTGCAGGTCGGCTGAAGCTTTCATGTTTGGCTTGAGGTTCGGCTCGAGGTTATAACCACCTTTTACACGGCTTGTTAACACCACGAACTCGGTTGACCGATTGTCGAGACGGATTCCGGCGGTCCGGCAGACACTGTAGAGATCGGCGGCTTCTTTAGCCCGGGAGGTAAGCTCTTCTCCCTGCTGTCGGCGGGTGTAAGCCCGCTGGGGGTCGCTGTTTTCCGGAATAAAGTCGTGGGGAAAGACCGATTTATAGGTGTACTCCACTGTCGACAGATGAAACAGGGGGCGGACCTCCTGCAGCAGGATTTCCGATTCGGATATCCGGGTGCGGCTGGTGAAGGGCAGTTCGAGGGAGATTCCGAGCATGGGGAAGATGGTGACTGCGGCGCTTATCAGGAGCGCCGTCGCTACTAAGCCGAGGATTGACAGCCGCAGCCACAGGGGAAACAGATGACGCCGCTTGCGGGAGGGGCTGTTTTTGCGGCCTTTGCGGCCTTTGTCGGGGGTGCTCATTGGGAATCCTCCCGGTGGGTTTGGCGGAACTTTACTTCCACGGGGGAGACGCCCTGACTCTGGAGCAGGCTGCGGAGCACCGAGGCGGCGTTTGACTGGGCTTTGATGAGTACTCCCCGGTCAATGGCATCTGTGCGGATTCGCTCTTTGCTGAGGGATATCTCGTCGTAGTAGGCCAGGCGTTCGATCTGGCCGCCGAACTCCTTTTTGAAGTACTGGGTGATGGAGTTTTC
>JAWLDZ010000087.1:0-8776 GCA_041686355.1 Spirochaetaceae bacterium
AAATGGTGTGACAAAACAACCCCGTTTTGATACTATGATGTCCAATTATGAAGAAGATTATTGTCGGAGCCGGAAATGTCGGCTTACAGTTAGCCCGTAAACTTATAGAAGAGAAACACGATGTCGTCCTAATCGAAAGAAATATAGACAAGGTGAGGAAGGCTGCCGGCAGTCTTGACTGTATGGTTATACACGGGGAAGTAAACAACCGCGAGGTACTCAAGCAGGCATCGATCAATGAGGCCGACTTTTTTATAAGTGTGACCGAATCGGACGAACTTAATATGATAGCCTGTGGAATGGTTGCCAGTGAATACAAGGTCCCTTACAAGATTGCCAGGGTCAGAAATTTCGAGTATACCTCCTCGAGTGTCGCCGAGAAGCCTTTCTTGGGAATTGATTATGTGGTAAACCCGGAGGTAGAGGCAGCCCGGGCGATACTGCGTTCGATTGAACACGGTGCAATAAGTGATATCATCAACTTTGAGGGAACTACTTTTCAGATGCGCACCATGGTCATCGGAGAGTATTCCAGGTTTCGTGACCGCCGTATTGAGGATATAAAAAACGAGGTTCAGTACGATTTTATTGTAGCGGTTATTGTTCGTGAAAACGGCTATATTATCCCCCAGGGGGATACCATTATCCGAGAGCGGGATACCCTGTATCTCATCGGAACCCTGGCCCACCTGCAGACCGCCTTTGAAACAGAGGGCAAGCCCCGTAAAGAGCTGCGTAAGATCGTAGTTGTCGGGGGAGGCCGAATTGGGAGCTATGTGACCCGACATCTGATTAAAAATAACGAACGTGAGTCTTTTATATCGCGAATGCTTGAGTCTTTTGTTCCACGACAAAAACGAAATGTGGTAATGATTGAACAGGATTATGACCGTTCCAAGCAGCTTGCCGAAGAGTTTTCTCAAGCCTTGGTGTTATATGGGGATGTCAGCGACGAAGGGTTGCTGGAAGAGAATGGATTAGCCGATTACGATTTGCTTATCAGTGCCACCGGTAATCAGGAGCTTAACCTGGTTACATCGATGTATGCAAAAAGCATAGGCATCAGGCGCTCAATCGCTCTAGTAAATAAGAACGACTTTTTAAAAATGGCCTCAAAACTGAGTGTTGATACGACTATCAGTATGAATAATGCGGTGGTCAACTCGATTCTAAAATTGGTTCGAAAGGGGAAGGTTCACAGCATCCACGCCATAAGCGGGGGTAACCTTGAAGTAATTGAAATGAGTGTTGATGTGGGCAGTCAAGTGGCAAATCGATTGATAAAAGATATTAAACTGCCCTATCATTCTCTGATTCTTTTTATCTCACGGGGGGATGAGAACTATCTGCCCCACGGCAATGATATGCTGCTGGGCGGGGACACTATTGTGTTGATCACCCGCAAGGAACACGTGAACAAGCTCGATCAAATGTTTGCCAAGAAGAAAAAATGAAAATCCCTGTAGTACTGCGAGTCCTAAGTGTTTTTTTGCTCATTTTTTCTTTCTTCCTGCTGATACCGATTTTAGTGGCCCTGTGGTACGGTGAGTACCATCTAATTCGGGTCTTTGCGATTCCTGCTGGAGTAAATACCACTATTGCACTGTTGCTGTTCCTAGGTTTACGCTCCTATGGAGGTCTGGCAATCTCTATTCGGGGAGGATTCTTATTTGTATCTTTAGCCTGGATAACAGCCGCGGCATCAGGGGCGATGCCCTTTTACCTTTCAGGCGAAATAGCAAGCTATACCGATGCCTTTTTCGAGACAATGTCGGGCTTCACTACCACCGGAGCTTCGATCCTGACCAATATAGAGGGTCTTTCATACAGCCTGCTTTTCTGGCGTTCTCTTACCCACTGGCTTGGCGGAATGGGAATCGTTGTTCTCACAGTAGCCCTATTTCCTCTGTTGGGAATCGGCGGTTTTCAGTTGTTAAAAGCTGAGGCTCCCGGCCCTTCTGTGGACAAAATAACTCCTCGGATTACAGAGACCGCTAAAATATTATGGATAATTTATCTCTCCTTGACAGTTGCCGAAACCCTGCTGCTGCTGTTAGGCGGAATGAATCTGTTCGACTCACTTACCCACACCTTTGGAACCCTGGCAACCGGCGGTTTTTCCCCTAAAAACAGCAGTGTCGGCTTTTACTCCTCGGGATATATTCATGTGGTTATCACTATTTTTATGTATCTGGCTGGAGTCAATTTCATTATGTATTTTCGGCTTGTCCGTGGGGATACCCGGTCCATTATTAAAAATACGGAGTTTCGGGTGTATACCGGCATCTTTGTTGTTGCCAGCCTATTAATTGCTATGGACCTGTACGGTACCGTGTACAACAGCTTTAGCGAGAGCCTGCGCTACGCCGGCTTTCAGGCTGCCTCTATATTGACCACAACCGGTTACGCAACGGCTGATTTTGCAGCCTGGCCTGCGATGTCCAGGATCACTCTATTTATATTGATGTTTATCGGCGGTTCCGCCGGTTCTACCGGTGGAGGAATGAAGGTTATTCGAGTGGTAACCATCATAAAGCAGGGGTTTAATGAGATGAAGTACCTGATCTATCCTCGCGGGGTGTTTCGAATACATCTGAATGGAAGGGTTGCAAAAAAGGATGCGGTGTATGTAATCAGCGGAATGGTTTCTCTGTATTTCTTTCTGCTTTTAGTGGTTACCTTTGTCGTAGCTTCGGCGGGGAATACTATTCTTACTTCATTTTCTACCGCCCTGGTTACTTTGGGCAATATTGGTCCCGGTTTTGGAATGGTGGGTCCAACTGAGAATTACGCCTTTTTCCCCGATTATGTAAAATGGTTTCTTTCGTTTGTGATGATGGTGGGACGGCTTGAGATTTATACGGTTTTAGTACTTTTTACCCCGATTTTTTGGCACGACTGAACCGCCCGCGAATTAGGTTATTCCTAAACCGCGGTCGGTTCGATATAGATCCAGTACCGGAGCTTTTATCAGTTTTCCGGCGGCTCAAGTTCGGCCTGAGTGTGCTGTCCAAGCTTTTCATGGGCGATGCGTCGTCCCTCCTCTTCGTCCACCTTGGCCAGCAGGAAACCTCCCATGGCAAAGAGCACAATAATCGATAGAATTCCAATGCGGTTGCTGCCGGTTAACACGGTGATTGAACCCATCAGGAAAGGCCCTATCACTGCGGCGAATTTTCCCAGCATATTGAAAAACCCGAAAAATTCGGCGGACTTATTGGCCGGGATAAGCCGGGTATAATAACTGCGGCTGAGGGCTTGAATACCGCCCTGGAACAAGCCGACCATGCCCGCTAAAATATAGAAATGCAGGGTAGTGGTCATAAAAAAGCCGAACACAGTGATGATCGCATAAGCCCAAATGGCAACGTACAGGGCTCGTTTTACTCCGATTTTTCCTCCGAACCAGCCGTAGGCTAAGGCGGAGGGAAAGGCGACAAACTGGACCATCAGCAAAGCCACAATCAGGGATTCAGAGGGAAAGCCGAGGGATGTCCCGTAATCAACTGCCATGCGGATAATGGTATCGACCCCGTCGATGTAAAACCAGTATGCCAGAAGAAAGATCCCGACTACCTTCAGCTGACGAATGTCTCTGAGGGTATTTCGAAGCTGCAGCCAACCGCCTTTAAAGGCTTTGGAGAGCGGCAGAGGTGATTCTACCGGGGGCTCGGGGACAAACAGCAGCAGGGGAATGGTAAATACCGCCCACCAGACTGCCACCGAGAGAAAGGCGATCCGGATTGCTGTTGCCCCATCGGGAATGCCGAACAGCTCGGGTTTGAGGTACATTACTACATTCACCAAAAACAACAAGCCCCCTCCGATATACCCCAGAGAGAATCCGAGAGAGGAGACAAAGTCCACCTTTTTCTCCGAAGCAACTCCGGTGATGAGCGAATCGTAGAAGATATTGCCCCCGGAAAAGCCGACTGTCGCGGTTACATAAAAAACGACTGCCAGCTGCCAGAATCCCATTTGTACAAACCACAGACTGCCGGTCATAATGACACCCAAAAATGCGAACAGGCTTAAAAACTTTTTTTTGGTGCTTCCCCGATCGGCAACAGCTCCAAGAAAGGGAGCCAGGGCCGCCACGATTATCGAGGCAATTGAATTGGCCATACCAAGGTAAAATGTGCTCTGTTGGAGGTTGGTGGGATCGGCCCAATAGGATTTGAAGAAGACCGGAAAGAAGCCGGCCATTACCGTAGTTGCGAAGGCGCTATTGGCCCAATCATACAGGGCCCAGGACCAGATAGTCCGTTTTGAATCTTTCATCTACTTTTCCTTGTGGGCGCTCATATAAGCCTCTATGCTGCGCCAGTTTTTGTTGCTCCTGCGAAGCCATTCCAGCAGCAGTTCCTGTTTTTCTTCCGGCCTCAGCTGCCATTCGCGTACCTGACTCTGAAGCTGATGCACCAAATGGTGCAGCACCAAGGCACAGGAGACTGAAATATTAAAACTTTCCACAAAACCGAACATTGGGATTTTTACAAACTCATCGGCCTGTGCCTTCATAGTTGGACTTAGTCCATCAAGTTCATTCCCAAAGAAAAACGCGGCCGGCCCTTTAGAAAGATCAAATTTTTCCAACTCCACGTTGCTGCTGTGGGGTGAGGTGGCAACTATCCGATAACCCCGGCTGCGTATTTCTTCAATGGCCGCTTCTGTGCAGCGGGCCGATTTCTTGAAACGGTGGAGAGACAGCCATTGGCTGGTGCCGAGTTCGATTTTCTTGTTTGGTTTAAATGGATTTCGCCCTTCGATAATATAGGCATCCTGAATTCCAAACCCGTCACAACTTCGCAATACCGCACTTGCATTATGGGATTGGTAGATATCCTCAAGCGCTACTGTGATATAACGGGTTCGGTTTTCTAAAACCGCCTGCATTTTTTCAAAGCGTTGGGGGGTCACGAAACGACGGTGGTGCTGAATCAGTTCCTGGATGTGTTCCACAGGGGCTGTCCTCCCTAAACTCATTGATGCCGGCGGGACTGAAGTGATGAGCCGGTGGTTGTTCGGTTGCGACCATTCTCTTTTGAATAGTAGAGAGCCTTGTCTACCCTGCGAATTATGTCCTGTGCAGAACAATCTCTGTTGGGATTGTATTCGACAACACCTAAAGAGATATGAATAACCTCTGTACATCCAACATCCTCATAATTGGTCTGGGAAACCTTTAGGCGCAGGCGCTCGGCAATTTCGTATGCCTGTTGTTCACCGGTATTGTAAAGCAAAATAATAAACTCCTCTCCTCCGAAGCGGGCACCAATGTCATTTGTTCTTAGGTTATCCCGTATGATGGAGCTGATCGATTTTATTACTTCATCACCGGTTTGATGGCCATAGGTATCATTGACGTGTTTGAAGAAATCAATGTCCGCCATAATGACCGCTAATCTTGTATTGCTGTGTGCTAGATGCTGGATGCGTTTCTCGAGAATAGTAAAAAAGTAGTGTCGAAGCTTCAGTAGAGTCATAATATCGGTGGTAGACATTTCGAACAGAACTGCATTGTGAATTGCAATCGACGCAAAATGGGCAATATCAAGCAGATAGTTCTTATCTTCCTTTGAGTAGCTATCACCATGAATGCGCTCCCCAAGAACAATCAACCCCATTAACTGCTGTCCGGCTACCAGCGGGACAATCAGGGTTGGAGATAAACTCTGAAGAGTCTCAAGGCTCCGCGGATCATCGATCAACCCGGAGAGCTCTTCCGGTGTATAGCATACTGGATTATCCACTAGGTAGTTTCCTAAAGTACTTTCGGTGCTGATTATGTAGCTGCGTGAAGTATCCAGGGTAAAGCCTTCCAGGTTACGCATCAACTTAAGACCTGGAATTTCAAGGTTGTCCCGGCTGAAAATCGCTGCCTGGGTAACTCCCATCTGTCCCATACAGATGTATATAATTGAGTCTAATAGAGTATGATAATCGAGGTTAGAGCTGAGGCTTTTACTGATTTCCAGCAACTGACGGAGATCAAAAACTTCTTTTTCTAACCGGTCGGCTGTATCGGCATCCAAGGGCTGTCCCTTCCTTTTTAACTATTATCGGTTTTTTTCTTGCAATCTTAAAAAGAGGGCATGCAAAGCGGAAAATATTACCATCCCGACAAAGGTGATAAAAAAGGGAAACGCTAAAAGGAGTGAGGAGGGGGCCCCTGCAATTCCCTGGGCACTCTGAGCTGCAAGTTCGGCTGCAGCAAACAAGAGGGCAACCAGAAAGATACCGTAGGGCCGTTTGTAGCCAAGAAAAATTGCAACCAACGCGATCCAGCCCCTCCCCGAGGTAATGTTGGGCACATAAGCACCTAAATTGAAGGAGAGTGATGCGCCGGCCAGTCCGCAGGTTATACCGGAAATAGTAATTGCCAGTACTTTTATCTTCTGCTCTGAAACTCCGCGAGTAAACAGGGCAGTGGAGTTAAGGCCTGCTGCCTTCACATACATGCCGAAGGGGGTTGAATGCAGAATCCAGGCGGAAATTGGGACCAGCAGAAAAGCAATATAAACGAATAGCGAGTGTTCGATGAAAAAGCCCTTGAGAACGGGGATAGAACTAAGCAGGGGGATTGAAATGCTTGGCAGGGAAGGAAAATTAACAAACTCTATGACTCCCTTGGTTTCGAATAATAGGTGAGAGGCAATTTGTGTTCCGCCGATTGCCAGCAGGTTTACTGCAAGAGCAGTTATAAAGATATTCGCCTTCAGGCGCAGCGCCGCTGCAGCGTACAGATACGCGGCGGCGGCGCTTATGCCGACAGCCGCCACTGTTCCCAGGAGTAGATTGCCGCTGGTTCCGGCCACCGCCGCCGCGGAGAAGGCGCCAATCAGCATGAGCCCTTCCAGAGCGATATTCAGCACCCCCGCCCGTTCAGTGAACAGGCCTCCCAGGCCGGCTAATAAAAAGGGGGTCATGATTTCAACTATCGAGTGCAGCATTCCTGTCTCCTTTTTTGCGCAAAACCTTGAACCCGCTGAAGCGCGCCGTAACCAAAAACAGTACAATAGCCTGTAAAACCGCCCCGAACTCAAAGGAGAAGTCGGCATATACCATTGCATTTTCAGCCCCAAATTCAAGATATGTGAATATTACAGCTGCCGGCAGAAGCAGCAGGGGGTGAATACGGGCTATCAGTGCAATGGCAATTCCATTCCATCCCATACCTGAGGTTGAACCCTGCATGGTTGCAAAGGAAGTTCCGAGCACATAGAGGCCTCCGGCTAGACCGTACAAGCCCCCGCTGAGGGCCATAGGAATAAAATAGTATCGTTGAACAGGAATGCCTCCGTACCGGGCAAACTCGCGGTTAAGACCGGTCATCCGCAGCTCATACCCGCTTGATGTGTGGAAGAGGTACTTGTAGCCCAAACCAATCAACAAGAGAGCCGCCAAAAGGCTTAAATTAAGATGGGACGGCGGCAGAAGCTGGGGAAGACGAAATTGGCTTGCAATTTCCGAGCTTGAGAGGAGAAAACTGTCGGCATTTCGCAATGGCCCGGACACAAGATAGTCAATGCTGTACACCAGTGAAGATGAAAGCAGGAATGAAGATATCAGCTCGTCGGTGTTCCACTTCATCTTCAGCAGCCCGGAGAGGCCTGCGATAAGTGCGCCGGTACCGACGGCTACACAAACAGCCGCGATAACTCCAACCGGACCAATAAGCTTCGGGACAGTCAACAGGAATAGCGTGGTACTCAGCGCGCCGGCATATACTTGCCCTTCGCCGCCCAAATTAAACATACCCCCCTGAAATGCAATTACCATCGCCAATCCGGCAATAATGTAAAGCCCAACCCGGTTAAGAAAGTTCCCCATGTAAAACCAGTTTCTAAAGGGACCCATTAGAAACGCAGAAAGGGTACGTGCCGGGGAGTTGCTGAGCAGGGGCAAAGTAACTATCATAACCAAAATTGCTGCGGCGATTGCTACTCCTATGCTGAGAAAGGTTGAGGCAGGGCGGGTATCATGCATAAGCGTCCACTCCTAACATTAGCCGGCCTATTTCGGCCTTATCAACCTGGTCGGTTTGCACAATTCCATTGACGGATCCCCGGTACATGACCACAATGCGGTCGGCACTCTCAAGAGCCTCTTCAATATCGCTGGTAATTATCAGTACCCCCGAGCCCCGGGAGGTGAGTTCTGCAATTTTTTCAAAGACAAAATCCCGTCCCGCAATATCAAGCCCCCAGGAAGGCTCAGAGAAGATCAGCAGCTCCGGTGAGTTGATGATTTCCCGTGAGATTATAACCCGCTGGATATTACCTCCGGATAGTCCCGACAAACGGTCTTTGGGAGAGGCCTTTATGTTGAACAGCTGCTTCAAATTTCCGGTGAAGTGTTCTATCTCCTCTTTCTTCAGGCGTCCCCATCCATGAAAATCGTGGTAATTGAGCAGTATCATATTTTCAGCCACGGAGGAGTCCAGACTGGCACCCCGTACCATCCTTTCTGTAGGAATATAGGCAATGTGCCGTGACCGGAGCTCTCGAATTGACAGCCCGGCAATGGAGCTGCCCTTATAGAGAATACTTCCGGAACTGGGCAAAAGAAACCCGGACAGCAGTTGTTCGAGGGTCTCTAAACCGTTCTCCCTAATTCCCGTCACCGCCAGCGCCTCACCCGGATGTACTTCAAAGCTTACCTCTCTAAGGGCAGGCAGGGCTGCACTGCTGGAACCGGGCTGGTAGGTGAGGTTCTGCAGCTGCAGGATCGGGTTGGGGTTTGCGGGTCTACGTGTTGTTTGGGTTGTAGGGGT
>JAWLDZ010000088.1:0-2804 GCA_041686355.1 Spirochaetaceae bacterium
AAAGACCGCCGCGCTGATATTTGCCGGGGTCGAATTGATGCTTTCCTGTGGCCGTACCTGATTTCGGCCTACAATCTTATCCATTACTCCCGCCGAGAGTTGGACAGTTCCATTGCGCACCGCATGAATTGAGTCGATCAGGTCAGTTGAAGGAATGTTCTTTAGAATATAGCCCAGGGCATTGTACTGCATGGCTTCGCGTACATAATTATCATCATCAAAGGTGGTCAGCATCACTACTTTAATCTCGGGAAGTTCCTGATGAAGCCGGCGCGTAGCCTCCACCCCGTCCATACCCGGCATGCGTACATCCATCAACACGATTTCCGGGTGGGTTCTGTGAATTACTTCCAGACCGGATTCTCCATCATGGGCAATTCCGACGATCTCTATATCTGTGGCTTTTAATTCGAGGACTGTCTGCAGACTCTCTACAAACAGCACCTGATCATCAACTAGAACTACTCTTATCTTGTTCATGCAACTCCTTCGGCAGGGGCAGGTTTACTCTTATTATAAAGCCTTCCTGCTGGTTGTTGAATTCAACACTTCCCCCGACGTTCCCGATTCGTTCCCGCATTCCACTTATTCCCAAGCCTTCGATTATCTTGCTAGTGCTCCGTCCGTTATCTAAAATGGTTACCTTAAGTTGGCCGGCATTTATCCAAAGAGATATTCGTACCAGGCTGGCCATACCATGACGAAATGAATTGGTCAAACCCTCTTGAATAATTCTAAACAGGACCAAATCCAATTCTCCTCCAAAGCTTTCCGGAGCGTTTCCATATTCAACCCGAACCTCCATACCTGTTGCCTCACTAAAGGATCGGGCTAAATGGGCAATTGCCTGCAAACCTACCGCCTCTCTCAACTCATTGGCTCGAATTTTATGCATCGAGTGACGGGTTTCTTCCAAACAGTTTTGGGCTTCAGAAATGGCGCGGGTAAGAGCAGAATGCGCCCGGGTGTGGTCTTTGTCTATCAATGCATTTGCAGCTTCAATGGTCATTAAAATATTGGTAAGAGAATAGCCGACTGTATCGTGAATCTCGCTGCTGATACGGTGTCGTTCGGAGTTAACGGTTGAATATTCAACACTGTGTGCATAGCGCTGAAAATCGAGGTTTGCGTTGGAGAGTTGGGATATTACTGATTTAAGATGGCCGATATCATTTTCCGCCTTGTGGAGCCGGTAAATAACACTCTTATATGTGAGTAAGAGAAGGCTGCTGAAAAAAGCCAGAAGCATGAAAATGAGAATATCACTCAAACTGGAGGCTGCTCTGGGAAAATAGAACGCTGAACCGGAATCGGCCAAAGTAGTAGAAATAAGAAACACCGCTGCTATATACCATAAGGCCTGCTTCACGGGCAAGTAAAAGCAAATTTCAAAAATTGTGGTTATCATAATTATGATTACGATACTGCTGGAAAGGCCAAGCGGATAGGCTATTAGAAAATACAAGCTGAGTCTGAAAACCAGCAGCAGTAGAGCATGATCCGGAATTAGGAATAACAGCAGGGAAAGTGCCGCCGAGAGTGACATAAGGATATGAAAGTGCCATTCGAAGGCCTGCAAAACTACTGCCTGTTCAGATGCTGTACTGGAGATTTGAAACAAGCCGAAGATACTGAATTGTAATAGAAGAACAATTGGAAGCACCAGCGGTGAGAGCGGATCTTTGCTTTTTTGAGCCCTCATACTGCAGTTTCTGTTTAGCCATATGTTGAGCACGCCGCGAAGGCAATAATTAAACCTTACCAAAAAATTTCGTGGATAGTTTTTAGAAACCAGCATAGCTTAGAATAACATGGTTTTTTTGATGTCGCTACAATGATAAAATGTAAGCTGACGACAACTAGGGAGCGATAAACAGGAGGGCTGCTCCGCCGATTGCCAGGAACGTGCCGGCTATCGCCCCCAGGGGCAGGTGCTTCTTGAAAACAAAGCGTTCTATAGGCAGCAGCAGAATCGGTGAAGTCTGCATGAGGGTTGTGACTACTCCCACCGGTGCCCACTGGAAAGCGTACAGGGTTAAAATAATCCCGAGGACCGGACCCACCAAAGCCCCGGTGGCTATTAGCAGTAGGGCTTTTCGGTCGGTCATTTTCCGGAAATCACTTATCAAGTGGCCTCGGCCGGCGGCAAAAATAATAATCCCTATCAGGCCTGCACTGATGCGGACCGCGTTTGCAGAGATGGGATGCACTCCGCTGACAATGCCCCCCTTTGCCAGTACCATTCCCGCCGCCTGGGTGAAGGCTCCTAAAAAGGCAAACAGTACTCCCACTATATAATTGCGGTTTTTCTTGCCTGGGTCGGAGCGCTCCACAAACACTACCCAGGCGACTCCGGCCACGGTGGTAAGAACACCGATTATCTGCAGGGGAGTAAGTAGCTCTCCCAGCAGCAGCAGTGACATAAGGGCACCGAAAATCGGAGAGAGGGTCATGATCACCAGGGTTTCCCGGGGCCCCACATCTACAAAGGCTTTGAAAATAAACAGATCGGCCAAAAAAAAGCCGATAAGCCCGGATCCGCCCAGGTAGAGGTACCCCTCCAGGGGTAGTCCCACTGGGAAAAAGGTGCCGTTAAACACAAAATGAACCAGCATGATTGCCGGCAGGGCGACCCACAGGCGTATGTGGGTGACAGTGGAGGAGCTCACCCGCTTTCCGGCAAGTGAGTAAACCAAAGAGTTCTGTGCCCAGCAGGCGGCAGTGAGAAGCGCAAAAATTTGACCAAGTATTACGTGCATGGTCCCTGACTCTATATGAAATAGCGGGCGGGGTAAAGCGTGGGG
>JAWLDZ010000088.1:2904-8764 GCA_041686355.1 Spirochaetaceae bacterium
TGCGACCATGACCTTGGTCTTGCAGCGTTTCAGTGGTGAGGCTCCGCTGTATGTCTCTGCACAGCTGAACACGGGATTGCAGTTCAGTACAGGGAATCCTCGAGAAATGGGGGCGGACCTGCTTGCCAATGCGGCGGCTGCCTATGGTATCTATAAATCCAGCTCCATTGTCATCGATTTTGGTACCGCCCTGACATTTGTTGCGGTAGATGAAGGAGGAGTAGTGCGCGGAGTCTCCATTGCCCCGGGCTTGAAGACGGCCATGGAGGCCCTTTCAATGAATACCGCCCAGCTCCCGCATATTCCCCTTGAAGTTCCGCGTGCTTACATAGGAACCGATACGGTAGCCGCTATTCAGTCAGGGCTTATGTACGGGTACATGGGATTAGTGGAACGGATGGTTACTGGGATGCAGGCTGAACTCAACACTAAAGCCCGAGTAATTGCCACCGGAGGAATGGCCGGTACCCTGGCTCTGCGTATCGACTGCATAGATGAACAGGCGCCTTGGTTAACCCTTGAAGGTTTGCGTTTGCTATCAGATTTAAACTGAGGACTGGCCTTTCTGTCGGATTAAGCTTGATCCCCAGTCGAACTCTATATATCTTTAACAGCATATGGAATATCTAGAAAAAATGACTACAGACTTTTTTGAGAAGGGAATGACGATTGAGGAGTATCTAAAAGAGCTTCGCCATTATCGTTCTCTGGTACGCAAATTGATGGATCAGGCCGGTGCTGGGGACAGCCCCGCCCAGTCTGATATCGAGAAGCTGCGGATTGCCGTAGACGGCTTTGCGCAGCCGGTACGGGCAACCGTGAATACTGAGGACTGGTGCGGCGACTGGATCTGCAATATGCCCCTCCTGGACCGGCTGTTCAAGAGCGTAGAAGTACCCTTCCGAATCTTTCGTGGATCAGAACAGGGTGAACTGAAGGCCCGCTACGAACGGGACGGGGACACTCACATTCCTGCAGTATCCCTGTGGGATGGCGAGGGCAATGAGCTCTTGCGCTGGATTGAAGCTCCCGCAAAGGTGGCCGAGATGAAGGACGCCTGGAAGGCCGAGAACCCCCAGCTGATGGAGCTGTATGCCATACAGTCCGAGGATAAGGCCGCGGCCAAGGAGTTTGCCAAACTTTACCGTAAGTTTCTCGAGACCATGGCCCAGTGGTATACTGGGGGCATGTGGGATGAAACGGTAAGGGAAATCCTGACCAAGGCCCAGCAGGCCGCCCAAGAGCGCAGCTAGAACAGTACCAGGTACTGCTCGTAACCCTCGCCGGCCATCTCACCTTTCGGGACAAATCGCAGGGCTGCCGAGTTCATGCAGTAGCGTAATCCCGTCGGCTGGGGCCCATCGCGAAACACATGGCCGAGATGACTATCGGCATAGCGGCTGCTCACTGCAATCCGCTTGCTGAACAGGGAATTGTCCTCATGATAGGTCAGGTGGTCCGGATCGATGGGACGGATAAAACTTGGCCATCCGGTCCCGGACTTGTACTGATCGGTTGTACTGAACAGGGGTTCTCCGCTGACAATATCGACATAAATGCCCTCCCGCTGGTTGTCCCAGTACTTGTTGTTGAAGGCCCTCTCGGTACCCTTTTCCTGGGTAACCTCATATTGAAGCGAAGAGAGTTCGGAAAGCCGCTGCTGCTTATCAAAATTGTTCCATCGGCCGGCCTTTGTCTCTAGGCCCTCCGGGGTCTTTGTGCTGCTCCACAGCTCAGCAATAAAGCTGCCCCGCCCGGATCCTTGGTAGTAGCGCTTGTAGGCATCAGCGCTCTTTAGGTAATAATCCTGGTGGTTTTCCTCGGCAGGGTAAAAACGGCTCGCCGGCAGAATCTCCGTTACTATCGGTCGATTGTAACGGCCTGAGGCCTCCAGCTGCTGTTTCGATTCGGTCGCAATTTGCTGCTGCTCCTCGCTGCGGACAAATATGCCGGTGGCATAATGGCTGCCGCGGTCGACAAACTGGCCGTTCGGATCGGTGGGATCGATATTCCGCCAGAATACCTGCAGCAGCTGCTTGTAACTGATAACATCCTGATTGTAATAGACTATAACCGACTCACGGTGATCGGTGGTACCGGAGACCACTTGACGATAGGTGGGATCCTCCCTGCTGCCGCCGGTAAAACCGGATATAACCTCAGCCACTCCTACCAGCTGTTCAAAGGGCTGTTCAAGACACCAGAAACAGCCACCCGCAAATATGGCGGTATCGTAGGGCTCAAGATACTGCAGCTCTGCTTCGGAGAAGGGGTCAATCTGCTGTTCACTTCCGCTCTTTTTAAGAGAGCGGTTTGTATCTTCCTTGCCGGGCTCGGTCGTTTTCATGAAGCCCTCAGCATCATCTTTACTGCCGTCCTGCTGGTTTGCTCGGTTTTCCGGGCTTCCGCCTGCACTCAGCGGCATTACCACCAGACCGGCAAACAGCAAAACAAAAATACTTATATTTACTACTCTACGGCGCATAAAATCCTCCTTAATATAGTGGTTTAAATATACTGTTTATGGCTAAATATGACAAAAAATATCAGGTAAAAGACTCAAAAATAACAAAAAATGCCGGTTCATAGGCTCTGTGCAGCATTATATGGGCTCTGTGCAGCATTAATAGTTTTAAATCTGTTCGAGTTTCTAGTAAATTTATAACAGGAGTTAAAAATGGAAAAAGTGCAAGATATTATTCGGATGTTGTTTATCCGCGATTTAGAAACCTCTCCCCTGGAAACGGCAATTTTTTTTATTGTTGTGATTGGTTTTTTTGCCTTTTTAGCGGTGGCGGGTGTTATGTGGAAACGGAAAGAGCAAAAACGGACAGCCCATTTTCTGAGTGATAAGTGGAACTCCCTCTGCCGAATTTATGAGTTAGATGATGATGAAATCACACTCCTGGAGGAAATCAGTGCCTACTTAAAAAACCCTGAAAAAAAGTACCTGTTACTGGTCAATTATCAGGCCTTTCACGACGGCCTACAGGCCTATTCTCGGGAACACTCAGTAGATAGGCAGCTGCTGGAAAGCATTACCACTAAAACAAAATTGGGTAAAACTGAGGCCTTGATGGCTGAGCTGCCGATGCAGCGCAGAAAAAGCACGCGCAAGACGGTTAAAATAACCGGTCATGTAGCACCAATCGAGCATAGCGATGCGCATATTGAGGCCAGAATTTTTGATTTAAGCCGCGGCGGCTGTAAGATGGAAAATCCGAACAAGCGCTTTTTTCAGGGAGATGATATTAAAATCTCGTTTAAGCTTGGAGAAAAAGATTATAGAAACATACCCGCCGAGGTGGTGCGAACCAGCTCATTTGGAAAAGTACTGCACGCCTCTTTTGGGCATGTATAATCACTTAGGATAACTATTCCACGATGGGCAGGTAAATATCGATTCGAGTTCCCTTGCCGAGATGAGAGTTTATCTCCATGTAACCGGAGTTTTGGTGAACAGTTGAATAGACAGTGGAAAGCCCCAGTCCTGTTCCCTTTTCCGGCGCTTTGGTGGTAAAGAAAGGCTCAATTGCCTTATCCACGGTTTCTCGACTCATGCCGTGACCGTTGTCCTGGATCTGTAATAACAGATATTTTCCGGCGACAACCTCACTACCGTTAATTAGGCTTGTCAGACTCATATGAGTTTGGCTGCTGTGAATAGTAATATCACCGCCCTCCGGCATCGCATCGGCGCTGTTTAGTACCAGATTCATAATTATCTGTTCCAGTTGAATCGGGTCAATCTTGATCCGGCTGTTGGCACTGTCATAGTGAGTGAGCAGATTAATTTCTTGCGGCAGCAATCGCTCAAGCATCTGCCGACTTTTGCTCACGACCGTATCCGCATTGATAGTCTCTGTGGACAAGGGTTCGTCCCGACTGAAGGCCAGCAGTTGGCGTGTGAGGCTGCTTCCACTCTCGGTAGAATGAATAATTGTGTCGAGTATCTCCTTATCGTTGTCGCTCATGCACTCTGAGTAGGACAGAAGTTGACTGTTCCCCTGGATGGTAGCCAGAATGTTGTTAAAATCGTGGGCGATACCGCCGGCGAGGCGGCCGACGGCATCCATTTTATGAGATTGCAGTAGTTGGTGCTCGAGTTTGCAGCGCATATACGCATTGATGGTAGCATTGCCGATGGTCCGCAGCAGGAGGAAGTCCTCGTCGCTCCAAGCTGTCTGCGTGCGGGTAGTATCAAAGCCCAGGTAGCCTCGCAGACGACCGGTGAAAAGCAGGGGGACAATAGCTAATGACTGAATATCCTGGGCCTCTAATATTTTTTTTTCCGCTGCAGCTGCCGCGGGAAGATCCTGCAGGTCGGTAATATCGATATTACGCTCGGCCTGCAGTTCCTCTACAATCCAGGGAAACTCTTTCACAGACAGCTCCTGCAGCATGTCGATCTGCGGTTTTACCCCCTCGGCACACCATTCATGGGTATTGCTCATGGTTTTTTGATCTTCGGAGAATATAAACACATAGCTGCGATCAGCTCCGGAGAATAAGCCGACCGCCTGTAATACCTGGTGAATAGCATTATCAATCTCTTTCTCGGTTGTGTTAATAAAGGTTTGTGAACTTTCGACAATAATTCTTTCTAAGGTAAGCCGCCGTTCCAACATTAGCTGATGCTGTTTATGTTCGGTGATATCAATCAGCGAGACAAGCGATCGCCGGCTTGAAGCCAGAAAGGTGACAGTTAATTGCACATTGTGTTTTTTCTTGTCGCGATCTATAAACCTGAACTCATAGGAAGTAGGCGGGGTGCCTGTTGACTGCATTCGCTGTTCATGGCGCTCAAGGAGCATTTGTCTGTCTTCCTCATCAATGAAGCTGGTCCAAGACAGTTTTCCCTCTATTTCAGACTTGGAAAAGCCGGTGAGACGGGCAAATTCCTGGTTTACCCTGAGCAGAGTGTGGTCCGCGTTTATCAAGGCCATTGCGGTTCCAGTATGTTCCAAAATTGTGTAGTATTCTTCGGGTTTATCTAGGGTCATTCTGAAAACACTGTATGGCGATACGCGGTTCAGGTCAAGAGAAAATTGTTCATAGGCGTTGAAAAAAAAGCAGCTCTTGAGTAAAGTATGAGCGTGAAAAAAATTATATGTGGCCTGAAAGCTCCTGTAATAACTATTCTGCTAGTGCTCATTTTTTTGACGCCGGGCCGACCGGTGAGTCTTCCGGCGGAGGAAGCTCAAGACCAGACCAAGGCCCAGCCCCAGACTCAAAAAGTGCTGCAGCTCTCGTCCCGAGCCAAGCTGACTATGGTCACGATTTTTCCCGGCCGGGCACTCTATTCCATGTTCGGCCACACGGCTATTCGGGTGGAGGACCCGGTGTACGAGATTGACCTGTTGTACAACTACGGCCAGTCTTCGGTGCCCTTTGATGCCACCTTTATTCCCCGCTTTGTTACGGGGGACCTGCCCTTTATGCTGGGGGTGGTGCAGACCCGCCGGGCCTACGATTTTTACAGCCGGTACGAGAACCGCAGCATCTACGAGCAGGATCTGCTGCTCTCCGCCGCAGAGCGGCAGGCGGTGTTTGAGTTTCTTGAAATAAATGCCCGTCCGGAAAATAGGGTGTACATCTACGACTTTTTTTACGACAACTGTACCACCCGGGTACGGGACCTGCTGTGGGACCTCTTTGGTGATGAAATCAGCTTTAAGCTGGGCGAGCGCCCGGCGGTAAGTTATCGCGAGGCAATTAGCCCGTATCTGGTGGATAAGCCCTTTGTGAAGCTCGGCATTAACCTGATGCTGGGCAGCCCCACCGACGGAGTGCCGGGGCGCGAACGCCGCCTGTATCTGCCGGGACAGTTTATGGAGGCGGTGGAGGCGGCCGAGTTAGA
>JAWLDZ010000089.1:0-8630 GCA_041686355.1 Spirochaetaceae bacterium
TTCCAAAGGTTTCAATATCATACCAAAAAAGTGTTGCTGCCATGGGGTTCCTTTCCTCCACCATTGTAGCGAAAAAAAGCCTTTATCACTACCCGCCTCTTAACTCTCGTCGTGCTTTTGTATTTTTAGCAGTATCTCACTGAAATCCATATACAGCCCGGCCGCCTTGCACTGCAGCTCTTCATAGGCTTCCAACAAATCGCTCTTCGCTATTCCGTATTTCAGATTCACCCCATCGGTGTAGGGTTTATACGTCTTCCATCCGCGCTGTTCCAGCTCTCGCTTATACTCATTTATCAATTTTGGCAGGTGGGACGAGTATTTTTCGAGAATCGGTATATCAATTATTGCCGCTGAAAGGTCATCAAGGTGTTCCACAATACGCTCCTCTTACTATCTATAAAATTGCCTATATTTTTTATGAATTATAAACAAATTTACATATAGGTCATATTTATTGTACTTTTTTGCGTTTTTACGCAATTTTCCTGTTAACATATCAGATAATAACGGGTTTGTCTATTTTCTATTTCATTATTACTTAAAATCATGGCAGCACAATGGAAGTTGAAAGTATCAAAGGGAACGGGGCAAGTTTCATAATTCGGCTGCTCGCGAAAGTGACTAGGCAAATCCTAACAAGCGCATAATAAAAAAACCGTAAAACAGTAGTAGTATCCCACCTTCAAGACGATTAATTTTATGGTCGAGGACTATGATAATATAAAGCAGGGTTGCAGCTAAAGAGAGGGGAAGCGAAAAGGTATTAATCGAATCGGGTATCCGCAGGGTTCCAACCAGAGCCGGAACACCCATAACCAGGAGAGTATTAAAAATATTTGAACCAAGCACATTCCCAATGGCAATTTCCGGCTTGCCCTTCCGTGCCGCGGCTATAGTAACGCTCAGCTCCGGGAGGCTGGTGCCCAGGGCAACCGCACTCAAGGCTATCACCTCGGGAGCTATCAAGAGTCGTTGTGAAAGTGTAACCACCGCCTCAACTGTGTACTGTGCGCCGATATAAATCCCCAGGGGTGCCAGCACAAGAATAACCCAGTGCCGCAGGCGCGGCTTCACAGGGTGTTGCTCTAACTCAAGTATTTCCTGCATGTGTCTGGGGTTGCGAAGGGTGTAATAGAGGTAGTATGCAAATGCGACCAGACACAGCACGGCTTCAGCAGTGGTAAACTCCTGATCCACCACCATAAATGCCAATAACAGGGCCGAGGCTGCTAAAAAGGGTACATCGGATTTCATTACATCGTAATCAACGACGAACTCCTTGCCGAGCACCCCCGCTACACCGACTACCAAAAAAATATTGGTAATATTCGAGCCAAGGACATTGCCGATTACAATCTCAGAGGTGCCGTTGGCCACCGATACCAAGGAGGAGACCAGTTCGGGAAGGCTGGTACCGAATCCAACTATCAAAACCCCGACTACAAAGGGAGGTAGTTTAAAAAATGTACCGATTTCTTCTGCGGAAACAATAAAAAGGTCTGACGATTTTATTAAAACCGCCAGACTTACCACAAATATTAACGCCCACACTGTCACACTCATAGTCTATAAGTATATTAGCGGGAACAATTCTACGCAATTACCCTTGCTCAGGGCAGCCGTAATTGCCGGCTCGGGGGCTGTAATTTATACTTTAATTTTCCGCTTGCGGAGCTTCCCCCTCATTTCTTTTTACCATCCGCTCTATCTTCTGCATTACTCCGTTCATATCAGAAAGGTCCAGGGGTACCATAAGTTTGGTTTCCTTACGGGCCAGGTTTTTCAGCTCGTTAATATACCCCTCTGCAATCCTCAAAGACAGGGCATCCTCGCCACCGGAGACCTCAACTGCCGCCGATACTTTTCGAAGTCCTGCGGCGGTTGATTTTGCAAGGGCGGTAATTTCGCTGGCACGACCCTCAGCCTCATTGATGGATTTTTCCTTATCCCCTTCGGAACGGTTAATCGCCTCTTCCATCTCAGCCTGGGAATAGTTAACTTTTGACTCCATTTCACCCATACTGCGGGCAATGGCGGCCCGCTTTTCACGTTCCGCCTTCATTTGCACTTCCATGGCCTCTAAAATTCCCTCGGGCACATTGATATTCTGTATCTCGTACCGCGAGACTTTTACTCCCCAGGCATCCGATGCCTCATCGACAGCCTTTACCACCTGGGCGTTGATGGACTCCCGCTCTTCAAAGGTCCGGTCCAGCTCCAAACGCCCTATTACCGAACGCATAGTAGTCTGGGCCAACTGGATGGTCGCGTATTCATAGTTGGTGATACCGTAACTAGCACGGCGCGGCTCAACAACCTTCATATACAGCACTCCATCGACCCGAACCTTTACATTGTCCTGGGTAAAGCAATCCTGGGCAGGTACATCAATCGCCTGCTCTTTCATACTGTGTTTATAGCGGACCTTCTCAATAAAGGGAATCAACACGTGAATACCCGCTTCGAGAGTCCGGGTATATTTACCCAGCCGCTCAACCACCAAGGCCGACTTGGCCGGTACAATGCGTATGCTTCTCAACAGAGTGAAGACAACAAATAGCAGAAAAAGTCCGAGTAAAATTAACAGTGGTAAAAATGGATTCATGCCAGACCTCCCTTCTTATTAGAGGTACCTATTCCAAGGGAAGGGGTAACCGTATCGATCAATGATTTTAACCTCGCCAGGTCATCCGGCAAAACCGAAGTATCGGCGGTGTTGATAATGGAACCAAACTGTTCGAGGTACTGCTCGGCCAGGCGCAAAGCCATGGCGGACTTTCCTTTTGGTAATTGGAGCGCCTCCGCAACCACGGTAAGCCCCCCGGCGGTTGCCTCACTGGTAATTTCAATTGCCTGAGCCTTTCCTTCAGCTTCATTAATCCGTTTTTGACGCTCCCCCTTACTCAAATTGATCGAAGATTGCCGGTCACCCTTTGAAATATTGATGCGGGCACTCTTCTCTCCCTCACTGGCAAGGATACCGGCCCGCTTCTCACGTTCAGCCCGCATCTGCTGCTCCATCGCCTTTTCGATGGTTTCGGTGGGACTTATATCTTTGATCTCATAGCGGGTAACCTTAATGCCCCACGGGTCGGAGGCTTCATCCAGGGCTTTCACAATTGCATCATTAATTTGATCCCGTTCGCTAAAGGTCCGGTCCAGTTCCAGCTTCCCGATTTCCGACCGCATGGTTGTTTTTGCCAGCTGAGCAGTTGCATAGCGGTAATTATCTATTCCATAACTGGCTTTCACCGGATCCATCACCCTCAGATACAGCAGACCATCCACGGTGACCTGCACATTGTCGCTGGTAATGCAGACCTGGGGGTCAACATCAAAAACTTCTTCTTTGATGATGTGCTTATACGCAATTCTCTGAATCACAGGAATTATCAAGTGGAGGCCTGAACCAAGGGTAGTCTGGTATTTACCAAACCTCTCAATTACATAGGCCTCTTGTTCAGGAACAATTCTGATGAGCTTAAAAAAGGTGATGATCACCAGAAAAGCCAATACATAGGCAAAAATTACGTTCATATGCGCTCCTTATAATTTTTTAAACGTGTTTTTTTGGGGTTCTTTCAAAATGCTAATTTTGAAAGAACCTCATTAAGTATCTTTTTTTAAGTATCAAAGGGTTTGGTTACCGTAAGGGTAATACCGTCCTCATCTACAATCGAAACCTGCTCTCCCTCCTCAAAGAATTCGGTAAGGCTCACCGCCTTCCAGGTAGTACCCCGATAGCGTACACGTCCCGGCTGGTCGGGAGAAATCGACTCCAAGACCTCTGCGTGTTCTCCCAGCCCTTCCTGGGGCATACGGTTGAGCAGGGTTCCTCTAAACAGCTTCTTGAACTTCTTTCGGAGCAGTATAAAGGAGACCACCGAAGCTACAGCCCAGCTCACTACCTGCCAGGCAAAGCTGCTCCCCAGGGGAGGAAGCACCAGGGCGGCGATAGCAACTATCCAGGCACCAAGTCCAAAGAAGAAGATAGTAAACCCGGGAATCAGCATCTCTGATGCAATCAGCATAAGTCCAATTACGCCCCAAAGAAATGATGGCCCAAACAACAAAACACCTCCTCTCTCACATTAACATAGAATCTACCCTAGAGCATGCGCGAAAATTAGCTTGATATCAAGTTGGCGTCAAATTATATGGGCAGAATAGAGACTATTTTTTGGTCTTTACTAGGCTCTGTTCAGCGCCATCCCAGAATTTGGGTTGAAGTCAGTTCTTTTTCATAGTTTAATGATTACATGAGCTCTTCGCAAAGGCCTGATTCACATTTTCATATCGGTCCCATTTTAATTTTGATGCTGATGGTGTTGTACAACTTCCTCTCGCGGGGAGTTTTCAGCCCGCTTCTCCCAATCCTAGAGACGGAGTTTGGAGTCAGCCACGGGCGCTCAAGTTCGCTGTTCCTGATTATGTCGCTGAGCATGAGCAGCAGCATGGTCTTTTCCGGTTTTATTTCCAAGCAATTGCAGCACAGAGGAGTGATATTACTCTACGAGTTTATGCTGGGCTTTTCGCTTATACTGTGCGCCTCCAGCAATAGTTTTCTTCTGATTCAACTATCCGCCGGAGTGTTGGGACTAAGCGCCGGCTTATACGCCCCTTCCGGGCTGGCATCGGTTACCAACCTTGCCAGCCGACAGCACTGGGGCAAGGCGATTAGTCTGCATGAGACAGGGCCCAATTTCGGACTGATTTTGGCCCCTCTACTGGTTGCTTTTGCAGCCCCCCTGCTCGGCTGGAGGTGGGTACTTGTTCTCATCGGAGTTGCAAACTGGTCAAATGGGCTGCTCTACCTTATATGGGGCCGAGGCGGAGCCTTCCATGGAGAACCGCCTAATTTTAAGAACCTCAAACTCATCTTGAACAACCGGGCCTTCTGGATTATGGCCCTCTTTTTGGTACTGACCGCCAGCTCGGCAATAGGAGTCTACTCTATCCTGCCGACTTATCTCATCTCCGAGAAAGGAATGGGCCCTAAACTAGTAAACAGTGTAGTCGGTTTTTCCAGAGTGAGTGCCATTGCGTTTGTACTGGGTGCCGGATTTCTCACGGATAAATTCGGTTTAAAAATGCTGCTGGGAATTATACTCTCTCTGACAGGCGGCTTTGCTCTGCTGTTAGGTCTTTTGGAGGGAGCTCCTTTGCTGATAGCAGTGTTCTTCCAGCCGATGATTGTGGCAGCCTTCTTTCCCGTCTTTAATACCAGTATTTCTAATATCACTACTGCGAAAACCAGAAATGTGGCCTTTTCTTTGATTATTCCCTTTGCCTCAGCCCTCGGGGCTGGAGCAACCCCCACGATAATGGGGTTTCTTGGTGAACGGGGCCATTTTGCTGCCGCATTTATCGGGCTTGGCATTCTTTGTATCGCAGCGACCCTCTTCCTTCCACTGCTTCACCTGAAGCGGGAACAGGTATAAGGATACCTCAATAAACCGGTTTAAGTTTCCCTGGCCGGAGGGGCCATGAAATCCGGACCAATAGGATTGTCAATTTCTTCCTGTAGTATCTGATCTATCTGCCGCATATCTTCATCTAAAATATCCCAATCCATGGTACCGTCAATATCGGCAAGCTGTTCGGGTTTGCGGGCACCCCATAGGGCTACCTCCACTCCCTGCTGCAGAATCCAGTTTACCGATAGCTGCACTAAAGACTTGTGATATTTTTCCGCCACCTGTTTCAGCCTTTCTACTGCCTTCAAGTACTGACTATAGCGGGGCTCCTGAAATTTCGGATCGATTTTACGTAAATCATCCCCCTCAAAGCTGGTATCCCCGATCATTTTACCGGTCAGCAAACCGCGGCAGAGGGCGCCATAAGTTATCAGAGCAATTCCGTTCTGCTTACAAAAGGGTTTTAACTCGCCTTCGATACCCCTCTCAAAGAGGTTATACGGGGGCTGACAAGTGTGCAGGGGTGCGTGGTCCATAAACTGCCTCATCTGCTCCACACTGAAGTTGCTGACCCCTATAGCCCGAATAAGCTGTTGTTCATACAGCTCACGCATGGTTGCGGCGGTTTCCTCGATCGTCACATTCGGGTCCGGCCAATGAACCTGATACACATCGATGTAGTCGGTATCGAGCCTGGTAAGAGAGTCCTCAATTTCTTTGAGGATTCGATCGCGGGACGCGTTTCGATACGGATTCCCCTCGTGCCATTCAATTCCCACCTTGGTGGCTAACTCGAAACTGCTGCGCTCCAGCCCTTTTAATGCCTGTCCGACTATCCGCTCCGATTCTCCAAATCCGTAGATCGGAGCGGTATCGATCAGTCCAACTCCCTCAATTAAAGCGCGCCGAATAGTCTCTATCGAAAGATCCTCGTCGGTTCCGCCCCACATCCAGCCTCCGATTGCCCAGGTGCCCAATCCAACTCGGCTGGTGTGTATGTCGGTTGTAGATAACTGTGTCTCTTTCATAACCCTAAATTTAACAATAGTACCGCCTTAAGGCAAATACCTGGCCATTCTAACTCATCCGACAGTCTCTGCCTCTAGTACTCAACCCTTGAGTTCACCTTCCCGAATTTTACCCGCAGCAATCTTGGCCGGCCTTGGATTGTGAGCCCGCCCACCTGGAAGTCGAGAGCTTTCGGCTCTCCGATATTCAAAACCGCTTCTTCACCATCGTGAAAGACCAGCCGCACGAAATTATCCTGCTGGTAGAACGAAGGAATGAGAGCAGAGAGTTGGGCATCTGCTTCGTCGCCGCGGTTGGCATAGACAGCAGCAGACAGAATAAAACTACCGGCGGTAGCGCTCTGGTACTCCAGCCGTGCACAGAGGCTCTGCACGTAACGGGTATTTACCCCGTTCAGCTGTCCTTGAAAGGGACCCGCCGGAACTTGACGGGTAAAGCCGTGCAAACCGGATAGAAGGGAATAACGGTCATCGATACGGGCTATTTCCGTGGTTCCGCTGCTGTTTCGCAGCGGCCGGCCGGAATCGAAGCCCAGAGGGTAGCCTCCCTGACGAAAGCGAAGTCCCGCCTTTGTAGTATGCACCTGATGAACATGCACCAGCATCCCCTCTTTCACCAGAGTCCAGGTGGTCGCCTCGCCCTCCGGGTCAACCTCGTGCAGGGGATAGCGACTGACGGCAAAATCCTTTTCGCAATAAAGGTTTTCCATCTGCCAGCGCTGATGAAAGAAAATTCCATCCTCCGACCACTGCAGGCTCGAATCGCTGTTGAAAGAGCCGTACACAGCCCGTGAATCGTAGGTAAAAATGCTCGAGTAAGAAAAATTGGTATACTTGGCGTTGTACTCATCTTTGTCATGATACGATTTGTGGTTCACCAGCTGTACATGACCGCTGTGCTGATCGCCCAGCAGCAGCATCCCGGCACTCTTAAGGGGGATGGAAAAGCTACCCTTGTGAATCGGCAGAGGTTCTTCAGGGGCCGACCAGAAGGGGTCCTCCGGCGGTATCATCAGTATGCTCAGTGCCTTGACCGCCCAGTAGGGAGACCCACCGCAGTTGTAGTGCTCCAATACCCCTTCGGCGGGTCGCAGAAAGCCCATCGACAGGTGTCCCAGGTCGGTGAGAATGTCCCGGGAAAAGAAAAATTTCAGGGTCATATTGAACATGGTCCGCAGTTCGCCTACGGATATATCCAAAGCCCCCAGGGAGTAGCCCAGGGCCAACGGGGCCAGATAGCCAAAGCGATAGATCATCGAGCGGCCGAAGCAGGGAGCACTACCGTCAGTGGAGATAAAATAGCGCAGTATCCGTGCAAACTCGCGTACCCGCTGCTTGTGGGTTTCCGCCAGT
This sequence comes from Spirochaetaceae bacterium, assembly GCA_041686355.1. Lineage (GTDB taxonomy): Bacteria > Spirochaetota > Spirochaetia > DSM-16054 > Sediminispirochaetaceae > DSBN01. Next base: position 7,802 of record JAWLDZ010000089.1, read on the forward strand.
TCAGGATGCTCGTCACCTTCCAATATTGTATAAATCAGATAATAGTAATGAAAGGCCCAGGCATTGTAGTAGTCAATTCGGTTTATATTACCGTCTCGATACCACCCTTCACCGATATACATGTGCTCACAAGCGGCAATATTTCGATCGATCTGTTCCTGACTGTAGGGCATCCCCAGTTTTTTCAGCACCCCATTGGTAACCACATTAAACAGCAGCCAGTTGTTCTGATGGTACTCGGCTTGGGTGCATTGGTAGAGGTAACCTCCCACCTGCTGCTTCTCAGCCGGGGAGAACTGATCCCAGATGTGGCTGCGCGACAGATACAGACCCCAGGCCAGAGAGGCCATCTCTACCAGATGCTGGGCATAGTCGGTGATATCACCCCAATATTCGGGATGCTGAGGGTTGGTGCCGTTCACAATTCCCCGACGGTAAAACTCAGCCACATCGTATCGGCGTCCTTGTAGCTCGAAGTCTGGTTCGTTCTGCTGGGAGAGCCATGGGCCTGCCATAATGAACGAGCGGGTAAACCCCTCCAGCTCATCGGCAAGCCGCCCGTGGTGGCTGCGGGGCCCGGGAATCAGCTGACGGGCACAACCCGGGGAACCGTTATCTATTATTGCGGCCATGAGCTCAGAGAAAATCTCAGCGTAATGGGCTCTGGTATAACCGGAAAAACGGGAGGCGGAGTAGTTGTAGGGTGTTTTGAAATCTATCCGTTTCAACGTCTTCCTCCTCCGGAGGGCTGTGCGGAATTAGCCTCTTCGATGTGAAAAGGGTTATACGTGGACAAAGGCCACCGGCCTTGTGCAGCAATCCGCCCGAG
>JAWLDZ010000090.1:0-2194 GCA_041686355.1 Spirochaetaceae bacterium
TCATCGCCGGAACTGTTCTGTATGTACAGATAACTAATCAGCTTGACCAAAATGTAAGGCAGAATCTGCAGGAGCAGTCCGGGCTTATATCGCTGATAGTCGAACAAGATTATTACGAGGCCTTGAAGAAGTCCATGGCTGGTAATGGAAGTATGGAGTATTTCTCTCAGATGTACCAAGCAAATCTGTTGGAATACCTGGAGCAGGTGAAAGTAGGGGAAAACGGATATGTTTTCATTCTAGATAAGCACGGAAATTATGTACTCTCAGATGGTCGAGAGCGGGATGGTGAGAGCATTATTAATTCACAGGATCAGTCGGGGCGTTACTTTATTAAGGATATGCTTGAAGAGGCTCATCAACTGGATAGCGGCGAGACATCAGTCATGCAGTACCCCTGGCGGAATTCAAAGAGTGACCCGCTGCAGGAGAAGCTGGCAGTGTATTCCTATTTCGAGGAGTGGGATTGGGTAATCGGAGTGTCGGCGGTAATGGAAGATTATCAAGCCGGTACGGTGTTTATTCGCCGCCTCACCATGATACTCGGATTTGCTTTTATTCTTATTGCTATTTTTATGGCAGTGTTGATGGGGCGTGCGTATGCAGGCCCGATTGAACGTCTGGAACATGTGATTAGAGACATTGGGGCAGGAGACCTTACCCGCAGGGTGGCAATAAAAAGCAGTATTCGTGAGTTCAATTATTTGTCCCACGATTTTGATACCAACCTGATTGAAAAACTTCGTCAGATGTTGGCCGGAATTCAGGCGATGGTTCACTTTTCGCAAGACAACAGCGAGGAAATTTCTAATCAGGTTGAAGGGACGCTGATCTTCACAAATCAGATGGCCGAGGAACTTGGAACAATGCGCAGTCAGATGTATTCTCTGGACAACCGTATCAACGAGGCCTCTTCGGCGGCCGAGCAGATAGATGCCACCATTAAAAGTGTGGGTACCCAAATTGAAAACCAATCTTCCTCAGTCACCGAAACCTCTGCAGCCATTGAAGAGATGAACTCATCAATTCAATCGGTGGCGCGGATAACCGAAGACCGCCAACAGGCGGGCGAAGAGTTGGCCCAGATAACTGGTGAAGGTGGAAAGAAGGTTTCCCAAACCAACGATATTATTCAGGAAATTGGGGTCAGCATCCAGGATATGCAGGAGATGATTACGGTGATCAACAAGGTTGCCGCCCAAACTAACCTGTTGGCCATGAATGCGGCTATTGAGGCGGCCCATGCCGGGGATGCAGGCCGCGGTTTTGCGGTGGTAGCGGACGAGATACGTAATCTGTCAACTTCAACCAGCGGAAGCGCTAAGCAAATATCAGGGAGGTTGAAAGAAATCGTTGGGCGTATACAGCAGGCAACCGAAATCAGTGCTGAAACAGGTAGAACCTTTGAAGATGTTGATCGTGAGGTACGCAGCTTTGTTGAAGCCTTTGGTGAGATAGCCGCCAGTGCCGGTGAGCTTTCCTCCGGCAGCGAAGAGATGCTGAACGCGGTATCTACCCTGCAGAATGTAACCCACGAGATCCAGTCGGGCTCCGATGAGATGACCAGTGGAGTGGGGGATATCTCAAAAACACTGCAGTCGCTGCGCACTTTTTCTCGGGATACAATGAGCCATCTTGCAGAACTCACCGATAAAACCCAAAACGTTAACTTTGCCCAGGGTAATATGACCGATATAGTGATTCGTAATACCGAGAACGCCTCAAAACTGGCCGATGAAACTCGTCAATTCAAAATCGCGGAACAGAGTGGAGACGGTGGTGAGGAGGCCGGTGCCCAAGCCGATACCGAAAAACGAAGTGTTCACACCCAATTCACCATCGGTGCATTGGTACTGCAGGAATGGATAGTCAGGATTCTCAATTGGATAAACGACGAGAATCGCAGCGAGCTGCCACCTGATCTGACTAAAACCTGGCTCAGCCAGTGGATAGAGACAACATCAAAGTCCGATCTGGCTGACTACGATAACTTTATTGCCTTTTGTGAACACTACAAGCGGTTAGTCTCTCTGACGGAGGAGCTCCAAGCCTCCTTTTCAGAGGGTTCCGAAGGCTCTGAAGGAGCTAAAGGCTCGGAGGAGGGTGTCGAGCAAGCCGAGCAGATCTACGAACAAATTTTATCGGCACTTAAGCTGGCAAAATCCTCGATAAGGTCATTAGGCTACGATTTGAG
>JAWLDZ010000090.1:2294-8588 GCA_041686355.1 Spirochaetaceae bacterium
GAGTCGAAATCTACCTCGGGAACCTCTCGGGCACTCTCCTCAATCTCAAAGTATGGCTGTTTTTCCATTCCCATCATAGTGGCGATAATCGAACCGGGGAACATCCGTATTCGCCGGTTAAACTGCTCAACCGCCTCATTGTATCGCTTACGGGCTACGGCAATCCGGTTTTCAGTTCCGGCCAGTTCATCCTGCAGGCGAATAAAGTTCTCGTTCGACTTAAGCTCGGGATAATTTTCAACTATCACCAGCAGCCGGCTAAGGGCCCCCTGCATCTCGTTATAGCCCTCGGCTGTCTCCTCTACCCCTTCGGCACCCGCCAGTTTGGCCCGTGCGTCGGCGATGTTGGTAAAGACTTCACTCTCCTGCGAGGCAAAACCCTTTACCGTTTCTACCAGGTTCGGTATTAGATCGCTGCGCCGTTGCAGCTGGTTATCCACCTCAGCCCAGGAGGCATTAATTCTTACTTCCAGTGTCACCATCTGGTTACGGGTGCCTATAAACCAAGAAAAAAGGCTGATTATTATTATCACCACTATGGCAAGGCTAATTATTAAGCCTGCTCTGCTTTTACCACTCATTTATTCCTCCGAATATTCCTCCGAATCGTTATTTGAAAATACTAAATTTTTGAAATCATAAAGGACTTAAAAGCCACGGCTGGCACCGCCGCCGCCAAAGCCACCTCCGCCGAAGCCGCCGAAGCCGCCGCCACTGCCTCCGAATCCATTGAATCCGGAAGAGCCGAAGCCCCCGCGATAGTGGCGCCTGCCGGTAATCCCGCTTAGCAAAAGCATGGGCAGGAACATCCGTCCTCCACCGAGGAAGAGGATCAGAAAAAAGAATATCAGTCTTCCAGGAGTTCCACTACCGCCGCTGCCCGCAGAACCGTCGGACTGCGCTGCCATTGGGGGAGCATCCAGGTTCCCCAGTTCCACATTGTACTCATCGGCAATCTCCCGAGCCGCCTCAACCGTGCCTGCCAGAAATCCCTTGCCGTACTCTCCTTGGCTCAAATAGGGCAGTACCGCCTCATCGAGGATCTCACCGGCCCGTCCGTCGGGAATTGCTCCCTCAAGACCGTAGCCCACTTCCATACGAACCTGTCGCTCTTCCAGGGCCATCAGAAAAATAATTCCGTTATCCTCACCCTCCTGGCCCACTTGCCACTGTTCGGCCAGTTCAATTGAGTATTGGTCTACATCGGCATAGGGTTCAACCGTATCGATAGTTACCACCGCAATCTCCGCGCCGGTGGTCTCCTGCACCTTCCTGGCCGCCGCTTCAATTTTACCGGCAGAGTCCGAATCTATCACTCCTGCAAAGTCGTTCACAAAGCCGCGGTAATCGGGAATTGACTGTGCGGAAAGGATGGGAATCGCACTGAGCAGGAGCAAAACAGCAGCCAAGCCTATAAATGTAAATTGTTTGTGAAAGCTTTTCATTACGAGCTGCTCCTTATCTCCATCGCATCGACTTTTCGTACCAGCTGGGTAAGAAACTGCAGGGTCTGCACCGCAATTTGGGCCGCGTCACCGCTTTTGTCGCCCTCCCGCAGCTGCACCAGCGGATAAAGGCCGGCCGGGTCAAGTTTGAAGGTTGAACCAATGGCATCGACCAGTTCCCGCGGGTTTTCGGGAACACTAGAGGTCCCCGCCAGACGTAATACCGCCCGCAAGAGTGCTGTTTGCGAACCAAACCACTCTTTTAGAACCCCCGAGAGCAGCTTGGCTTTGCCCTGGGAGGCAAACAGTGCCTGTCGCAGTGCGTGTACGCTGCCCCTCAGGCGCTCTTCCACCTGATGGCGCAGGAAGGTTGATTCTATTTTGAGTACCCCTAGGTCTGCAGAACCCCACACAAGGATATGCGAGTTCTGTATATCCAGGTACTCCATCGGAAATACATCGGCCGAGTTTTCAAACTCATTTACAGTAAGAAACTGTACCGAAAGCCGATGCTTGTTGATCATTTTTTTAGCCCGGTTTCCAAGCTTCATAATTGCTTCTGGATGGGTGTTACCGGTAAGCAGTAGCAGGTTTACATCCGAGACTCCGGCCGCATAGGTCCCTTTGGCGGCCGAACCATACATAATCACCGCCTGCAGGTCGTTGTCAAAAAGCTCCTGCAGCACAGGCACAAAGTTTTCTTTAAGATCATTTACAATCGTTTCAATTTCTTTATTCATATTTTCCCCCGTAGTACAGGTAAAAATACAACTTTCAATCCAAAAAGACAATTGTTGCAATGCGAATTGATGCCTATTGTTAGGACTGTGGAAATTCGTCGTCCATTTGCTGAAAAAGTGCATCCAGTTGATCTTGTCCTGCATATAAAGCCTGGTTGCCCTCAGGCCAAGAATGGCCTTCTATATTGTAGCCGTCGTCGGCAAACAGCACATTCCCCGTAAAATGGGGCTGAGGAATGCACATTGACAGGAGCGTCGCCGCAACACCCTCCCGGGTAGCGAACTTTTTGCTTGGGGTGTGGGCCAGGATGCTGCGAGCGCGGGGGCGCAGCTCACCGGAATCATTGCGCAGAAGCGATCGGTTGAGGGTGGTCTCGACTGTTCCTGGGGCGACACCGTTTACTCGCACCCCGAAGGGGGCCAGCTGGGCGGCTGCTGTTTTGACTATACCCTCCAGGCCGTGTTTCGAGGCGTTATAGGCGTAGGAGCCGTACAGTGAGGCCCGGCTGCCGTTGCTGCACAGGTGGATGATATGCCCGCTGCGCTGGGTCGCCATTCGGCGCGAGAGCTGTGCGGTTATCAAGAATGCACCGTTCAGGTTGATATCGATTACATTGCGGAAGGTCTGTTCGAGGTCTTTCGCTTCTTCTCGGACCAGGTCGAAGGGGCGGTGGTGAATGCCGGCGAAGTTAATACCGATATCGATTCGCCCAAACTCTTCCGCCACATGGTCTACGGTCCCCTTTATATCCGCACTGTTTCGTACGTCCCCAAGGACAACCGGCGGAAGTAAGGTCTCCTCAAGCCCTGAAGCCTCAGACCCGGACATCCTGGCTATACGGCGGGCGATATTTAATATGCGCTCTCTTTGTTCATCAGCCGCATCTTTCTCATCCGGCAGAAAATCGGCAATTGCAATTCGGGCTCCGCACTCGGCGGCGGCATATAAAAATGGTTCGCTCAGGTTTCCTCCGCCGCCGAAGACCAGGATGGTAAGCCCCTGTAAATCAACCCGCCATTGACTATTCTTTGGACCTTCAGAAGTTGCCGGCTGCGCTCTAATTTTTTCTTCCAGGGTATATCGAACTATTTCCATGGGGCTGTTCCCTTTATACGGTTGCCTTGGTTGCTCCGGTGGAGATCCCTCCATCTACTAATATACACTGCCCGGTTATATATTCACTGGCGTCGGAGGCCAGAAACACCACGCTTCCGTCCAGGTCGTTTGGCCGTCCGGGCCGGTTCACTGGAATTCTGTCTTTAATGTATTCGACCCATGCCTGGTTTTCATACAGCACTTTGTTTTGTTCTGTTTTGAACCAGCCCGGAGCCAGGCAGTTGACCGTAATTCCCTCGCCGCCCCATTCGTCGGCCAGACTCATGGTCATCTGTTTTATTCCCCCGCGGCTGGCGCAGTAAGGGGTGATGCCGGCGTAACCGAACACGCTGGTTACCGAACCTATGTTGATGATGCGTCCATATTTCCGGGGAATCATCTTCTCAGCCACCGCTTGGGCCACAAAGAAAGGACCCCGAAGGTTGGTGTCGAGGATAGTGTTCCAATCATCCCAGCTTACCTTTAAGGCGGGTTTGCGAATATTACAGCCGGCGTTATTTACCAAGATGTCTATTTGTCCGTAGTACTCATAAGCCTCAGAGACCATACTACGGATACTGTCGAAGTCGCGGACATCGAGGGGCAGGGGCAGGACTCTGCGTCCCATCCCTTCTATTTCGGCGGTGAAATCCTTTAGGCTGTCGAGGGAGCGGCTGGTTATCACTAAGTCTGCTCCTGCCCCTGCCAGGGCACGTGAAAAATATTGTCCCAAGCCGCGGCTTGCGCCGGTAACGATGGCTACTTTCCCATGTAAATCAAAATTTGCATTACTCATATACTGCTCCTTACTTGTGTTGGTCTTTCCCGCGTAGGTGCTAGGGTTCCAGAATAACCTTGAAAAGTCCCGATCCGCCGGCGTACAGTTTGTCAAACCACTCTGCCCCCTCCGAAAGGGGGGCTACCTTGGAGATCAGCGGTGCCAGGGCTATATGTCCGCTCTTGATCATTTCTATGCAGGCCGGATATTCCCCTGAGGAGGCGTTGGAGCCCTGCAGTCGGATCTGCCGGGTAACCAGATACTGCAGAGGCAGTTCGGCCTTGGGGGAAAAATTTCCGATAATAGTTGCGGTGCCGCCCTTTTTAAGCGAATATATGGCCAGGTTGCTAGTCTCGGACAAGCCCACCGCATCAAAAACGCAATCCACACCCAGCTTCCCGGTACGCTCTACAATCTTCTCGTTCAGCTTAACCGTTTTTGTGTTGAAGGTCTCGGTCGCTCCGAGTTCTGCAGCCATTTTCAGGCGGTCCTCATCAATATCGGCCACATATACTCGGCTGCAGCCGGAGCTTTGCAGTACCTGCAGGGTCAGCAGGCCAATTACGCCGGCCCCGATCACCACTGCGCTGTCCCCGATTGAAATGGGGGTAATTTCCACCGCATGTACCGCTACCGACAGTGGCTCAACCATCGCTCCCTCTTGAAAACTCACCTCCGGCGGCAGCCGGTAGAGGATGTGAGCAGGGACTTTGATGTACTCGGCGAAGGCCCCGGGCTGGACGTACTCGTCACAGGCGACTCCCAAAACCCTCCGGTTCTCACAAAAGTTAATCTTCCCCTGCCGGCAGTAATAGCAGTGGCCGCAATAGAGGGTGGAGTCGAAGGTGACCCGTTCACCGGGATTAAAATCTTCCACCTGCGAGCCGGCCTGTTCAATGACCCCCGCCGCCTCATGTCCCATAATGATCGGAGGAATCCGTCTGCCCGTGCTGCCGTCCATTCCGTGTACATCGCTGCCGCAAATACCCACGGCTTCAATACGAATCAATACCTCATGCGCTTGTATCTCCGGTTTTTCAACCTGCTTATACTCAAGATTGTTATAACTGCTAAGTACGAGTGCGTTCATAGGTCAGCTCTCCTTGTTGACAATGTACTGAGGCTCTCTGCCGTCGACATAGTCGATAACCGCTTGGGCTGAAAGCTGCTGCATCCGCAGCTTTCCTAAATCGGTATCCGAGCCCACATGCGGGCTGGCGGCAATATTCAAGTCGGAGCTAAGGGGCATATCCGCATGCTCCCACACCTCATCAATACCGTAGCCGTAAATCCGTCCGTCGCGAACTGCCTCGTACACGGCGCGGTTGTCTACCAGCACACCCCGGGCACAGTTTATCAGTACGGTAGTCGGATGCATGCGGCCTATCTCTGCAGCGCCTATTAGCCGGCTGCCGCCGGAGGCGTGGAGGCTAATAAAGTCGGCCTGTTCGCACAAGCTTCCGATATCTGTGTACTCTACGCCGTGAGCCCCGGCCCATTCATGGTCAGGGTACAGATCGGCTGCAAGCAGCTTGAGGCCGAACCCGCTCAGCATGGCGGCGGCTTGTTTTCCTATGTTTCCCGTCCCGATTATTCCCAGGGTTTTTCCGCTTATGTCCAGTCGGGAGGGGCCGGTCTTGGTGAGCCCCTTTCCGGCTCGGGCGTGGTGGGGAATCCGGCGGCCGGCAATATCCAGCAGGGTTGAGACGGCCCATTCGGCGGTCGGCTGGGCGCTGGCCCCGGGAGTGTTGCTAACATGGATACCCGCTTCGCGGGCTGCAGCTATATCAATGCTGTTGTATCCGATACCGTAACGAGCCAGCAGGCCCAAGTCGCCACCCTTTGCTCGGCCGACCTGCTCAAGCAGCCCTCGGTCCCACTTTTCGAGGTCGGCAATTAGTGCTACTACATCTTTTAGCTCGTCGGTAGTGGGCGGGGTTCCCGGATTACGGTCGCACCTAAACTCCAACTCTAAAGAGTTGCGTTCGGCGGCCTGCCGCAGCTGCCGAGCCGGTTCTCCCTCCCCGGCGGGGTGGGTCAGCAGCTCGTCTTGAAAGCTGGTGGCAAAAACAACTATCTTTTTTTTCACGGAAGACTCCTTCTAAAGTAAGTACAAAACGGATTCTACCGTCCGGGTCAAAGTCCTGTACTCTGCTGCACCAGTACTAAAACAGCATCAAACCGAAAATAGAATGATTTTTAATGAGCCCGAACAACTGATATATTATAGCATAG
>JAWLDZ010000091.1:0-6942 GCA_041686355.1 Spirochaetaceae bacterium
AATTATGTGGCTTATACCGGTACCCACGATAACGACACTAGCCGCGGCTGGTTTGAAAGCCAATCTGCGGAGCTGCGGGAGCTTATTCGCCGCTATGCCGGCAGTTCGGGGCAGGAGATAGTCTGGGACTTGATGCGCAGTATTTTTATGTCATCGGCCCGCATTGCTATAGTTCCGTTTCAGGATCCATTGGTCCTTCCGGCGGAAGCCCGAATGAACACCCCGGGCACGGTGGGAGGAAACTGGAGCTGGAGGGTGCGGGCAGAGGCCTTTAACGGCGGTATGAGCGGACGCTTACGGGACTATTGCCGGCTATACGGCCGTGTATCTCGGGGATAGGCCCCATCACCAGACCTTCAGGCAGAGTCGGCTGGGCATAGCCAAGGTATTTGAAGGGGTGAATATCCAGAGGATTCGGAAACCATCCTTCCACATGTTCCAGATCGATTACATTAAAGGCCGGTGAATTCTTTACCGGCATCACAATTGCCCCCTCAAGCAGATATTCTTCCGCTTCGGCCAAGGTTTCAAAACGGTTCTCCTGCTCCTCCTTCATTGCCTCGTCAATCAGCTTGTCATACTCCTGACTGCGAAAGGCGGCGAGGTTTAGACTGCTGTCTGAAGTCCACATCTGCAGGAAGGTTAAGGGATCGGCGAAGTCGCCAATCCAGGTCAGGGTTCCGATAGTAAAGGGCTCCTGTTTGAGCACATCGTAGTATTCATGGAAGGAGTGCTGCTGGATTTCAGCTTCGATGTTTAGATGCGACTCTATGGCCGTTTTCATGTGCTCCCCGATTCGCAGGGATTCTTCCCCTGCCGGCAGTACAATCTGTATAGTGGGCAGTCCTTCACCCTGAGGGTAACCGTATTCATCGAGCAACCGCAGAGCTTCTTCGATATCCTGGGATGCTATACCATCTACCTCCGGATAGCTGCCGATTTGGGGCACCAGGCTGGTGGTGGGCAGATGCATATACTCGGAAGAGCGGATTTCATCCCAGGGGAACAGCAGTGCCAGAGCCCGGCGGATGCCGGGGTCGGCAAACTCCTGCTTTTCTGTGGAGAAGAAAAAGTAGGAAGTAGCAAAAAGCGGATTTACCACCACGGCATCTTGGTTATTCAGGTTGTCAATGTTTAGGTTCGCATCGACCCATTGGATATTGCCCTTGTTAAACTCGGTGGTAATCTTTTGAGGATCGTCTCGGTAGACAATTTTCAGGTTTTCAATTCGTACGGATTCTTCATCCCAGTAGAGCTGGTTACGCTTTAGCAGCAGGTAATCATCGCCGGCCTCATCGATATAATAGGGGCCGTTGGAAATGAGCTCGGTGGGAGAGTCCGAGGGTATGTCTTCTAGCATGGAGGGGTGAACCGGGGCAAAACTGTGGTGGCAGAGAATCCGAAGAAAGTGAGTGGCCTGCTGCTCGAGTTCTACCTCTAAGACCCGGTCCTCCTTCGCCCTGATTCCTACTTCTTCGGGATCTTCTATACGTCCGTTGCGATAATCCCGGGCATTTTTGACAATATCCAGCAGGGAACTATATTCGGCCTGCTCTTGCGGGTCGATCAGAGTCAGCCAGGAGGCTTGCAGGTGTTCGGCAAGAATCGGATCGCCGTTTGAATACTGGGCATCTTCCCTGATAAAAAATGTGTATACCCTCCCATCGGAGGATACTTCCCAGCGTTCTGCGAGGGCCGGCATAGGTTCCAGGTTGAAGGGGTGATAGGAAACCAAGCCTTCGTACAGGGCGGTATATACCTGAGCCTCGGTTGAGGTAAAGGTGTGAATTGGATCGAGACTGATTTTTGGCGGCTCTATGGCGTATACGAACTCGGAAGGGTCTTGGGGAGAGGCGGACTGTTGAGACCGGCTTTCTTGGCTGTCCTGGTCGCCTTGTTCCTCTTGGCCTTCTTGGTTTTCTTGGGCCGGGGCGTCACCGGGCGAGGATTCCTCCTGCGGGGTTTCCTGCTGCGGAGCGGCAATTCCCGCACAGCCGATCAGCAAAAACATCAGGATCGCAGCTAAGATGCCCATAAGCAGGGTAATCTTTGGATATGTTAAGTTAATTTTCATACGTCTTCTCTCAAATAGTTAAGGATTCTGACAATGGATGCATAGCCTTTCAGCGGTTTAATTATTACCTCATTAAAGCCGCAAGAGCGCAAATAACCTGCGGATCCATCATCGCTGGTAATGCCGATTATCGGGATTGAAGGATTGACTTTGCGGATTTCCTTGGCCACTTCGTCTCCATTTTTGATGGGCATGTAATTATCCAGGATCACCAGATCATACACCCCCGAAGTGAACAGTTTTAGTGCTTCATCGCCGTCTTCCACTGTATCACACTCGATTCCCTCTTCTTGTAAACGGATTTGAATGAGCTTTCGATTGGTGAGTTCATCCTCCGCATACAGAACACGCTTTGTACCCATCAATTTTATTGTAGAGCAATAGTTGTGAATGGTCCATACTCAACTTAGTTCTTCCTTGAGCCAGTCGCTGAACTGTGCAATTTGCTCTGAGTTCTGCGGAAGTCTTTCTGCTGTTCCTTGGAGAGCTTTTTGAACTGATGCAGGATCGTAGTGGACTCCCTCCAAATCGGCCATCAGCATCTCCACCATCTCCGGAACAAGGCTGTCGGAGTATATTTTCACATCCTTGATTTTTCCCGCTTTGGTGTCAATGTACACTTCCATCCGGCCCCAATCGAAGCGTTCGGCCATATGGTGGGCAAAATCGGGGGTTTTACCAAAGCGCCAGTTCCAGTCGCTCATTTGGTCAAAATAGTCCTGAAGGTGGGGTATTTCCTTCAGCTGCTCGTGGTCGAGTACCTCCACCGCGCATTTTTCACCATAAGTTTCAAAAAACTCCTCAATTATCGCCTCACACAGCTTCTCATGATTGATGGAAGGATTAAAATCGGTCAGGTTTGCCACCCTCGATTTTACCGACTTGATTCCCTTGGACTGCAGCTTTTTTTTATCCGGGGTGAGGTAGTTCGATATTTTTGATAGGTCTGCATCAATCAGCAGGGTTCCATGGTGAAAGGCGCGGTCGCTGCCGAGTTTGAAGGCACTGCCGGAGATTTTTTTTTCGTCTACCGTGATGTCGTTGCGTCCGGAGGCAGCGGCCTGGATATTGAAGCGCTTTATGGCGCGAACGATGATGTCGGTATTGCGCTCTTTACTGTAGTTTTCGCGGCTCGACATAAAGGTGAAGTTGGTGTTGCCGAGGTCGTGGTAGACGGCCCCGCCGCCGCTCTGCCGTCGGGCCAGCTTTACCTCATCCCGTTCCATGTTGGACACATTGCATTCTACCCAGGGGTTTTGATATCGACCGATAACTACTGTATTATCATTGCGCCACAGAAACAGGATGTGGTGGTCGGGTTCCATTTCCTGGAAGATATAGTTCTCGGTGGCGAGGTTGAACCAGGGATCGTAGGTTTCTGATATTAACACTCGAATGGCGGGCATAAAGGCCTCCTTGTTTAGATGAGGGATAGGGAGAATATTACTATATTAGTAAACTGTTATAGCCCATCTGTCAAATCTGTTCTAGGAACATTGGTGTTTGCCTATAATTATATTGTTGTCTAAAATACAATTATAGAACCAATTTTTTTTGAGGGGTACTAATTTGTTATTTAATCGAAAGATAGTTATGATTCAGCACCAAGCTTCGTATAACTGGACGAGAAAATGACCATTACTTTAAAGACAACTAGCAGAGAGGGTCTCTATGACATCACTTCACAGGTGGAAGCTGCGGTGGAGAAGAGCGGTGTTACCTCTGGGATTGTGAATGTGTATGCCCAGGGGGCGACTGCCGGTATCATGATTCAGGAGAACTGGGACGAGAGCGTGCAGAGCGATGTAATCTCGCTGCTCCGTAAATTGATACCGAATGGTGTGTGGCAGCACGACCGTCAGGACGGGAACGGCGACTCGCATTTGAAAGCCGGCCTTGTAGGCCCCAGTGAAACTATTCCGATTATAGACGGTAAGATGGGGCTGTCGACCTGGCAGAATATCTTCTTCTGTGAGTTCGATGGACCGCGGAGAAGCCGGAGTGTTGAGGTCACGATATTACCGACATAAAACCGTATAATGTTAGGTTGGAGTAACAGTCTTTTCACCAACAGGATAGATATCTCAGTCTATCAAACTTAGTATAGTGCATGCGGTATAGTGGGTTCAGTCGATCAGCCGGCGTTTGAGGCGGCGGACCCCGGCCAGGCCGATTAAGAGGGTGAACAGCAGAATGTAAGCCACATCGGCCCACAGCAGGGGTATTTCTCCAGGAAAGCTGAGGGCTCGGGTTAGCCTTACCGCATGGGTGAGGGGGAGAGCCTCGGAGATGGGGCGGACTATTTTCGGCAGATTGCTGACCGGGAAGACTACTCCGGCAAAAAAGAACATGGGCGATATGAAGCCGGAGAAATAGAAGTTAAAGTGGTTGATGTTTTTTACAAAGCTGGTAACCAACAGGGATAGGGCAGCAAACATGGTTCCGGTAAAAAAACCGATGAATGGGGTCAGAAGTGAGAGTCCGACCGGGAGAATACCAAAGGCGTAGATTACCGACAACACTGCCAGGGTAAAGAAAAAGCCCTTGGTTCCAGCCCATAGAATCTCGCCTACAAGCAGGTCCCATACGGTTATGGGAGCGGCCAGCATCCCGTCATAGGCCTTCTCGTATTCAAGGCGAATAAAAGTGCCGAAGGAACACTCGAAGGCGGAGGTGAACATGGCAGTGGTCATCAAGAGACCAGTGGCAAGGTATTCGAGGTAAGGGACCCCTTCCATTTTTGTCAGGTAGGCACCTAATCCCATTCCAATTCCAACAAGAAACACGAGGGGCTCTAAAAAGGGCGGCAGGCCATTGCTGATTATATTTCGGGCATATACGCGCACATGGCGGTACCAGACTGCGTACAAACGAGAAGTAACCGAAGGTTTATTGGAGTTCATTCAGCTTCCTCCCGGTGGTTTTAAGAAACAGATCTTCAAGGTCGGATTGGCGAACGTGGTATTCGCCCGGTGAGAGCCCTCCAACCAGGGCGTTCAGCATACCGCTATTGTGGGAATAGTAGAGAATTCGTTCTGTATACTCCTCTTTACGTATCACCTCGTCGCCAAAGCCGGGTTCGATATCCGCGGCTCGGTTTTTGTTTTTGAGTTCCAACACGAAGGGCTCGATCTGTTCGGTTAAGAGCTGTTGGGGCGGGCCGGTCAGGAGTACATTTCCGTGGTCCATAATTATTATCTCGTCGGCCAGCTGGGCTGCTTCCTGCATATAGTGGGTGGTAAGCAGAATGGTGACGCCGGTCCGTTTTAATAAATGCAGGCGGTCCCAAATCAGTTGGCGAACTTGTGGGTCGAGGCCGGTGGTTGGTTCGTCAAGGATGAGCAGCGAGGGTTCGCCCAAAAGCGATCGGGCCATGACCAGCCGGCGTTTCATTCCGCCGGACAGCTCTTTAATACGGGATCGCTTTTTATCACCCAGCTCCATAAACTCAAGCAGTTCATCTATTCTAGCGGCCGCGCGATGGCGGCGTATTCCATAAAACCTGGCATACACCTGCAGGTTTTGGACCACATTCAGCTCTTCATCCAGGCTGTCTTCCTGGGTGACCACGCCGGAAAGCTGCTTTATTTCCAGCTGCTCGCCCCGAGGATCATAGCCAAATACGTTGATGTAGGTTTCAGGTCTTGGATCGGGTTCACCCTTTCCATACAGGATTTTCATTACCGTGGTTTTCCCGGCACCGTTTGGACCGAGAAAGGCTACACAGGTTCCCCGTTGGATCGAAAAGCCTACATCATTAACCGCACGCAGGGCGCCGTAGGTTTTATTAATATGACGAGCCGTTATTACCAGTGGTGCCTGCGGTTCGTGTGTAGGTATTCTGTTTCCTGTTTCTTTATTTTCAGGTAGTTTTTTTCCAGCCATTGTTCATCCTTATGATTTGGAAGAAAACTATATCATATTATTAATACTTTTCGCTATATGCCGCAGAAAAGTATCTGCGGGGAGTACCGTCCATAGGGGGCCGATGACGGAGGTCTATGTTTTTAGCCGTAATTTGATTGACTAACGGAATCGAGGTACAGGCAGTTTGGACCTTACCCCAAGTGCTTTACCTTGCTGTGCAGGGTGTTTCTCTATCGTCTGCTTAGCAGGCGCTTGATGTACAGCGGGATTAAACGGGCGGCCCCGGCCAGTTTATTGCTGAACCTGGGGGAAGTGAGGAATTCGAGGGCCCCGGACAAGCCCTTCAGGACCTCTGAGCTGTGCGGGTACCACCAGATGTTGCGGGCGGCACCGGCGAGGGAGTCGTGAATAACCACCTTCGGCTGGGTCATCTCTTCGAAGCCCGGCGTACCGTGGCTTCGGCCGATAGCTGAGTTCTTGTACCCTCCCCAGGGGGTTTCGGGCATGCCGTGGCTCATTAGGTGGTCGTTGATGGTAACGGCCCCGGCCTGAATTTGGGCTGCTACGTCCTGTGCCCTCCGACGGCTGCGGCTCCAGACCGAAGCGGTAAGGCCGAGATCGGAATCGTTGGCCTTCTCAATCGCCTCGGCGGGGCTGCTAACCTTATGCACCGCTAAAAGGGGGCCGAAGGTTTCTTCGCGCATAAGCCCCATGTGGTGGTCCACTGCTTCCAAGATGATTGCCGGATGGAACAAACCGGCGGATTCGCTGCTTTTAGCCTCGTCAGGGGTTTGAACGGCAATGGATGCCCCCCGGCGGAGGGCATCCTGGAGGTGTTTTTGGACGGTTTGCTGCTGCGAGGCGGTGGTGAGAGAGCCGAAGTCGTAATTGACCGGCTTGGCCTGCTCGATGCGGGTGCTGCTGTTAAGGCCGGTGCTTGGATCGCTGCTCGTGTCGTCGCCCTGTCGCAGGGCGGCCACTTCATCTTTCAGTAGGCTGAT
>JAWLDZ010000091.1:7042-8552 GCA_041686355.1 Spirochaetaceae bacterium
CTTGGGCGCTGCGGGCGGCGGCCGCTGCGGCCGCCGCCTCCTCGGAGGTGGTACGAACAATGGTGGCGATCGGCTGTCCGTTGGCCGGATTATACAGGGTGTCCGCGGAATGGGTATTAGTCATTGCCGGCCTCCTTATTGGGTGCGGCGGGGCTGTGCCCTACGGGGCTGGTATCTGGGGTACCGCTGGAGGTGCGGCCGGTCCAGCCGTCCATGCTGCGGTGCAGTCCCATTAGCCGGCCGAGGGCGCTGAGGGCGGCGTCGGGGAGCAGTCCGCGCAGCAGGGGCACCAGCCGTAATCGGCGTGGCCGTTTCGGGCAGCGGGCTCCTCTTTTTAGGGCGTCTTCCACGATGGCCTTGGCGATTACGTCGTGGCCACTGACCCTCGGGAAGAGCATTTTTCCAAAAAAATTTAATTCCGCCCCGGCAAACATCCCTGAGGCAAGGAACATGGGGTGGATCGAGGAGTAGCGGACGTCCTTTCCCAGGGTGCGGGCTTCGGCGCGGAGCGCTTCGGTGAGGCCGAAGACGGCCCATTTGGCGGCGCTGTAGACGGCAAGTCCGGGGACGCCGACCAGTCCGGCGGCGGAGGAGATGTTGATCACCCGGCCGAAGTCGCGGCGGTACATGTCCGGCAGGAAGGCGTGGGTGAGGCTCAGGACGGCGTTGAGGTTGATGTTGATGGTGCGGTGCCAGGCGGCGAGATCCTGGTCGGTAAAATATCCGGGAGCCATGTAGCCGGCGTTGTTGATCAGGATGTCGATGCGTCCCAGGGCGCTGCGGGCTCTGTCGGCAGCGGCTGCCACGGCTTCCGGGTCGCCGACATCGCAGGTGTCGATGTGAATCACGGCCGCGCCGGCTTGGGGCTCGCGGTGCGACGCGGTGTGCGATGCGGTTTGCAGTGCAGCTCGGGCGGTCAGTTCGGCCTGGGCCTCTGCCAAGGCCTCCTGGTCAATGTCCCAGAGCATCAGTGAGCAGCCGGCATCTGCCAGCCGCAGGGCAGTTGCATAGCCGATGCCCTTAGCTCCGCCGGTTATCAGCGCTGTCTTTCCATATAGTTTCATAAGCCTTCCTTTTGTGGTCCCTTTAATGATAGTCGACCCGACAGCTTGCGTCGAGCCCCCAGTTGAGTCCCTGCCGCGCCGTACTTGGGGGCGGCTGGAAGGAGGAGTCAGGCGTGGTGGATGGACAGCCGGCCAAGGACGGAGGCAAGGACGGGGGCAAGGATGACCCCCAAGACCCTGTGGCTCGATTCAATTAGTCACTCTTTTGCAGTTGTAATTTCATTGACTAACAGCATCGAGGATAAGGGGAAGGCGATCCAAGTCGGTGATTTGGTTTAAGGCTGCAGGCTCAGATACATTTTGCCCTGGGCGGTGCGGCTGGTAAAGGGTATGTTCCTTTCCTGCGAGTCCAGAATTTGCACGCTTTTGTATTGCGCCGCCCCCGGAAGCACCAGGCCCGTCCACGGGTGCAGCTGGTCGGATGGCTGGGAGAGGTGAATTGCAAG